>JAIFKV010000166.1 GCA_020049415.1 Betaproteobacteria bacterium
AAAAGTCATTTGTCCAGCAAGTAGCGTTTGTCGTCGAAGGTGGCCACCCACTCGGGTTTGTAGATCACCATCATGGTGATCAGCATGCCGGTGATGAAGGCTTCGCTGAACGATATCAAGAGGAAAAATGGCAGGTAGTTTTCGAGCAGATAGTTGACCGGATAGGCGCCGGAAAGCGCGACAAAGATGGTCGAGGCGAGTCCGACGGCGATGATGGCCAGCGCGGAACCGAAGAAGGCGTTGAGAAAAATATAGATGAACAGATGGTTGGGCAGTTTGCGGTCGGTCAGCGTGTAAATGCCCCACGACACCGCCACCGGCACCACTCCCATGATCAGCCAGTTGACCGAGAAAGCGGCGTATTCGCCCTGCCAGAGGGAGATCGCGGCGGTGATCAGGCCAATGGAAAAGAGCGCGAACAGCGGCCGGAACATCAACGTCAACGCGGTTGCGCCGATCAGATGAAAATTCAGCCCGGGCTTGATGCCGGTCTTGATCAGCCAGAGTCCGAGCACCGCGACAGTGGCGGCGAGGAAAATGTTGAGATTGGTGGCGTCGCCCAACATGCGCCAACGGGCGCGGCGGGCAATGAGCAGGCCGAGCAGGGCTACCAAAAGCCACAGACCCCACAGCCAGTGGGGCGGAAAGTTGTCGGCAATCAGGTTCATGGCGAGAAGCGGGAAGAATTGGGCAGGGAGATGAAGCGCATGGATTCTATTGGAAGTTGCGGCTGAACTTGTTAACTGTGCTTCCCGGCGATCAACAGGTGAATCAAGGCGTACAGCGGTTAACTCGCCTTGATGGATGTTCCTGAGCCGTCCTGAGAACGCAGCCGTGCCAGAACGTTTGCAAAAACCCCGTTGCAGCTCGGCTGTCTCCGTGTGAGAAAAATTTGCCATGACCGGTTCCCTAGAACAGCAGCCGCGAAGCTCCGGGCCAGCGTACTATTTCGGTTGGATGCCTTTCTGACCCGATTGGATTTTCATGCCCCACTCACCCCATCCCAGCAGACCCGATTCGGGTACGGTGGCCGGCATGGGCTGGCATTTCTTTCAATGGCGCTCGCTCAAAACCCGCGTGACTCTATTCACCCTGGTCATTTTCGTGATCGGCATCTGGGCGCTGGCGTTCTATGTAGCAGTTCTCGACGGTGTCTTTCGTCGCCGAACATATCAATCAAGAACTTGAAACCCGCTTGCAGATACTGAACAAAGTGGCCGGCATCATCAGCCCGGCCATTCTGGGTAATCCGACGGCCTTGCAGGCGCTGCTGGAACAGCGCCTGATTCTGCGGGGACCGTTCAACGGTGGCGTCTTTGTTACCGGGCCGGACGGTGTGTCGGTTGCCTCTGTTCCCCTCACCGTTGAAGGCGTGCCCCGTATTGGCGTCAGTTACATGGACAGGGATTACATGATCACTGCGCTGAGGGAAGGAAAATCGGCTATCGGCAAGCCAGTCATGGGCAAGTTGTTGCGTTCACCTGTTTTCCTTATGGCGGTGCCGATTGTCGATGCTCAGGGCAAAGTGGTTGGCGCACTGGCGGGGGTGATCAATCTGGGCAAGCCGAATTTTCTCGACAAGATTACCGACAATGGCTACGGCAAGACGGGCGGCTATCTGCTCGTCTCGTCGCAGCTACGGCTGATTATTACCGCCACCGACAAGCGCCGCATCATGGAGTCGATGCCTCCACCCGGCGTCAACTGGCTGATCGACCGTTTTGTGCAGGGCTACGAAGGGTCCGGGGTGGTAGTCAATCCGCTGGGCGTGGAAGTGCTCGCCTCGGCCAAGGGTGTTCCCGTGGCTGGTTGGTACGTGGTGGCCCTACTGCCTACCAAAGAGGCTTTTGCTCCAATCCGCGACATGCAACACCGCATGCTATGGATCACGATTTTGCTCACCCTGCTGGCCGGTGGGCTGATCTGGTGGATGTTGCGACGCGAACTCGCGCCGATGCTGGCCACCGTAAAAACCCTGGCCAAGCTGTCGGAGTCAAATCAGTCACCGCAACCCTTGCCCACCACCCGTCAGGACGAAATCGGCGAACTGATCGGTGGCTTCAATCGGCTGCTGGTGACTTTGGGCAAACGGGAATGGTCATTGCTGGAAAGTGAAGAACGCTGGAAATTCGCGCTGGAAGGTGCCGGTGATGGCGTTTGGGATTGGGACATTCAAACCGGTGCAGCGGTGTTCTCCAGGCGCTGGAAAGAAATGCTTGGCTTTGCCGAGAGTGAAATCGAAGACAACGCCTCCGAGTGGACGAACCGTGTCCACCCGGAGGACATGCCCAATGTGATGGCCGCAATCCAGGCGCATATCGACGGCAAAACAGCATCAGCTGCGGTTGAGTTTCGCATGTTGTGCAAGGACGGTAGCTGGAAATGGGTGCTTGGCCGCGGCATGGTGGTGAGTCGCGACGCCAACGGCAAGCCATTACGCCTGATAGGAACGAATTCCGACATCTCCGCACGCAAGCAAACCGAGCTTGAAATCAGAAGTCTCAACGCCAACCTTGAAGAACGGGTGCGCCAGCGTACCGCTGACCTGGAAACCAGCAATCAATCGCTCAGCGAGGCGAAGATCCATGCCGAAACCGCCAACATCGCCAAGAGCGCCTTCCTCGCCAACATGTCGCACGAAATCCGCACGCCGATGAACGGCATCATCGGCATGGCCAACATCCTGCGCCGGGAAGGTGTTTCGCCGCAGCAGGCGAAGCGTCTCGACACCATCGATGCCTCCGCCCAGCATTTGTTGTCGGTCATCAACGATGTCCTCGACCTCTCGAAGATCGAGGCCGGGAAGTTCACCCTTGAGGAAGCCCCGGTTGTCGTCAGCAGTCTGCTGGCCAATGTCGACTCGATTCTTGCCGAACGCGCCCAGGCCAAGGGTATCCACCTGCAGATCGAAAACGGGAACCTGCCGTACAACCTGGTGGGCGACCCGACGCGGTTGCAACAGGCGCTGCTCAACTTCGCCGCCAATGCCGTCAAGTTCACCGAAGCGGGCACGGTGACCTTGCGCGTTGTCATGCAGGAAGAGACCGCCGAATCGGTATCGCTGCGCTTCGAGGTGCAGGATACCGGCATCGGCATCGCCCCCGAAGCCATGGCGCGGCTCTTCAGTGCTTTCGAGCAGGCCGACAATTCGATGACCCGCAAGTACGGCGGCACCGGACTCGGACTGGCGATCACCCAGCGCCTGGCCAAACTGATGGGCGGAAAAGTCGGCGCTGACAGTACGGTAGGTGTCGGCAGCACCTTCTGGTTTAGCGTGAAACTGAAGAAGAGCGAGGCGGTGATGGCACCGAAGGTGGCGACGGCACCGATGGCTACGGCAGTCGATGCCGAAGCAGAACTCCGGCGACGCTACGCCGGCCAGCGCATCCTGGTGGTCGATGACGAGCCGATCAACCGGGAAATTGCCCTGATCCAACTTGAAGATGTCGATCTGCTGGTAGATACGGCCGAGGATGGCGCCGAGGCCGTCGCCCTGGCGCAGAAGAACCGTTACGCGGCCATCTTCATGGACATGCAGATGCCGAAGCGAAACGGAATCGAGGCGACGCGGCAGATTCGTCAGCTTGCCGGGTATCTGCATACTCCAATCATCGCCATGACCGCCAATGCCTTTGCCGAAGACAAGGCGCAGTGCCTGACGGCGGGAATGAACGACTTCCTGATCAAGCCCTTCAACCCCGATGAGCTGTATGCGATCTTGCTGCGTTTGTTGAGTCGGTGCGATGGGTAGCCAAGATACTGCCTTCGCCTGATGGACCGCAGTGCCCGCTTCAGACGTCCTGATCAAGCCCTTCAACTCCGACGAGTTGTTTGCGATCAACGATTCCGGCCCGACAATCTCCCGCGCTGCATGATTTATGATGCGGCCACGTAAACAATAAAAACTTCTCCCATGTACAAACTCGCAGCGATGCCATCTCTTGGCCGGTTAGCCTTGACGCCGATGGTTTGGCGATTCGCGCGTTTCCTGTTGGTTGTGCTGAGCGGCCTGGCGTGTGTTTCGGGGTTGTCCAATGCGGCACAACCCGAGGTGCGCATCGGTGTTCTGGCCTTGCGCGGGGCGGAGCGGGCAACCCAGACCTGGTCGGCCACCGCCGCTTATCTTGAGCGCAAATTGCCCGGCCAGCATTTTCGTGTCGTACCTTTGGGCTTTGATGAAATTCACTTGGCGGTACGCCAGCGCAGCGTCGAATTTGTGCTCGCCAACCCGTCTTTTTATGTCGAGCTGGAGTCGCTTTACGGTGTCAGTCCGGTTGTCACCATGCGTAATCGACACAATGGCGGTCCGGGTTACAGCCAGTTTGGCGGCGTTATTTTTACCCTGGCCAAGCGTGCCGATATTCACGATTTTGGCGCGCTCAAAGGCAAGACGTTTGCGGCGGTGGATCAGGAATCGTTCGGCGGCTGGCATGCCGGTTGGCGCGAATTGCTGCGCAATGGCATCAATCCGGATGCCGATTTCAAAAACTTGAGTTTCGCTGGTACCCATGATGCCGTCGTCTATGCGGTGCGTGACGGTCAGGTCGATGCCGGTACGGTGCGTACCGAGACGCTGGAACACATGGCGGCGGAAGGGTTGGTCAGCCTGGATGATTTCTTTGTTCTCGGGCAGCGGCGGCAGGACAATTTTCCGCTGTTGCTGAGCACGGAGCTGTATCCCGAGTGGCCGCTGGCAAAGCTGAAAGGCGTTTCGGATACGCTCGCCGTGCAGGTGGCGGTCGCCTTGATGCAGATGCCTGAAGATGATCCCGCCGCGCTGGCGGGAAAGATCATGGGCTGGACCTTGCCACTCAATTATCAGGCGGTGCACGAGACCTTGCGCACCTTGCGGATCGGCCCGTATGCGAATCAAGCCAAGCTGACCCTGGCCGAACTGATGGCGCAATATGGCCAATGGATCATCGTTGCCCTGGTGTTTCTGCTGTTGGCGTTGATTGTGGCGATCTATGTCAGCCGTATGAATCGGCGTCTGCGCCAGCATCAGCGTGAACTCGGCAGGCTGAATACCGATCTGGAAGCGCGCGTGCGCGAACGTACCGATCGGGTCGAGAGTCTGCTCGAACGCGAGCGCTACCTACGCCGCATTCTGGCCATGGTGGCGGATGTGAACGAGATTCTGATCACCACCGACAGCCAGGAAGAAATGATGAAAGCCTGTTGCGACCGTCTGGTGGCGAATCCGGATTACCGTTTTTCCTGGGTCAGCATGCTGCATGAAGGCGAACTGGTGGTGGTGGCCAAGTCTTATGGCACGGCCGATCTTTCGCGCAAGCTGCGTTATTGCCTGGGCGGCGGTCCCGCCAGCGTGGCGGTGAAGGAAAATCATACTGTCACCATGGCTGGTGCCGATGTGGCGCCGGAAATTGTCGAGGCCGGTGTTTCAGCGGTCACTTCTTTGCCGTTGCGGCGTGACGCCTATAGCGAGGCCTTTGGCGCGCTGTGTGTGCTGACTACCCGAGTGGATGGCTTCGATGCCGAAGAGGTCTCCATGCTGGAACAACTCGCCGGCGATATCGGCTTTGCCGTTCAATCCTATCGCCACCAGGCCGAGGCGATGCGCCTGCAACAGGAACGTATCGGCAATTACGAAGACACCATTCTGTCGATGGTCGACATGATCGAAAAGCGCGATACCTACACCGCCGGACATACCCGGCGGGTGGCGCAATATTGCGAACTGATCGCGTTGCGCCTGGGGTGCGGCAAGGCCGACATCGAACAACTCAAGGGTGCGGCAATTCTGCATGACATCGGCAAGATCGCCATTCCGGATGCGGTGCTGCTGAAGCCGGGCAGCCTGACCAGCCTGGAATACGAACTCATCAAGCAGCATGTCAAGGTTGGCTACGATGCGCTTTCACGCATCGAGATGTACCGTGAGTTGGCCGAGATCATGCGGCATCACCATGAACGGCATGATGGTCGCGGTTATCCCGCCGGTCTCAAGGGCGATTCGATCCCGCTGCTGTCGCGCATCATGGCGGTTGCCGATGCCTTCGATGCGATGACCACCAACCGCATCTACAAGCCGCGCATGAGCATCGCCGAATCTTTGGCCGAACTGGGGCATCTGGCCGGTAGCGAGTTTGATCCGGATGTCGTCAACGCCGCGATGGAAGCGTTGCGCGCAGTTGAGCCGCCGCCACTGGCCGACCAGTTGCCGAAAACCGAACTCGAAAAACAGCGCTTCGCCTATTTCTTCAATGACCATCTGACCGGGCTCCACAACGCCGAGTATTTGCGTTTTATGAGCAAGAGCGGTCTGGATAGCGCGCATACCTGGGGATGCATGTTGATGTTGCAGCATTTCACCCGCTACAACGCTGAACAGGGCTGGGCCGCTGGCAATCAACTTCTCGCCGATTTTGCCGCGCATCTGGTCGCGATTTACCCCGATGCGGTGATCAGCCGGGTGATGGGCGATGATTTCGTGTTGCTCGCCGCATCGTCTCTGCACATCGATACGGCGCAGTTGAAGGCCGATTCGGCGCTGCGTGATACACCGGTGGAGCTTGATCTGAAAATCATCGATCTGGCCGCAGAACGCCTGGAGGGGCTGTTGCGCCTGATCTGAAATCGCCGGGTCGGATAAACTTCCGCCTCGCCACGTCATAAATCTAATGGACTCCGTCATGCGCCTTGCCTTGTTCGACCTTGATAACACCCTGCTGGCGGGTGATTCCGATTTTGAATGGGCGCAATTCCTGATTGAGCAAGGCGTGCTCGACCGGGAAGTCTATGAGGCCCGCAATCAAACTTTTTATGACCAGTACAAAGCCGGCACGCTGGATATCTTCGAGTTTCTCGATTTTCAGTTGAAGCCGTTGTCGCGTCATTCGCGCGCCCAGTTGGATGCCTGGCATGCCGATTTCATGGCGCGCAAGGTTATTCCGATGATCGCCGCCGGTACGCCCGCCTTGCTGGAAAAACATCGCGATGATGTTTGCGTCATCGTCACCGCCACCAACAGTTTTGTCACCGCGCCGATTGCGGCTTATCTCGGGGTGCCGCATCTGATCGCCACCGAGCCGGAGCAGGTCGAGGGTGAATTCACCGGTCGGTCGGTCGGTTTGCCATCGTTCAAGGAAGGCAAGGTGCGCCGCTTGAATGAATGGTTGGCGGAACGCGGGCAATGCTGGGGCGACGTCAGTGAAAGCTGGTTCTACAGTGATTCCTTGAATGATTTGCCGCTGTTGGAGCAGGTCAAATATCCGGTCGCGGTCGACCCGGATGCGACCTTGAAGACGTGTGCCGAGGCGCGCGCCTGGCCGGTGATCAGCTTGCGTGAATAAGCCGGCGAGCGAAAAAATGCTGAATCAGGTTATGGGTCTCTGGATAGATTCGGTGTCCGGCGTCGTTTTGCTTTCAATGTGGTGATGAGGGACGTTATGAAATTTGCCGCGCTGCTTTGCACGCTTGCCTTGGGCATCGCCACATTCGCCTGCCAGGCGGCGGAGCCGGTGATTATCAAGTTCTCCCATGTGGTCGCGCCGGACACGCCGAAAGGTCGCGCTGCGGAATATTTCAAAGAATTAGTCGAACAACGCAGCAAGAAGCGCGTCATGGTCGAGGTTTATCCGAATAGCCAGTTGTACAAGGATCGTGAAGAAATAGAAGCGCTGCAAATCGGCGCGGTGCAGATGCTGGCGCCGTCGCTGGCCAAGTTCGGGCCGCTCGGCGTGCGTTCGTTCGAGTTGTTCGATCTGCCCTATATTTTTCCCAACAAGGAATCGCTTTACCGGGTGATGGATGGTGATATCGGCAAGCGCTTGTTCGCCATGCTGGAAGATAAAGGGCTTTACGGGCTGGCCTTCTGGGATAACGGTTTCAAGCAGATGAGCGCCAACAAGCCGCTGCATTCGGTAAATGATTTCAACGGCTTGAAGATGCGCATCCAGTCTTCCAAAGTGCTCGAAGCGCAGATGAAGGTGTTGGGCGCGAAGCCGCAGGTGATGGCGTTCTCCGAGGTTTATTCGGCGTTGCGGCAGGGCGTGGTAGATGGCACGGAAAACCCGATGTCCAACCTCTACACGCAAAATATGCATGAGGTGCAGAAGCATCTGACGATTTCCGACCACGGTTATCTGGGCTATGCGGTGATCGTCAACAAGAACTTCTGGAACGGCTTGCCGGCCGATCTGCGCGCCATTCTTGAGCAGGCCCTGCGCGACAGCACGGTGTTCGAGCGGAAGATAGCCCAGGAAGAAAACGATCAGTCGCTGGCCAGGGTGAAGGCGGCCGGGACGACGCGAGTTTATGTGTTGCCGTTCATTTCTCGGGTGGCCTGGCAAAGGGCGCTGTTGCCGGTTCATAAGGCGTTCGAGAGCCAGATTGGCGGTGATTTGATCCAGGCGGTTTATCAGGTGGCCATCGACGTGGAAAAGGATAAATCCCCCCGCGCTTCACCGATCAAGAAGGACACCTCCGGCACGCTTCGGACGGACAAGTCGACCGGGCTTGAGCTGCGGTAATGTCGCGGTAATGTTGCGCTAATAGGGGCATGGGGGCATGGGCGGCATCAACGGCGGTACTTTCTCCCCGACTGAAGATGCGGCGGTATCCGTCGCGGCCGTTGCCGCATTCGTATTTATGCGCGCGTTAGACTGACTCACCCGGTCGACTGAATGTCCGCATTGCCGCATCGCGCATCCTCCCGTAGCGTGCTCAATCCCGGGGTCGGAAAATCCGAGGCGTGGGCCTGGGCGATGTTCGATTTCGCTAATTCCGGCTACACCACGGTGGTGATCACAGCGGTATACAACGCTTATTTCGTCGCCGTCATTGCCGGCAATGCACATTGGGGCAGCCTGGTGTGGACCGCTGCGCTGGCGGTGTCTTATGCCTTGGTGATGTTTACCGCGCCTGGACTGGGGGCCTACGCCGACGCGCATCTGGCGAAGAAAAAACTCCTTGCGCTGACCACTTCGGGCTGCGTTCTTGCCACCGCCGCGCTCGGTCTGGCCGGGCCGGGCGAGTTATGGCTGGCGGTGGTGCTGATCATTGTCAGTAATTTCTTTTATGCCACCGGCGAGAACCTGATCGCCGCTTTTTTGCCGGAGCTGGCGCGCGGACGCGGGCTGGGGCGGGTTTCTGGTTGGGGCTGGGGGCTCGGCTATTTTGGCGGCATGCTGACGCTGGGCGCCTGTCTTGCTTACATTGCGTATGCGCGTGAATCGGGGCAGACGGCGGAATCGTTTGTGCCGGTGACGCTGCTGATTACCGCTGGCATCTTCCTGTTTGCAAGCCTGCCTACTTTTCTGCTGCTGCGTGAGCGCGGCGTTGCGCGCGGCTGCGCATGCATCGCGATCTTCGGCGTTTCCTGGTCTGCATCGTGTTTTATCAGGCGGGCGTACAAGCGGTCATCGCGTTGGCGGCGGTCTACGCCCAGCAAGCAATGGGCTTCGACACCCAGCAGACTATCGTGCTGGTTCTGGTGGTGAATCTTGCCGCTGCGTTTGGCGCGCTGGCCTTCGGTCAGGTTCAGGACCGTATCGGTCACCGGCGCGCTATCGCCATCACGCTTTCAGGATGGTTGCTCACTGTGCTGC
>JAIFKV010000157.1 GCA_020049415.1 Betaproteobacteria bacterium
TGATACCGCCAGCTGGGCATTGGTGGCAACATGCTGACCATTGATGATCGATGTTGGCCCCTGGTTATTGCCTCCCCACAAGCCTATCCCCCATGTGTTGACCGTATATAACCCAGCAAAGACATTATTGTTATTGCCTGTGGTTTCCAGACCAAATTCATAGATGCCGTCTGCACCAAAGTCGATGGCGAAGTCACCGGGCGCATATTTATTATTCCCATCATTTTCTGTGGGATTGTGACCAGTTACCAGAGCGATATAGAGATAGCTGTTATCCCAATCCACATATAAAGCTTCGGCATCATAAGCCTGGCCACCATAGCCGGGTGTCAGATAGGTGTCTAGGCCACCAGTATGATCCTCAATTTGGTGGGACTTGGATTTAACATTGGTCCAGTCGGCTTCAGTTCCAGAAGTTGTTAGGCCCCAATCATCCAGATTTCCATCAATTAAGATTGCTTGCGCGCCCGCTGAAGTCAGCATGCCGGCTACGATCATCAGGTGTATCAATGTTTTGGTCATTGCAGTCTCCATCAATAGTGCAAGACTCTATGCAGAAAGCATGCCAGTGTTATTGGCTATATAAAACAAGTGCTTATATTGCCATGTTGACTTTTTATGAATTCAGCTTGATGGTGAATCCAACAGCTGTGTTGAAATCCTGTCAACTCGGTCAAGGTTGGAATACAGGCGAAAAAAAACCGGCCCGAAGGCCGGTTTTTTATGCTGACCAAAAAATTAATGGGCAGCGGGTGCAGCGGGTGCAGCGGGAGCAGCAGCATCAGCAGGTGCGGCAGGTGCGGCAGCATCAGCAGCGGGAGCTTCAACAACAGGAGCGGGTTCCATCGGAGCCGGAGCTTCAACAGGCGCGGCAACTTCAGGAGCAGGAGCCGGAGCTTCTTCTTTTTTGCCACAAGCGGTCAGGGAGAAAGCCAACAGTGCGGCGAGCAGGACGGTATATTTCATTTGTGTAATTCCTTAAAAATGATGATCAACATGTTGAGCGTCGCAAAATCGCGGGTAGCGAAATTTTTGACGGGGCGGATTCTAGCAAATATTTCAGTTATTGCTAGCCGTTTGCCGTCAGAGATTTGCGAAATAAATCGATTAGATGACTGGTTGATACATCGTGAACTTCAGCCACATTTTCGTTGCTTAATTCCGGCAAGATGACTTTGGCCAATTGTTTGCCCAATTCCACCCCCCATTGGTCATAAGCATTGACGTCCCAGACAGCGCCTTGGACGAAGACTTTGTGTTCGTACAACGCGATCAATCGGCCCAGGGTGCGCGGGGTCAGTTTGCGATAGACCAGGGAATTGGTGGGCCGGTTGCCGGGGAAGATCTTGTGCGGCAACAGGGTTTTGATTTCAGCCTTGCTCATGCCGGACTCGGCCAACTCGGCTTCCACCTCGGCGCCTGTCTTGCCGCGCATCAAGGCTTCGGGTTGCGCCAGGAAGTTGGAGAGCAACACGGCATGCTGTCCATTGACATCGTTATGCGACTCCGCCGCAGCCAGAAAATCGCATGGAATCAACTTCGTGCCCTGATGGATCAATTGGTAGAAAGCGTGTTGACCATTGGTGCCGGGTTCGCCGAACAACACCGGGCCGGTGGAAATCTTCACCGGCTTGCCCGCGCGCGTTACGCCTTTGCCGTTGCTTTCCATGTCGAGCTGTTGCAGATAGGCGGTGAAGCGGCTCAGACGTTGTTCATAAGGTAGTACGGCGTAACTTTGCGCGCCCCAGAAATTGTTGTACCAGACCCCCAGCATCGCCAGGATCACCGGCATGTTTTCGGCTAACGGGGCGGTGCGGAAATGTTCATCCATGTCGAACGCGCCGGCGAGCAATTCCTCGAACTCGTCCATGCCGACGTACAGCGCAATCGGCAGGCCAATGGCCGACCAGAGTGAATAACGTCCGCCGACCCAGTCCCAGAAACCGAACATATTGGCGGTGTCGATGCCGAATTCATGCACGGCATGCTCGTTGGTGGAGACGGCGACAAAATGTTTGGCAACCGCTTTCATGTCTTTCTTGGCGGCATCGAGCAGCCAGGTGCGCGCCGCGCTGGCGTTGAGCAAGGTTTCCTGAGTGGTGAAGGTTTTAGAGGCGACGATGAACAGCGTTGTCGCCGGGTCGAGGTCTTCCAGGGTGTCGTAAAGATGGCTGGGGTCGACGTTGGAAACGAAATGCGCTTTGATATTGCCGCCATAAGGCCGCAGCGCCAGACAAGCCATGACCGGGCCGAGATCGGAACCGCCGATGCCGATATTGACCACATCGGTGATCGGTTTGCCGGTATAGCCCTTCCACTTGCCGGTACGAATTCGGTCGGCAAAAGCGCGGATACGCGCCAGAACTTCGCGCACATCCGGCATGACATCGTGACCATCGACCATCACCGGACGCTCGGAACGGTTGCGCAAAGCAGTGTGCAAGACCGCGCGGTCTTCGGTGATATTAATCTTCTCGCCGCGGAACATGGCATCACGCAGTGTTTCAACACCGGCTTCCTTGGCCAGTTTCAACAGCAGTTTCAGGGTCTGCGGTCGGATCAGGTTTTTTGAATAATCCAGCAGCAAATCATCCATTTGCAAAGAAAAGCGCTCCGCGCGTTTCTTGTCTTTGGCGAACAGATCGCGAAGATGCAGGCCCTTCCAGGCTTTGTGTTCTTCTTTGAGGGCTTTCCAAGTGGGGGATTGAGATAGGTCAGGCATGATGTGGACGCGGTAGATGTTCGAAAAATTCGAGGGAAATTGCGCGGGGTAATGAGTGCCTACAGTATAACGAGCCGCGATTGCTCGGGCGCGATGGGATGAGATGAAGTGTGCGCTGTTGCGTTTGGTTGCATGAAGCTGATGCGAGCCTGATTTCAGCGTAATAAGGCTACCCGGCTGCGGCGGCCAGTGTCAGGTGATCGATCGCAGCTTGTTCAGTTGTTGGTCGGGCGGCATCTGCAAACCTGTAGCTCAATCCGATAAATCAGTCCGGTCGATCTTTCAGCATGCGCAGCAGCACGTCGTCTTTCTTGATGAAGTGGTGTTTCAGCGCCGCGCCTGCATGTGCCAGCACCAGGAATCCCAGGCCGTAACCGATCCAGCGATGCGCCTGCACGGTGAGTTCGAACAGCGGTTCGTTTTTCTCAAGCAGCATCGGGATTTCGAACAGGCCGAACACGCTGATGTGATAACCGCCGAATGCGGAATCGAGGTAACCGGTAACCGGCAGCATCAGCATCGCGGCGTACAGCAACAGATGGCCGGCATGCGCGGCCAACGCTTCGAAGCCGGCCATGCTGGCGGGTAATGGCGGCGGCGGGGAAGTCCTTCGCCAGATCACGCGCATCAGCAGCAATCCAAACACCACTACGCCGAGGCTTTTATGCAGGTCATACAGCGCCCATTTCGGATCGCCATCCGGTTGCGCTGTCATGTACAAGCCGAGACCGATCAGGCCGATCATCAAGGCGGCCATCCACCAGTGCAGGGAGCGTGCGACCACGCCGTAACCGTTGCGTGTATTGCGTAATTGCATCAGAGCTTCCTTTAGCGAGAAATAATAACCGGACTGCGGCGCAGCCAAGGCAGGCAGATGACAGCGCCGAGCGCCCAAAGCAGAAATGCCGGTTCGGGTAACGGGTTGAGGGTCAAGCCGGCCAGCGTCAGCCCGATCCGTGATGCCGCCGCCAGTGCCAGCAGAGCGAACAGAATGGCGATGAACAGACCTTCGCGGCCATGTCGGCCGGCGCTGCCGGCCAAGTGGAGGGCGGCGAGAAAGACCCCGCCCCAGGCAATCCCGGCGGCCAGTTGCGCCATGATCAGCCACCCCAGCGACGGCGCCAACAAACACAAGGCGCTGGCCAGTGTGGCGAGCAAAGCCGCCGATGCGAATACGCGCTGTGCGCCAAAGCGTTCCAGCCACAGCGCGCCGGGATAAACCGCCAGACTGAAGCCGATCCAGAATATCGGCAACAGCCAGGGCAGCAAGGCCGCATCCGCCACCGCTTTGTAGAGTGGGGCGGCATTGATGAATACATGTAGCTGGAAGCCTGCACCGAGCAACAACATCGCCAGCAACATGCGGCCGATGCCGCTTACCGGCGGCTTTGGAATGCTGTTTGCGATGCTTTCGGCAACCTGTTGTCTGGCTTCCCAAGCGCTGAAACCGAGCGTGGCCAAGGCTAAACTGATGCCGGACAAGGTGAACGGCCAAAGCGGATCGATACCTTTGAGCAGAACCGCCAGATACGGCGCCAGCGCACTGGCCAGACCCAGGCCGAGCAGGCTGGCTGCCGTTGCCCGGCCGGCCGCCTGGCTGCGGCGGGCGATCAAGCCATACAACGGCGCGCGCAGCACGGAAGCGGTCAACACCCACAATACAGTGACAGCGATGAATATTTCCGGCGCTGTGCTGGCTAGATGTGGCAGCGCAATGAAGGCCAGGCAAGCTATCAGATTCAAGGTCATCACCAGCGGCGCGAGCCGGCGGTAAAAGCGCATGGCGCGATCTGCGTACAAGCCGAGCAGCACATCGGCGCAGACAAACAGTAGCTGGTCGATCAACAACAGGGTCGGCAGAAAGCCTTTTGGCAAGCCGAGTTTTTCCAGCAGGTCGCCCAGGTAGATGACATAAATCACCCAGGTGGCCAGAAACAGGAACTGCACGACGCTTAGATAGGCCAGGCCGGAGCCGTGTCGAGATTGCGTATGCATGGGGAACTCCATCACTGGGGATGCGTAGTCTACCCAGCGAGGCCGCGCCGATGAAAATAAATGGATCAGGTGCCACAGACGCCGGGGGCGGTAAACGGCCTCTAAGGATTAAATCCAGCCACGCTTTTTCAACCGCCGATATAGCCAGTAGCAGCCTGTTCCGGTGGCGAGCAGCGTCAGCGGGTAACCCCAGGTAAATTCGAGCTCGGGCATGGTTTTGAAGTTCATGCCATAAAGGCTGAAGACCAGGGTGGGGATGGCGAGGATGGCGCCCCAACCGGCGAGTTTCTGCACCGATTCGCTTTGTTGCATGGCTGCGGTAGTCATTGAAAGCTGTGTCGCGTCGGTGATCATGTCACGCAGGCGGTCGAGGCTCTGAATCAGACGGATGGCATGGTCTTCGACGTCACGGTAGTAGGCGCGCAATTCTTTGTCGACGATGTTCGGGTGCAGACGGATGAGGTCGCCGCAGATTTCAGGGATGGGCTGCACGGCGGACATCAGCCCCTGAATTTCGCGTTTGGTTTCGTAGAGGTTTTGCAGATTGTCACTGGAAGCGCCATTCGAGAAGAGGGCCGATTCCAGGTCGTCATAGCGGGTTTCCAGGCGCGCGGCGATCGGGCGTAATTCGTCGACGATATGGTCGATCAAGGCATATAGCGCCAGTCCCGGGGTGAGTGGACGCGCATAGGCTTGCAGTCTGTCCTGAACTTGACGATAGCTGGCGCCGATGTCATGGCGAATGATGGCGATGTAGTTGGCACCGCAAAATACGTGAGTTTCGCCATATTCAATGACGTTATCCCATAGCCGGGCGGTGCGCAGAACGATGAACAAGCCACCGGCGTAATCTTCTACTTTGGGTCTTTGGTGCGCGGACAAGGCATCCTCGACCGCCAGTTCGTGCAGATCGAGTTCTTCCTGTAACAGTTCTAGCGTGGGTTTGTCCGGGTCGTTTAATTCCAGCCAGACCAGGCCAACTTTAGCGGCGATGGTCTCGCTGATGTTTTCGAATGCAATCGGCTGCCGCCCGCCGCCCTGCAGCAGGAGGCTGGTGACATCGATTGGCATGTTTCAGTCCTGATAAAGAATGACGCCGGCCAGTGGTGGCAGACTCAGTACCAGAGAGTGTGGATAACCCATCCAAGGCAAATCTTCGGACATCAGGCCGGCGCCGTTGCCGACATTGCTGCCGCCGTAGAGGTCGGAATCGCTGTTGAATATTTCACGCCAGAAGCCGGCGGCGGGCGCGCCGATGCGGTATCCACTGCGGCTGACCGGGGTGAAATTGAGCGCGACGACAACGGAGCGACCCTGGCGGTCGCGGCGCTGGAATACCAGGATGGACTGGTCGGCATCGTGGCAATCGATCCAGGCAAAGCCTTCGACATCGAAATCGAGGTCGTGCAGCGGCGGCAGATCGCGGTAGAGCCGATTGAGATCGCGCGCGGCTTTGCTGACGCCGATATGCCAGTGCGTTTCCAGCAGGCTCCAGTCAAGTCCCCATTGTTCTGACCACTCGCGTCCCTGGCCGAATTCGTTGCCCATGAAGTTCAGCTTCTTGCCCGGGCTACAGGTTTGATAGGTCAGCAACAGTCGCAGGTTGGCGAACTTCTGCCAGGCGTCACCCGGCATTTTGCCGAGCAGCGATTGTTTGCCGTGTACAACCTCGTCGTGCGAGAACGGCAGCACGAAGTTTTCGGTGTAGGCGTAAAGTTGGCCGAAGGTCAGGTTGTTGTGGTTGTAGCGGCGATAAACCGGGTCTTGCTGGATGTAGCTGAGCGTGTCGTTCATCCAGCCCATATTCCATTTCATCGAGAAACCGAGGCCGCCGAGGTAGACCGGACGCGACACCATCGGCCAGGCGGTAGATTCTTCCGCGATGGTGAGCGCCCCAGGGAAGCGTTCATGCACCATGGCGTTCATTTCACGCAGGAAGTCGATGGCGTCGAGATTTTCGCGGCCGCCGTATTTGTTTGGCAGCCATTCGTCATGCTTGCGCGAGTAGTCGAGGTAGATCATCGAAGCGACGGCATCGACGCGCAGGCCATCAAGGTGGAACTCGGATAGCCAGTAATGCGCGCTGGAAAGCAGGAAGCCTTTCACTTCGGCGCGGCCGTAATTGAAGATGTAGGTGCCCCAGTCCTGATGTATGCCGAGACGCGGATCTTCGTGTTCGAACAGCGCGGTGCCATCAAAGCGGGCCAATGCCCAGGCGTCCATCGGGAAGTGGCCGGGCACCCAGTCGAGCAATACGCCGATACCGGCGCGGTGACAGCTGTCGACGAAATGACGGAAATCGTCGGGGGTGCCAAAACGTGAAGACGGTGCGAAATAGCCGGTTGCCTGATAGCCCCAGGAAGCGTCGAGAGGATGCTCGGTGACTGGCATCAATTCGATGTGGGTGTAACCCATCTCGGCGGCATAGGGCACCAGGCTGTTCGCCAGATCACGCCAGTTGAAGAAGCTGCCGTCGTCATGCAGTTTCCAGGAGCCGGCGTGGACTTCGTAGATGTTCATCGCGGTATGCAGCCAGTCGCGTTGCGCCCGGCTATGCATCCAGTCGCCGTCGTTCCAGGTATGGCTGCTGGCGGCGGGGACGATGGCGGCATTGCTCGGCCGCATCTCGAACTGGCGGGCGAATGGGTCAGCCTTGACTTGCACCGCGCCGCTGTCGCGATTGCGGATCTCGAATTTGTACAAATCGCCAGCAGTCAGGTCTGGAATAAACAATTCCCAGATGCCGGAACCGCCGCGCGCACGCATTGCGTGGATGCGGCCATCCCAGTTGTTGAAGCCGCCAACGACGGAAACGCGCTCCGCATTGGGCGCCCATACCGCGAAGCGAACACCATCGACGCCATCCACCTGGATGGCATGCCCACCCAGGCTACGCCAGGCTTCGAGCAATTTGCCCTCGTTGAAAAGGTACATTTCCTGGTCGGAAAGCAAAGGGCCGAAGGCGTAGGGATCGGTGATTTCGAATTTGTGCTCGCCTTCTTCGATCGCCAGTCGCCAAGGCCGTGGCGGGGAGAGTTGACCGCGCCATTCAAACAGGCCGCCATCATCGACTTTGGTCATTTCGGCGCCAGCATCTGGCAGCAGCAGAGTGATGCGGCTGGCGGCGGGGCGGAATACTCGCAACACCCAACCCTCCGGACCTGGATGCAGGCCAAGGATGGCGAATGGGTCGTGGTGGCGGGCGCTAAGGAGACGTTCGAGAGATTGGGGCATGTTTGTCTTTTGTAATGAGATTTACCAAGTAACTACGCAAGAATAACGCCAGCCTGCGATTGCTGGATACCGTGCGATGAAGAGTTTGTCGCATGCAGCGTCGATTGGTAGCGAAATTCCAAGTGAAGTAGAGGTATTCAGGATATCTCTATCGGTTATTATTCCACCGTTAGTTGTTAACGAACAATTTAAGGAGAATGTGCGTGCAAAAAGAATATCCTCGTTTCGTCAGTTTACTGACCAAGAACACCGTTGCGCTGATTCTCGCTGGCGGCCGCGGGAGTCGCCTGAAGCAGTTGACCGACTGGCGAGCAAAGCCGGCGGTACCCTTTGGCGGTAAATTCCGCATCATCGATTTTCCGCTTTCCAACTGCATGAACTCGGGCATTCGTCGAATTGGCGTCGTGACTCAATACAAGTCGCACTCGATGATCAAGCATGTGCAACGCGGCTGGGGTTTCCTGCGTGGCGAGTTCAACGAGTTTGTCGATCTGTTGCCGGCTCAGCAGCGTGTCACCGAAGAAACCTGGTACAAGGGAACCGCCGATGCGGTGTATCAGAATCTCGACATCCTGCGCGTCTACAAGCCTGAATACGTTCTGATTCTGGCCGGCGATCACGTTTACAAAATGGACTATGGCGAGATGATCGCAAACCATGTCCGCAACGAAGCCGACATGACCGTGGCTTGCATCGAAGTGCCGGTGGAAGACGCATCGGCGTTCGGCGTGATCGCGATTAACGATGAGTCGCGTGTCGTTTCCTTCTCCGAAAAACCAGATAATCCGCCCTCCATGCCGGGCAATCCGGATGTCGCGCTGTGCTCGATGGGGATCTACGTGTTCAACGCGGCTTTCCTGTTCGAGCAACTGGTGCGCGATGCGGATGACCCACATTCCGAGCACGATTTCGGCAAGAACATCATTCCGCACATGATCGAAGCTGGTTATCGAATCTATGCGCAGAGCTTTAACGACAGTTGTGTGCATGGCGAAGGTGAGCCGCCTTACTGGCGCGATGTGGGAACCGTCGATGCCTACTGGGAAGCCAATCTCGATCTGGCCAACATCACGCCGGACCTTAATCTGTACGACAAGGATTGGCCGATCTGGACCTACCAGGAGCAATTGCCACCCGCCAAATTCATTTTCGACGAAGAAAACCGGCGTGGCATGGCGGTCGACTCGATGGTCTCTGGCGGTTGCATCATCAGCGGCGCATCCGTGAAACATTCGGTGCTGTTTTCCAATGTCCGCGTTGGTGAAAACGCGTGCTTGCAAGAGGCGGTGGTGTTGCCGGATGTGCGTATCGGCGCGGGGGCTGTTTTGCGCAAGGTAGTGATCGACAAGGGCTGCATCATTCCTCCCGGTATGAGCATTGGCGTTGACCGTGCCGAAGACGAGAAACTATTTCACGTAACCGACCGAGGTGTCACCCTGGTGACGCCGGAAATGTTGGGACAGGCGTTTCACCACTTCAGGTGAAGGGTCGGCAAGGCGTTGGCGGCGAGTAGAATGACCAATTCGCGACTCGCCTTCAATGCCTTGCCATGCTCCACCTTGTTTTTTGCTGGCACTTTCACCAGCCTGATTACCGCGATGCGGATGGCATCTACCAACTGCCTTGGACCTACCTTCACGCCGTCAAGGATTACGCCGACATGGCGGCTCATCTGGAGGCGGTGCCCGAACTGCATTGCGTAGTCAATTTTGTGCCAACCCTGACGGCGCAATTACTTGATTACCAACAACAATTCGAAACCGGTAGGCTGCGCGATCCGCTGCTGCGGAACCTGATCGCCGACGATCTCCATGCTTTGCCGGCACGGCAAAAACGGCAGTTGATCGAGCAGTGTTTCAAAGTCAATCACGCCACCATGCTGGAGCCGTTTCCCGCCTACAAGCGGCTCTACAGCCTCTGGAAGACAGTCGATTCGAGCGGTGAGACGGATGACGAGAGCGGTCTGGCCTATCTTTCCGAGCAATATCTGGCCGATCTGGTGACTTGGTATCACCTGGTCTGGACGGGCGAGACTCTTCGTCGTGCGCACCCCGATCTGCTGGCACTGATCCACCAGGCGGAGCTTTTCACCCCGCAAGACCGGCGCTATCTGTTCGATCTTTTTGGCGAAGTGATCATCGGCTTGTTGCCGCGTTACCGGCAAATGGCCGAGCGCGGCCAGATCGAATTATCCGCCACGCCGCATAGCCACCCGATTCTGCCGTTATTGATCGATTTTCACGCCGCGCGTGAAGTTCATCCCGCCCTCGATTTGCCGCAAGCGCGGGCCTACCCGGGTGGGGAGTCGCGGGCGCGGGTGCATATTGATGCGGCAATGAATTCGCATCTGGCCGAGTTTGGCCAGCGTCCCGTCGGTCTATGGCCCGCAGAAGGCGGCGTTTCCGATGCGGCTATTCGATTGTTTTCTCAAGCCGGCATCAAATGGGCGGCCAGCGGCGAAGGGGTGTTGCGGCATAGCCTGGCGGCGCAGCATATCGACTTGACGCACAAATCGGCTTGGGGCTTCACGCCTTACAAGTTGCCTAACGCGGATACCGCGCTGTTTTTCCGCGACGATCATCTCTCTGACTTGATCGGTTTTGAATACAAGAACTGGCACGGCAGAGATGCTTCGCGCCATTTTCTGCATGCGCTAGAGGAAGTACGCAAGCATGCGCCAGACTCGAATCCCGTCGTCAGTATCATTCTCGACGGCGAAAATGCCTGGGAATATTTCCCCTTCAACGGGTTTTATTTTCTCTCCGATCTGTTTACCGAACTGGTCGAACAAACGGCTATCCGCAGCACCACTTTTAGCGAATATCTTGAGATGTTCCCGCAGTCGTATGCGCCGTTGCCGCACCTGATCGCCGGGAGCTGGGTCTATGGCGATTTCTGCACCTGGATGGGTGATCCGGCGAAAAATCGGGGGTGGGATTGGTTGGTCGCGGCCAAGCATGCTTACGATTTTGCGATTGACGGATTGCCTGTCAGTCAACAAGTCAATGCCGAGGCATTGCTCAAATCGTGTGAAAGCTCGGACTGGTTCTGGTGGTTTGGCGATTACAACCCGGCCGATGCAGTGATCAGTTTCGACCGCGTTTATCGGCAGAAACTCAAACGTCTCTATGAAACATTAGGCGTCGTGCCGCCCGACTATCTGGACAAACCGCTGTGCCAGATGCGCACCGACGGGCACGGCGCGGCAGAAGCTGGCGGCGTCATGCGCCGAGGCGGGGCATGACCTGGCTGCAAAAGTTGTTTCCGCGCCAGGCATCGATCAGCTGGCGCGAAATGTTGATCAGCGCCCTCGCCGCCGGTTTGGCCATCAGTTTCAATGCCTGGGTCAGTAGCGCGCTGCTGCCCGGCAACTACCAGGTATTTCTCGCTGCTTCGATGGGCGCATCAACGATTCTGGTGATCGCTGTCCATCACAGTCCGTTGTCGCAGCCCTGGGCGGTCATCGGTGGTCATCTGGCGGGCGCTTTGGCCGGTTTGCTGGCGGCCGCGTTAGTCGCCAATCCGGTGCTGGCATGCATGCTTGGCATCATGTTCACCGTATTGATTCAAATGCCGCTGCGTTGTTTGCATGCGCCGGGCGGCGGCACGGCTTTGTTGCCGATTATTGGCGGTGTCGCCGTGCAGGCGGAAGGGCTCGGTTTTATTGGCGTGGTCGCGCTGAATGCGCTGATCCTGGTGGCGGTTGCCGTGCTTTTCAACAATGCATTGCCCGGGCGGCGCTATCCGATGGCTTTCGCCGCAAGTTTGCCGGCCCCGCTTCAGCCGGTCTTTCGCGAGGAAGACTTGTTGGCCGCGTTACGGTCGATGGAAGGCTATATCGATGTTTCACCCAATGATCTGGAACAGATTTATGTACATGCCCGTAATCACCTTCGCCAGCAAACTCAAGGTGGGCCGGGGGTTGAATCAAAGCGCTGAGCAACTTTCGAGATATTCATGAGTAAAACTGCATCCCTCCTTTTTGGCGTTCATGCCCACCAACCTGTCGGCAACTTCCCGGAAGTCTTGGAAGATGCTCATCAACGTTGTTACAAGCCGTTTCTTGAAACGGTCTACCGTTACCCGGAGTTTCGTTTTGCGCTGCATTCATCCGGTTGGTTGCTGGAATGGCTGTTCACGCAGCATCCGGATGATCTGGCTTTGCTGACCGAAATGTCGCATCGCGGCCAGGTTGAATTCTTTGGTGCCGGCGACATGGAACCGGTGTTGGCGGTGATTCCCTACCGTGACCGGATGAGTCAACTGGCTGCGATGTCTGACCGCATCGAGCAGATTTTTGGCCAGCGCCCGCGCGGCGCATGGTTGACCGAGCGTGTCTGGGAAGCCACCGTGGTCCCCGCGTTGGTCGATTCCGGCATCGAATACGTGATGGTCGACGACTACCATTTTCTGTGCGCCGGCACTGAGCGCGAGCGACTCAATGGTTACCACAGCACAGAGGAAGATGGTCGCCAACTTGATCTGTTTCCGATCTCCGAAGCGCTGCGCTATCGTTTGCCGTTCACGCCAGCGGCCGATGCCGTCGCCTTCATCGAATCTCAGGCCGTTGAAACGGAACATGCGGCGGCGATCTATTTTGATGACATCGAGAAATTCGGCATCTGGCCGGAAACTTACCACTGGGTTTACGAGCAGGGCTGGTTGAAGAATTTCATCGAAGGTGTGTTGAATTCGCCGAGCATCAAGAGCGTGCATTTCAGCGACTACCACGCTGCCGCGCCGACGCGCGGCGTGGTTTATCTGCCAACTGTTTCCTACAGCGAAATGGGCGAATGGACACTGCCTGCGCCGGCCGCGCAGCACTATGCCGAGTTGGTGCGCGTCGCGCAGGAAGCCGGTGTGCTGGAGCGCGATCGTCCGTTCATACGCGGCGGCATCTGGAAAAACTTTCTGACCCGCTACCCCGAGGCCAACTGGATGCATAAACGCATGCTCGGCTTGTCGGCCCGGCTTGCCAGCCTGCCAGCGGATCAGGTGCGTCAGGATCTGGTCGAGTTGCTGCATGAAGCGCAAGCTAATGACGCTTACTGGCACGGCTTGTTTGGCGGCATTTATCTGCCGCATCTGCGGCGCGCCGTTTGGCGCGCTTTGATCAACCTGGAACGTCGTCTCGACAGTCTGCAAACTCGGCCAGCGCAGTTCTCCGGCGATATCGACATGGATGGTATTGACGAAGTTTTCATGTCCAGTCTGTCTTTGCAAGCGGTACTTCGGCCGGACAAGGATGCCTCGCTGATCGAGCTATCCAGTTACCCGCTGGCGCAGAATTTCGCCGATAGCCTTAAACGCTATGCAGAGCATTACCACGGCAAAGCGGGGTCGGGTGTCAGCACCCCTGTTGGAGAGGGAATCGCCTCGGCGCATAACGTGGTCCGCTTCAAGCATGAAATAAAGCCTGAAGATTTGATTCCCGACTCACGCAGCCGAGGCTGGTTTGCCGAAACCTGGACTGATTTCGATTCCAAACGGCCCGTCGAATACACCAGCACGGTGGTGCAGGGCGGCGCGGTACTGTGCATGGGGCAGGCGGGAGACGGCAAGGAAGCAACGCGTATCGCCAAGATTTATTCGGTGCGTGATAACCGTTTGACTGTCGCGCTGAAATCGGTCGGCAACGGTCGACTCTCCACCCGACTGAATCTGGCCATGCCAAGCTGCGATGGCCCGGCGGGGCGCTATGTAGTGAATGGCGAAATCCCCGGCGGCTTTGGCCAGACATTTACCTGGAACGAACTGAAGGAATTAACGCTGGAAGATCTTTACCTGGGGGCGGCTGTTCGCTTGCAAACCAACCGACCCGCCCGCATCAAGGTACAGCCGCATTTCACCGTTTCGCAGTCTGAAGCGGGCTTCGAAAAAGTCATGCAGGCGGTCGAGTTGAGCCTGACCTGGGAAGCTGAAGATGTCACCGAGGTTCAGGTACGCGTCGATATTTCCAGCCTTGGTTAAACTTGCATTTTTTATGCGCTTCTGGAGTTGATGATGAGTCAGGATGATGATGTGATTACAAAAGGCAAGGTCGTATACATGACCTATTCCGTGTTGTCCGAAGAGGGCCAGATCATGGGCCAGCAGGACATGCCCACCGGCTACGTGCATGGCGCAAGTAGTGGTTTGTTCATTGAAATTGAGCACGGCCTGGAAGGTCATTGCGCGGGAGAACGAGTGGAAGTGCAACTGACGCCAGAACTGGCTTTTGGTCATGCCGACCCATCGCTGATTATTGTCGAAGACTTCGAGAATGTGCCGCCGACCTACCGTCGAATTGGCGCAGAAGCCGAATTCGAGAACGAAAAAGGCGAAGCCGTTACCTTCCGGGTGGTAAAGATTGCCGATGGCAAAGTCACGCTCGACGCGAATCCGCCGTTGGCGGGAAAAAATGCCATGTGTTCTGTAGATATCGTCTCGGTGAGAAATGCAACTGCCGAAGAAATGCGTACTGGATTCCCGGCTGAACAGGGTCCGCCAACCTTGCATTGAGCGGGCATTGGTTTCGTTACCCAAAAAAAACGCGGCGAATTTCGCCGCGTTTTTTATTCAAGCAACGCGTTGAATCAGTTCGTCATGATCCATTTTGCCAGTGCGGGGGCGTCGGCCTTGGCCTTGGCTTGCGGCGGCATCGGAATCTTGCCGTACTTGCCTTTGCTACCGTTAGCGATAGCGTCGGTCAGTACCTTCTCGGCATCCTTGTTGCCCTTGTTCTTGGCGGCGATGTCTTTCCAGGTCGGTCCCATCTTCTTGGCGGTGGCGTCGTGACAGACTGCGCAGCCATTTTTCTTCGCCAGATCAGCGCTGGCAAAAGCGGGCGCGGCGACCAGCATGGCTGCGGCGAGTGCAACGGCGGTGAGTGTTTTCATAAGTTTCCTTTCGTTGGGGTGGTTGAGAAAAAAGTTGATCAAACGTAATTAAAGTATATGCGCACTTTCTGATGCTGGCATGACGTGGGTCAATTCTTCTAACAATGTGGCCTAGGAGCCTGATGGTCTTTGGTCGTCGATTTTCTGCTTATATCCCCCGGGACTCAGCAGACGACGCTTCCAAATTCCGACTGGCTCAGTTCAGTCTGAATGATTTCACCGCAGCGTCGAGCTTGTTAGCGCGGCTAGCCAGGGTTGCGGTCAGGCTGACGCCTCTTTCCGTATCGCCCAGGGTGTCGCTGTTGAGTTGTTCGATCGCCTGGAGGTTGGCGCGCACCAAGTCTGCGGCATGGCGTTGGCTTTCAGCGGCCTGGCTGATTTCGCCGACTTGGGTGGTGACTTCCGTAACGCTGCCAGCGATGGTCTCCAGCGCGGAACCGGCTTCGCGAGCATGCCCTACACCAGCGTTGGCTTCCGTCATTCCCTGCCCGATCGCATCGATCGCCTGGCGTGTTTCCGCCTGGATGTTCTGGATCATCTTGCTGATTTCAGCTGTGGCCTGAGTCGTCTTTTCGGCCAGCTTGCGGACTTCATCCGCAACCACTGCAAAGCCGCGACCTTGCTCGCCGGCGCGGGCGGCTTCAATCGCCGCGTTGAGCGCCAACAGGTTGGTCTGATCGGCAATTTCCTTGATCACCGCGACGATCGCGCCAACTTCCTGAGAACTGCGGCCGAGCTTTTCGACTGAGGTCGTGGCGTTGTTGACGGTGTCATGGATGCGTTCCATGCCAGCCAGGCTGGCACGGGCCACGCCAACGCCATTCAGCGCGGTTCGTTTGGCTTCACTGGCTTGCTCCGAGGCAAGCTGGGTGCGTTTGCAGATGTCGACTATGGCGTTTTCCAGGTTGGAAATTGCGCTGGAAATTTCTCCCGCGCGACCGTTCATCTGATCAACTCGGCGATGAATCTGGCCAGATTGTGTGCTGATGGAGTCGGTATCAATGCGCACTTCACTGCTCAGCTCCGACGCGGTGGAAATCAACTCGCGCAGTGCGGCTGCCATATCGTTGAAGCTCTGAATGATTTCACCCAGCGTGTCATGGCTTTCCATGGCACAGGTAAAAGAAAGGTCCCGTTTCGCGATGGCACTTGCCACATGAGAGATCCGCTTCAGTTTGGTCACCAGGACGGTATTCATGACCCAGTAATTGACCGCACCCATCATCAGCCCCGCGATGACGCAGCCAACGACAAACCAGGCTTGCATGCCGGGTTTCCATTCGACGAAGAAGGCGGCATAGAACGGAAATATGCTGGCCATGAGTACGCCCGCGCCAAGAAAGGAGAACAACACGTTGCGTAGAATGCTGGGTTGCATCGGGTACCTCATTGACGTCGAAGAAGCAGTCTTGAATTTCGGCGTGATCTGGAAAACCTTTAATACTTTTCTACGTTTTCGCGGTTACCACTGGACTACATGCACGTTGGACAGACTGCGGCCGAGAAAACGCTCGCCGATAGTCTGAAAACGAAGTGGCACGTCAGTGACCCAGAAATGGTATTCGGGCGCTACCCGGTCCGGGTTGTGCAGGTTCAGATCGGTCAGCAGGGCGGCGGTTTGTTCGGCCATGGCGTCGGCGGAATCGACCAGTGTGATATCCGGCCCGACGACGTCTTGCAGCAACGATTTAAGCAGCGGGTAATGTGTGCAGCCGAGCACCAGGCTATCGATCTGCTCAGCCAGCACCGGTTTTAAATATTCCTGTGCGGTGAGGCGGGTCACCGGGTGATCCAGCCAGCCTTCCTCCACCAGCGGCACCAGCAGGGCGCAGGCTTGCGAGGTGAGACGCGCATCCGGTTCAATGCTGTGAATCGCGCGCGCGTAGGCGTTGCTGTTGATGGTGGTGGGCGTGCCGATGACGCCGATGCGGCGACTGCGGGTGGCGGCCAGAGCCGAAAGCGCGCCGGCCTCGATGACATCGAGGACTGGTGTTGGCGACAGATCTCGCACCACTTGCGCCGCCACCGCCGCCATGGTGTTGCAGGCGATGATCAGTACCTTGACGCGTTTTTCGAGCAGGAATTCGGCGATCTGGGTGGTGTAGTGGGCGATGGTTTGCACCGATTTGACGCCATAGGGGACGCGCGCGGTGTCACCGAAATAATGAATCGATTCGAAAGGCAGGCGTTCCATTAGCGCACGCACGACGGTCAGTCCGCCGACGCCGGAGTCGAACACGCCAATGGGACTGCGGGGGTCAAGTTCTGCTGTCATGTTTCCGGCTCTGCTGGGAAAGCGCCCATTGTAGATGTTCGCGCAGCAGCGCCGAGGGATGATCGGCGCGGGCTGCAAGCGCATGGATGATGGCGGCGGCATTGTGCGGTTGCTGCGCCAGCGCGTTGCCAAGCGCAATCGCAATATTGCGCAGCCAACGCACATGACCAATGCGACGAATCGCCGAACCTTCATGCCGGCGCATGAATTCGGCTTCTTCCCAGGCAAACAATTCAACCAGGTTGGCGCCGTCGAGCCGATTGCGCGGCTGAAAATCGGGCAGGGGGCTGACTTGCGCGAAGCGGTTCCACGGGCACGCCAGTTGGCAGTCGTCGCAGCCGTAAATGCGATTGCCCATCAGTGGACGCAGTTCGAGCGGAATCGAGCCGGCGTGTTCGATGGTCAGATAAGAGATACAGCGCCGCGCATCGAGTCGGTAGGGCGCCAGAATGGCCTGCGTCGGGCAGATCTCGATGCAGGCCTGGCAGCGGCCGCAATGGTTGGCTTGTGGAGAATCCGGCGCGAAAGGCAGGCTGATCAACAATTCGCCAAGAAAGAACCAGGAACCGCCGCGATCAAGCAGCAATGTATGTTTGCCTTTCCAGCCCAGCGCGGCCTTCCTGGCCAGCTCAACTTCCATTACCGGAGCGCTGTCGGCAAAGGCGCGGAAAATGCAGGCGCCGGTGTGTTGAATGATCCGTTCGCCGAGTTGCTGCAGACGTCCGCGTATCAGCTTGTGATAATCGCGGCCCAGCGCGTAGCGGGAAACGTAGGCGCGCTCCGCTGCGGCCAGGTTGATCCATGGATCGGCGGCGGCGGGCAGGTAATCCATGCGCGCGCTGATGATGCTGGCGGCGCCTGGCACTAATTCGGCCGGGCGGGCGCGGATAGCGCCGTGCCGCGCCATATAATCCATCTCCCCGTGATGACCCGCCGCCAGCCAGGACATGAGCCCGTTTTCCGCTTCACCCAGATCTATTGACGCAAAGCCGACCGCGCTGAAGCCGAGTTCGCGCCCCCACGCGCGAATTTGCGGCTTCAGGCTTTCCAGGCTGGATGAGTTGGTTCGTGTCGACATCGGGAGATGATAGCGTGAGCCTGTTCTTTTCTTTACCGGATGAGGCCGCGACATTAGCGCTGGGCGAGCGGTTAGGACGTGCCCTGGAAGCCGGGCTGAGCATCTGGCTGCAGGGCGATCTGGGGGCCGGCAAGACAACCTTGACGCGCGGGGTGTTGCGGGGGCTGGGTTTCGCTGGACGTGTAAAAAGTCCGACCTATACTTTGGTTGAACTTTATGAGTTGTCGAGGTTTAATCTATATCACTTTGATTTGTATAGATTCGCCGATCCAGATGAATGGGAAGACGCGGGGTTTCGTGAATATTTCAATCCAACCAGCGTATGTCTGGTCGAATGGCCGGATAAAGCCGACGGGCGTTTGCCGCAGCCGGATTTACGCGTGCGTTTCGATATACCAGATGCCGGTCGGGCAGTCTGGATTGAAGCTTTGACGGAGGCGGGAAGTGCATGCATCGCTCGACTGATCTCTTCTTGAAAAGGCTGTTTGCCAGCCTGGCGGGGCTGTTGCTATTGATTTCGGCGCAAGTAGCTCCGGCAGATCCGTTGGAGGAACTGGACGCGAGCATAAAGGCCGACGCGGTCAGAGCGGCGCGAGTCTGGCCCTCGCCCGAGAACAGTCGGATCACGATCGAACTTGATGCGGCGGTGAAATACAAATATTTCAGCCTGAAAAATCCTGCACGTATCGCCATCGACCTGGAAGGCATCGAACCCAGCCCCGCTCTGACCGACATGATCAACAAAGTCATGCCGCATGATGTCTGCATCGCGAATATCCGCGTTGCGCGCAACCGTCCAGGCGTCACGCGGGTGGTGGTGGAGTTGAAAGGCGAAGTTCGCTCGCAAGTGTTCACGCTGAAACCGATGGGCGACTATGGCCATCGTCTGGTGATGGATCTTTACCCCGTTGCGTTGGCTTCGATCGAGAAACAAGTCGAAAGCGCCATTGAATCGGCCGGCAATTCGCCCGCTCGGCAAGCCGAGCAACAGGTTGCGGGGAAAGCGGAAAAGTCGACGCTGGCGGGAAAGCCTGGCCCGCTCGATTTCGTTCGTCTGATTACCATTGCCATCGATGCCGGCCATGGCGGCGAAGATCCCGGCGCGAAAGGCGCCAATGGTTCCTATGAAAAAGACATCACGCTCTCCATCGCCCGCCGACTGAAGGGCCTGATCGAGAAGCAGGACAACATGCGCGCTTATCTGACGCGCGATGGCGACTACTTCATTTCACTCCATGAGCGGGTCAACAAGGCGCGTGGAGCGCAGGCCGATCTGTTCGTCTCGGTTCATGCCGATGCCTTCATCAAACCGCATGCGCGCGGGTCATCCGTGTTCGCGCTGTCGGAGAAAGGTGCCACCTCGGCGGCGGCCAAGTGGTTGGCGAAGAATGAAAACGAAGCCGACTTGATTGGCGGTGTCAATGTCGCGACCAAGGACAAGTATGTGAACAAGGCCTTGATCGATCTTGCCCAGACGGCGCAGATCAGAGACAGCATGATGGTGGGCAAGGTGGTGCTGGAAGAAATTGGCGGCATCAATCAGTTGCACAAGCCGCATGTTGAACAGGCCGGTTTTGCTGTGCTGAAAGCGCCGGAGATTCCATCCATCCTGATCGAGACCGCCTTCATCTCGAATCCGGAAGAGGAAAAACGCCTGAATGATGAGGAATACCAAGACAAGATGGCGAATGCCATAGTCACCGGTATCAAGCGTTACTTTGATCGCAACCCGCCGCTGGCGCGCAGCAAGGTTGCGCAGAATTTATAGATCGATCAGAGATCGCCGTTCGCGCCGGCCTGCATGATTTCCGCCATTTTGGCGCGGATTTCGATAGCACCTTTCGACAGCTCCGGCGAGATGCCCATCTGGTTTTCATAGCCGGAAACCCATTCCAGGTTCCAGTCCAGCATCATCACCCAGATTTGTTTGTCGGCGTCTTCCATGATGCCGACGCGGCAGGGCAGGAAGACGAGAAACTCCGGGCTGATCTTCAGCAGGTCACGGCCGACAGCGATGTCGCAGAAATTGTGGACTTCGATGCGTGGTGCGCTCATGTCGCCCAGAACAGCCTGAAAATCTTTGTACATCAGGTTGTTGCCGACATATTTGAAGTTGAGTTTGTTCGCCCGCAGCATCATCGATTCGACGACTTCATCAAAAGTCAGTCCGGGTTTGGCTTTGATTTTGAGGGTGAACCAGTTCATCGCATCCGGCATCGACATGCGGAAAATGCTGCTCATGATCGGCATCATCATCTGCATCATCTGCTTCTTGGCAACGTCGGGAATGCCCGGCCGCATCGTGTAAGGCCGGGTGGGCGTTGGCGACAGGGTGCCGATGAGCGGGATGGGAATGCCGCGTAAATCGGGGATGCCCGGAATGCTTGGCAAACTTGGCAGGCTCGGCAGCGTCGGCAAACCAAACTGCGGCAATCCTATTTGCGGCAAACCAAATGGCGACTGCACCTGCAATGCACCGGGGGTGTATGGATTCGGTACGCTGGCCGGGGCGACATAATAGGGCTGCTGGGCCAGGGTCGGGGTTGCAGTGGTTGCCGTGGCGAGCGCCAAAGCAAGCATGGACAGTGAGATACGCGAGAGTTTGGGCATGTCGATTACCTTGAGTTAACGTAAATGTCGCAAAACGACGCTCGAACGCCTTGCCCTCTGCGGAGCAAGGCGGTTCCCTCGCCGAGGGAAATGGGAACAGCGCAAAACGTAGGTTCTTGCAGGGGTTCAATCGATGCCGGTTAGATGGCGTCTTCGCCGGTTTCGCCGGTACGGATGCGGATGACTTGTTCGACCGAGGTGACGAAAATTTTGCCGTCGCCAATCTTGGCGGTGCGGGCGGCTTTTACGATGGCTTCGAGTGCGTCATCGACCATGTTATCGGCGACCACCAATTCCACCTTGACCTTGGGCAGGAAATCGACAACGTATTCGGCGCCACGATACAACTCGGTATGACCTTTTTGACGGCCAAAGCCTTTGACTTCGGTCACTGTCAGACCGGAAACGCCGAGCGCGGAAAGTGCTTCGCGAACTTCATCCAGTTTGAAGGGTTTGATAATGGCTTCGATTTTTTTCATTGACGGGTCTCCATGGATTGCTGGTTGGTTGGTGTGCTGATGGGGTCAAGGCGCGCGATATTTGTTGGTGATCGGATAACGCCGATCACGCCCGAAGCCGCGCGGGGTGATACGAATGCCGGGGGGGGATTGTCGACGTTTGTATTCGCTGCGGTCGATCAGGCCGATGACTTTATGTACATCCGCCGCGCTGTATCCGGCCGCAATGATGTCACGCGCGGACATGTCGTGTTCGACATAGCGCTGCATGATCGCATCGAGAATTTCATAGCTGGGCAAGCTGTCCTGGTCGCATTGATTGGCGCGCAATTCGGCGGTGGGCGGGCGCGTGATGATGCGTTCCGGAATGAGGGGCGCAGCCGGGTCGCCGATCTTGTTGCGATAGCGCGCCAAACGCCAGACCAGTGTTTTCGCGACATCTTTCAGTACCGCGAAGCCGCCGGCCATGTCGCCGTAAAGCGTGGCATAACCGCTGGCCATTTCGCTTTTGTTGCCGGTGGTCAGCACCAATTGGCCGAACTTGTTCGACAGCGCCATCAGAATCACCCCGCGCACGCGGGCCTGAATATTTTCCTCGGTCTGGTCGAATGGAAGATCATCGAACTCATCCGCCAGCTCGGACATGAACATGTCGAACATCAGTTTGATCGGCTGCACGTCGTAGCGGATGTCCAGGTTGAGCGCGAGTAGTTCGGCGTCTTCCAGGCTCATGCTGGCGGTGAACTGGGAGGGCATCATCACTGCTTGCACGCGCTTCGCACCGATGGCGTCAACCGCAATCGCCAGTGTCAGCGCCGAATCGATGCCGCCGGATGAGCCAACCAATACGCCGGGAAAACCATTTTTGCCGACATAGTCGCGCACCCCCATCACCAGCGCCTGGTAAACCATGGCGTCCGCTTCCGGAAGCCGGATGATGTCGCCGCGCGGTTGCAGGTCATCCAGTTCAAGCAGGTGTAGACCGGCCGCAAACGAGGGGAATTGGGCGCACAGTGCGCCGCTGGCATCAAGCGCGAACGATGCGCCATCGAACACCAATTCATCCTGGCCGCCGATCATGTTGACGTATATCAGCGGCAAGCCGGATTCGGTGACGCGGTCGTTCGCTACCTCGATGCGCTCATCTTGTTTGTTGGCGTGAAACGGTGACGCGTTGAGTACCAGCAAGGCCTGTGCGCCGGCATCGCGGGCTTGGGATGCTGTGCCGAACTCCCAGATGTCGGCGCAAATATTGATGCCGAAACGTACCCCGGCGCATTCGAAGACACAGGCCGTCGAGCCGGCGGTAAAGGTGCGCAGTTCGTCGAATACCGAGTGATTGGGGAGATGCTGCTTGCGATAGGTCGACTCGATGCGGCCGCCGCGCAATAGCGACGCGGCGTTGAAATACTGGCCGCCCTCGTTCAATGGATGTCCAACGACCAAGGCCAGTTCTGGCGGCAGGCGGCTGGCGAGTTCGCCAAGAACCCGTGCGTTCTCGTCGTAAAAATCGGGTCGCAGCGCCAGGTCTTCGGGCGGATAGCCGCACAACGCTAGTTCGGGTGTGACCATGAGTGCTGCCCCGGCCTGAGCAGCTTGTTTCGCCAGGGCGGCGATCTGGTCGGCATTGCCTGCCAGATCTCCCAGCGTGGGGTTCATTTGGGCCAGCGCGATGGTGATTTTCATCGTTTGATTCTAGCCCGGATGTTTCATAAATTCGCGGGCTGGGATGCCCTTGGTGATTCAAATCAAGCCATAAATCGATGCGGTGGCAGGGGTGAGCGTATGCCAGCCTCAAATTCGGAACTGGCCGACCATTATTTTCAGTTCGTCCGCCAGGTTGGCCAATTGTTGGCTGGCATCCTGGGTTTCTTGTGCATGGCTGGCGGCATCGCGAGCAACCGAGTTGATGTCGCCGATTTTGTGGCTGATGTTCTCGGCGACTTTGCTTTGTTCGCCAGAGCTGCTGGCGATCTGGTTATTCATTCTGGTGATGACGCTTACCGAGCCGGAGATGGTGGCCAAGGCTTCGGCGCTGTCTTCCACGCTTTGCACGCTGGTTTCGGTTTTTTGTTCGGCGGTCTGGATTGCGCCGACGGCCTCATTGGCGCGGTTTTGCACCTTGACGATGATGGTTTCGATTTCCTTGGTCGCCGATTGCGTGCGTTGGGCCAGTGTACGCACTTCATCCGCCACCACCGCGAAGCCGCGTCCTTGTTCGCCGGCGCGGGCGGCTTCGATGGCGGCGTTGAGCGCCAGTAAATTGGTTTGTTCGGCAATTTCGCGGATCAGCCCGATCACTTTGCCAATATCGCGACTATCGGTGTCCAGGCGCAGGATCACTTGCACCGCCTGTTCAAGTTGTTCGGACATCGCGGAAATTGCGCCCAGCGCGGTGGTGGCGGTGAGCGCGCCTTCCTTGGCTTGGCTGTCGGCCTGGGCCGCCTCGCTGGCGGCCTCGCTGGTGTTGCGCGCCACTTCCTGCACGGTGGTGGCGAGTTGGTGCAACGCGGCGGCGAGCAATTCGGTATCGGCAAGCTGGCGTTTCACTCCGTTCTGGGTGCGAGAAGAGACTTCGACCAATTGGCCGGCGACTTGCGCCAGGTGATGCGTCGCGCCGCTGACTTGCTTGAGGATGCCGGTAAAGCGTTCCAGCATGGTGTTGAAGGCGTTGCCGGCACTGCAAAATTCATCGTTGCCGATGATCGGAACGCGCAATGACAAATCGGATTGCTGCTCGATGCGGTGCATGGTGTCGGTGAGTCGATTGATTGGGATGGAAATCACCCGTTTGAGTGCGGCGCCGATCAGCAGCATGCCAAGCAAGAACAGAGTCAGATGAATGCCCAACGATTCCAGGCCGGAATTGCGAATGCGCGCATCGATGGGGGACAGGTCGTAGCTGATCTGAATTGCGCCGAGTACGCTGCCGGGTGCAACGCTGTGGCAACCCATGCAATTGACGCCGCGCGTATTTTCAGTCGCTTTGTAGGGACGAATTACACTGAGACGGCGACCTTGTTCGGTATCTTCAATGCGCACCGATTCTTTTCCGTCGAGCGCGGCGCGATCCAACTCGTCATTGGCGCTTTCGTGCGCTTTCCCCGGCCCATATTGGCTGGTGACGCCCACTCCGCGAATGACGCGGGCTTGCAGAACCTTCGGCTGGCTGGCGATTTGTTTGTGCAGTTCGTCGCGGGTGTCCATGCCGCCGGTCAGCATCAGCTTGTTGAGTCCATCGAAATAGCTGTCGGCGATGGCTTTGGTTGCTTCTACCGAGAACTCTTCGGCCAGTTTCTTTTCGCTGAAAAAGGAGTGCACCAGCGAGGCGGTGAGCAACACTAGAAACAACAATGCGGTGAAGCCGAGAATTTTGGCGCTAACCTTTCCTGTGTGCAGGGTCAAACTCATTCAAACCTCCATCTCATTATTGCTGTGTGCCAGTAACACTACATGGCTCTTATCACGCCGTACTAACCATAGAAGAATGGTATTTGCTGGGGGTTGGAACCGGTCGTTTCGTCTAACCGGGTGTTTCGCGATATCGGCGAGAGGCATCAAAACTTGAGGTGCCCGGCTGGGGGTGCGGTATTTTTTTGTAGATTCAGGAAAATGTTGTATTGCAATGGCCGCGCTGATCCGCTTCGCCGGAAATGTTTACCTATTTTCCTCAGTTGAATTTGAGCTGAAACAGCCGAAACCCAGTATTGACGCGCCTTTCCAGTCGATTTCTTGTACTGCGCCACAGTTTCTTTTTGGTGTTGGCCAGGATGCCGAAAAGCCTATTAGCGACAATCAGTTAGCTTAGATTGTCG
>JAIFKV010000048.1 GCA_020049415.1 Betaproteobacteria bacterium
CTCCTCAATTTCCCGGCGCTGCGTCCGGCTCTCGGGTGTCTGGTCCGTGTTCTCCTTGGTTGCTCGCCTTGGCTCCATCGACTCCGCCTCCTCGCCTTCCCGATGCGGACCTGAGCCATGCTGCCGCCCAGGCCAGTTCGGAGATCTCCCGGTTCCCGCACAAGGCGCGTCTGTACATGCCAGGTTCTGCCAGGTATCTAGCTGGCAGCTTCTGCGGGTACATTGGCCCTACAGAATCACATATTTCGGGCTTCGCCAAGGACTGTTAGGGGCCGAACTGGAAATGTACATATGCTCCAACGCCGTCACTTGTTGCGCACCTCCCACAAGTGACAGTTACCTGGAGCCAGGTTCGGCGAACTGAACCTTGATCGCAAGAATGTCGGGCAGCCGCGTCCGGAACAGGTCGACCAGTTGCGGATCAAAATGCTTGCCCCGATTGGCGTCCATGTATTCCATGGCTGCGTCGACGCTCCAGGCTTTTTTGTATGGTCGCACCGAGGTGAGCGCGTCGAAGACATCGGCCAGTGCAACGACACGACCCACCAACGGGATGTCCTCCCCTGCCAGACCGTTGGGATAGCCGCTGCCATCCCATTTTTCATGGTGATTGAGGGCGATGATACGTGCCATGGAGAGTAGTTCGGAGTCGTCGCCAGACAGGATTTCGGCTCCGATGCTGGCGTGGGTCTGCATGATTTCCCACTCGTGCGGTTCGAACTTGCCGGGTTTGAGCAGGATGTGGTCGGGAATGCCGATCTTGCCGATGTCATGCATCGGGCTGGCGTTGAGCAGCAATTCGCATTCTTCCGAATTCATGCCGCACGCCTCGCCCAGCAGCACCGACATCTTGCTCATGCGGACGATGTGCAAGCCGGTTTCGTTGTCGCGGAATTCCGCCGCTCGACCTAGCCGCCGCACGATTTGCAGGCGGGTGTCGTAGAGTTCCCGGGTGCGTTCCCGCACCCGCTCTTCCAGCCACTGGTTACGGCCCCGGATCGACTTCTGGTAGAGCTGAACCTGCAACAGGTTGCGCACCCGCGCCAGCAACTCGTCTACCGCGAAGGGTTTGGTCACGTAATCATGGGCGCCCCCCTTGAGCGCGCGCACCCGATGTTCCTGGTCGTGCTGGGCGGTCAGAATCAGGATGGGTGGTAGCCTGTCGCCACCCAGCGCATGCAGTTGGCGCATGACTTCGAAGCCATCCAGGTGGGGCATGTTGAGATCCAGGATGATCAGGTCGGCCCCATGCTGCTGATAAAGATCAAGCACGGTGCGCGGGTCGGTGGTGGAAAGCAGCGCCTGGTAACCGAATGCGCGCAGGGTCCGCTCCAGCAACTTCACGTTGGCCGGTTCGTCGTCGACTAGAAGAATGCTGGCGGCCAAGGTGTCGGCATGGCCCAGCGAGGCAGCGATGGATGCGGTAATTTCCTCGTTCATATCAACGTCCCTCAACAATGCCGGTCAAAGGTATTTCGTCCGAAGCCTGCGCCAGCTTGTCCGCGTCCTGCGGCTGGGTCAAGCAATCAAAAAAATCTCCGTCAGCGGCAGGCGGAGGACAGTTGGCCACGGGCAGATTGACCCAGAAGGTGCTGCCCGATCCGGGCGAACTTTCCACGCCGATTTCGCCGCGCATCAGTTCCACCAGGCGCTTGCTCAACGCCAGGCCGATGCCAGTGCCTTCGATCGCGGAGCGGTCCGCCTCCAGGCGCTCGAAGGCCACGAACAGGCGAGACAGTTGTTCCGGACTGAGCCCGACACCGGTGTCGCTGACCCGAATCTGCACGCTGCCGCCGAGGTTCACGCAGCAGACGCTCAACTCGCCCTGATCGCGGTTGTACTTGACGGCGTTGGACAGCAGGTTGAGCAGCACCTGCTTCAGCCGCGTGCTGTCGGCCAGCACCTGCTCGTCGCAGTCCCGTTCCGCTTCGCTGACGCGGATACTGATACGGATACCCCGAGCCACCGCCTGGGGTCGAATCAGCGCCAGACAGTCCACGATCAGCGTCCGCAACGCAATCGGTTCCTGGCTGATGCTCAGCCGGCCCGATTCGATCCGCGCCAGATCCAGCACTTCATTGATCAGCTCCAGCAGATGCCGCCCGGCATGCAGGATCTCCCGCACGTTGTCGGCCTGTTCCACCTCCCGAATATGCAATTCCAGCAACTGGCCGAAACCCAGGATGGCATTCAGCGGCGTGCGCAGCTCGTGGCTCATGCGCGACAGGAATTCCGACTTGGCCCGGCTGGCCCGCTCGGCTTCTTCCTTGGCATCGACCAGCGCCAGGGTACGTTCCTCGACGCGATCCTCCAGTTCTTCGTTGAGTTGCCGAAGCGTCTCCTCGGCATGCTTGCGCCGGATGAAGCCGGCCAGTACATCGGCGACGGTGGTGAGGAATTGCTCCTTGTCCGGATTGCGTTCGAAACCGTGCGGCAGATACAGCACCATGACACCCACCACTTCGTCCTCGGACAGCAGCGGCAGGTTGTAGTGGCCATGCTCGGCCATGCCGGGATAACTGATCTCGTGGCGATGGTCGAGGCAATCGGAAAACTGCATTTTCCGGCTGGCGGCCGCCTGGCCGCAGTGGCAGCAGCCCAGCGCAACCCGGTCGCACAGCGAGAGGATTTCCGCTGACAGATTGCGCGACGCGGTTAAACGCAGGGTCTTGCCATCCTTCTCCATCAGGAAAATGCCGCCCCTGGGCAACAGGGAAAGCCAGGAAACCGCCAGCAATCGCTCCAGGCAGCGGCCAAGGATGTCCTGCATGGAACCTTCCCTGACCACGTCTTCCAGCATTTCCCGCAGGGTGCGCTGCTGCTCCTGGTCCCGCCGCAACTCGGCGGTGCGCGCTGCCACCCTGGCCTCCAGACGATCCCGTGCCTCCCGCAGACGGTCCACCATGCGGTTGAATGCATCGGCCAGATGACCCAGCTCGTCCCGCCAGCCCGATTCCACGTGCCGCGCCAGATCACCCTCGGCGATGGCGCTGGCCGCTCGCCCCAGACGGGCGATGGGCCGGGTGATGCTGCGACCGAGGAAAAACGCCGCCACCGCCGCGATCAAGGCCACCATGCCCAGGGCCGCCAGGCTGACCTGACGCAATTCTCGGATCGGCTCCAGCACTTCGGTCATGTCCTTTTTCACCACCATGCCCCAATTCAGGCTGGGCAGGTAGCGCCAGGCCGCCGCCACCTCGATCCTGGCGTAATCCGGCACCACGCCCATGCCGCGTCCACCTGAAAGTGCCTGGCGCATGGGCGGCGCAGCCTGCTCGAAGGGAACCCGGTGTTTGTAGGCGGCATCGGCAACCCGGACCAGAGGCGCGGTGTAGAGCACCTGGTCGCCGCTGCGTTGCGCCAACACGGTTTCACCACTCCTGCCCAGGCCGGTACGGTCGGTCACCACCTCGCGCAGACGCGCCAGGTTCAATTGCAGGGCCAGGGCGCCGACCGGTCGGCCGGCGTCCATCAGCGGCTTCACGATGAACGCGGAGACCCGGTTGGCGGAGGGGGCGTAGGGGCGGAACGGCGTCAACTCCAGGGACAGGGTCGCCATGGCCTGGCGGAATCCCTGCGCCAACTCGGTGTTGCGCAGCGGGCCGCTGAGCAGATTGCCGCCCAGATCCGCCTCCTTGGCCACCGTATAGACCACATTGCCGGCGACATCGATCAGCAACAGGTCGTAATAGCCAGAGGCCTCCAGATAATCGCGGAAACCCGGGTCGAAGCGCGCGGACTGCCGCTGATGCTCGAAACCCGCCACCCCGCCGCGCGCCAGGGCCTCGCCCATCAGGAGCAGCGCCGCCGAGATCGGCTCCGAGCTAGCCAGCACGCGTGCATCGACCAGGCGTTCGTTGATATAGGCGTCGATCTGGTCCGCCTTCTTGTCGGCCAACCTGGACATTTCCAGCAAGGTCTGCTGGCGCAAAGTGGCCTCGACTTGATGCAGATAGAGAAAAGCGAGCAGGGCCAGGGGCGTCAGCGAAACCAGGATGAAACCAAGCAGCAGGCGGCGACCGATGCTGCGCTTCATGGCCGTACCTCCATCTCGAGCCCCTGCATGATCTCCCGCCATTCTTGCGGCGATCGGTAGAACGGGTAAGGCGCCGGGCGCAGCGGGTAGGAAGTGGCCCAGACCTGGCGGAACTGGCCATCGGCCTGCACCTGGCCGATGCGCGCCATCTTCCAGAGATGACGGCTGGCCGCGTCCACGGTGACGATGCCGGAGGGGGCTTGCAGGCTTTGCCGCAGGATGCTGCGGTTGACCTCGGCCGGGGCGTCGGTGCCGGCGTCGGTCACCGCCTGAGCCCACAGCCGCACGCCGATATAGGCCGCCTCCATCGGGTCGCTGGTGACGCGCCCGGCGCCGTAGCGGGCCTTGAATGCCGCGACGAAACGCCGATTCCCGGCGCTGTCCAGACTCTGGAAATAGCCCCAGACCGCATAGTGGGCCTGCAGCCGGGTAGCCTCGGAGCCGGTCACTTCGTTCTCCGCGACGCTGAACGACATGATCGGCAAATCGCTCAGGCCGGCGCCGGCCAGGGCGCGGAATAGATGCTCATTGCTGTCACCGTTGACCGTGTTGAACACCACCTGGGGGCGCAATCGACGGATATCGTCCAGCGCTTGCGCCATGTCCGTTCCGCCCAGGGGAAGATAGCGCTCGCCCAGCACCGTGCCGCCGCCGGCCTCGACCAGATCGCGAATGATGCGGTTGGCCGCGCGTGGAAAAATATAGTCCGAGCCGAGCAGATAAACCCCCTGGCCGAGCTGGTCGAGAGCCCAGCGGGTGCCAGGAATGATCTGCTGGTTGGGCGCCGCGCCGGTGTAGAGGATGTTGGGCGAGCTTTCCAGCCCTTCGTACTGGACCGGGTAGAACATCAGGTGGCGATGGCTTTCCACCACCGGCTTCACCGCCTTGCGGCAGGCGGAAGTCCAGCAGGCGAATAGCGCGCTGACCCGTTCCTGGCTGATCAGCCGCTCCGCTTCGGCGGCGAAGCGGGGCCAATTCGAAGCGCCGTCGGCCAGGACGATTTCCACCGGACGGCCAAGCAAACCGCCGTCGGCGTTGATCTCCTCCACCGCCAGCCGCACCGCGTCCACCAGTGGCCGTTCGCTGGCGGCCATCGTGCCGCTCAGGGAATGCAGCACGCCGATGCGGATCGGCTGCCGCGCAGCGCCTTCCGGTTGGCAGGCCGCCAGCAACAGCACGACCAGCGCAGCCAGCGTAATGCGCCAATAGCGGCTGAGTGAACCGCACCGATGGCAACAAGCTGCCGCCGTGTGCATGTTCAGAACACCACCTTGCTGCCATCGGGGTCGGCAAGCCTCGCACCGCCCGCGCCATGCCGTTGCGCGATGACCGCATCGATGGCGGCGAGAAAAACGTTAACGTCCAGCGGCTTGGTCAGGTAATCGACGAAGCCCGCGGCCTTGCCCCGCGCCAGGTCCTCGGGCATGGCATTGGCGCTGATCGCCAGCACCGGAATGTCCCGCGTCACCGGGTTCTCACGCAAGCGCCGCATCACCTCGAAGCCGTCCATCTCAGGCAGGTTTATGTCGAGCAGGATCAGCGCCGGCCGATGCGCCGCCGCCAGTTCCAGGCCCAGCCCCGGCGCGCTGGCGGCCAGCAGGCGGATGCCCGCGCGCAGCGCCAGGATGCGTTCGACCAGACGCAGGTTGGCCGGGTTGTCCTCAATGTAAAGGACATCGCAAAGGCGCTGGCGGACGCTGGCGGGAATCGCAGCGTCCGCGCTGCGGGCTTGGCGATTCTCCGCCTGCGCCTCGGCAATCGGCAAGCGCACCCAGAATGTGCTGCCCACGCCGGGCGTGCTGTCGACGCCGATCTGGCCGCCCATCGCTTCCACCAGGCGCTTGCTCAGCGCCAGGCCGATGCCGCTGCCTTCGATCGCTGTCTTGTCCGCGTCCAGACGCTCGAACGGCTTGAACAGGCAACGCTGCTGTTCCGGGCTCAGACCCGCGCCGGTGTCGCTGATACAGATCTGAATGGCATCGCCTTCGGGTAAGCAGGTCACGCTCAACACTCCGTTGGCGCGGTTGTACTTGACCGCGTTGGACAGCAGGTTGAGCAGCACCTGTTTGAGCCGGGTTGGGTCGGCCAGCACAGATTCGTCGCAGCCGACTGCGGTTTCGCTCATCTCGATGCCGCTGTTTTCTGCCTGCGGACGGATCAAACCGAGGCAATCGGCGATCAGCGGCCGCAGCGGCACCGGTTCCAGGCTGACACTGAACTTGCCTGACTCGATGCGCGCCAGGTCCAGCACTTCGTTGATCAATTCCAGCAGGTGGCGGCCGGCGTGGAGGATTTCCCCCACGTTGTCGGACTGCAACTCACCCAGATTTGCCCGTTCCAGCAACTGGCCGAAACCGAGGATGGCGTTGAGCGGTGTGCGCAACTCGTGGCTCATGCGCGAGAGGAATTCGGACTTGGCCTGATTGGCACGCTCCGCTTCGTCGCGCGCCTCGATCAGCGCCGCTTCCACCCTTTTGCGCGCGGTGATGTCTTGCACCGCGCCGGTCAGGCGCAGCGGCTCGCCCGCCGCATCGCGTTCCAGTTGCGCCTCCTCATGCACCCAGCGGATCGCCCCGTCGGGCTGCACGACGCGATGATCGATGCTGTGCCAGCCGAGCTCCAGCGATTGCGCCTCGGATGCCTTGACCAGCGCATGGTCGTCCGGGTGCACGCAGGCAAAGAAGTTTTCGTAACTCGGCAGGAAGGTTGCCGGGTCACGACCGAAGATGCGATAGATCTCGTCCGACCAGTGCAGTTCGCCGGTCTTCAGGTTCACCGACCAGTGGCCGAGCTGGGCGATGCGCTGCGCCGCGATCAGTTGTTGCTTGCGTTCCATCAGTTCCGCAGTACGCACCTGCACCAGGCTTTCGAGCTGTTGCCGCTGCGCCTCGACCTGATCCTGGAGCGCCTTGACCTGGCTGATGTCGCGGCAGACAAGCAGCACGACTTCGCCATGCAGCGGGTGGGTAAAGGTGGACATTGAAGCGGCGCACCAGATGATGCCGCCTTCGCTGCCGCGGCTTTTGAATTCGGCTTGCCAACTCCCCCTGTGGGCCAGCTCGCGCAGGATGTTCGCGCTGGCTTCCCGTGCAACCTGCTCCGACCCGGCCAACAGGCGCGACAACTGCCGCCCGATCAGTTCCCCCTCGGCAAAGCCGAACATGACCTCGGCGCCGGCGTTGGCATAAACGATGGCTTCATCCCGCGCATTGACCAGCAACACCGCCTCCGACATCTGCTCCAGCATGCGGGCTTGCAGGCGAATATCGTCTTCCAGCGTGGCCTGTTGGCTGATCCGCTGGTGCTTGTAGCGCGCCGGGATGATTGGATCGATCGCGCCGAAACGCTCGATGATTTGGAAGGCGCCGTCCGCCTGGCACTGCGAGAGATAGGTGTTGACCCTGGCATGCTGGGTCACCGGGTCCATGTCCACCCGCCCTTGCGGGCTGCTGACGCTGACTGTTCGCAACGCCTCGACCAGGGCCTCCGGATCCAGACTGCCGGCGGCGTTGGCTGCCCGAGCGAAAGCTTTGACGCAGAGATAGGCGCCCTCGCCGAAATTGGTCAGGATGCCATTGCCATGTGGCCAGATGCCGTTGACGCCCGGCTGGCTGGCAAGTCGGGTCAGGAAGGCGTGGTTTTCGGCGCTGTCCACGCCCATGAAATAGCTGTTGCTGGAGTAAAAACCCGCTCGCACCGCCGGCGCCAACTGGCTCGCCATCATTTCATCGTAATGCCCCATCACCACCGCCATGCGTTGCTTCAGCCCGCGCTGGCTGAACCGGGTCAGCAAATTGACTTGATCGACGCCGGCGAAATAAGGCACGAAGACATCGGGCGCGCTGGCCTCGACGCTATCCAGCAAACGCTCGATCGCGTCGTCCGTTACCCCGATTGGACAATATTCCTCGCCGACCGCCTCGCCACCGGCGAGCGCCAAGGCCTGCCTGGCGGCATCGATCGAACCGCGCGGCCACTCGTAGTTGTTGCCGGCAAAGAACATGCGCGGACCATACTTCGCAAGCATCCAGGGAATCATGCGGTCGATCTGCTGATTCGGCAGCGCGGCGAAATGGAAAAAATAGCGGCTGTGAATGCTGCCTTCGTAGAACGAGAAATTAAGCAGCGGAATTTTGCGCGGCTCCGCCACGCGATAGGCGACGGCGATACGCGAATTGGACAGCAGGTTGCCGACCATGGCCACGCAGCGATGCCGGTCGACCAGT
>JAIFKV010000062.1 GCA_020049415.1 Betaproteobacteria bacterium
CGCTGCTTTCGATTCTGAGGCGGGCCTGATGCCGCTGTAGCACGTGCTTGGCGATCGCCAAGCCGAGGCCGGTGCCGCCAGTGGCACGTGAGCGTCCCTGATCGACGCGATAAAAACGTTCGGTCAGGCGCGGGATATGTTGTGGTTCGATACCTTCACCGCTGTCCTGCACCGAGAACGTGTGCTCGCCATTCGGTTTTTCACGGCCTTCCAGGACGCACCATCGAATCCGGATGCAGCCGTTGGCGGGGGTGTGGCGCACTGCATTGGTGACCAGGTTGGCGAGTGCACTGTGGAGTTCCTGGCTATTGCCGATCAGCCGGGCCTGGCTGGCAATGCCCCTTGAGCTTTGCCAAATAAAATCATTCTCTAGATTCACCCGGTGACACGGGAGATTCCCTCCTTTACAGTGAGAACAACTTACACAAGCGACCTTGTGTCGCACTTGAATTTCCTATCCGTTCAAAAATTTGGACAGGAGTGGCGTCATGAGTCAAAAGATCCGTCGCAGCGCAGTTTTCACCTTTGCCTTGTCGATATTGATGATCTTTGGTGTGACGGCCTGCCAGTGGCTGGTGGAAGATGAGCCACTTCCGGTCAGCGTCGACGAGCTTGATCGGGCCATTCTGGGGGCGCTGGTTTACCTGGACGATACGCAGGTACGTGATCGCAGCGGGGCAAGAAGCTGTCGATATGACGCTTCGGACGAAGGTGACGGGTGTCTGAGTGATGAACCGGATATCTCGGCGCTGCTCCCGATGGCACCGCTTTTGAATCAACGCATTGCCAACCAGTCTGGGGAGTGGAGCAGTTTTATCTACCATCTTCCCGATCGGTTCCGTGTCAGCAACCTGCCTTTTTTGCGCAGCCAGGATTCCAATCTCTTTGTCACGGCCTTTGTCGCCTATCCTCTATTGCTGTTTGAATCAGTCCCGCAGGGTGCCGACGCATCACCCATCGAACATATGCTCGATTTGGCCATCCGCACCATACAGGGCTATCGGCGCCAGGATGGTTACAGTTTCTGGCCAATCGCCACATCCGTCCAAGGCGGCGAGATGGCAAGTGTTGTACCGATGAATGTTCCGATGGCTACCGTCGAGCAATTCGCCAGTGATTTTCTCGATCCGGAAAGTTCCGAATCGGTCCGGAGTCTCTTTGGCGAAGCGCTGGTGGCGGGGATTGGCCAGTGGGTTGAAGAGGTGATGACCAATCCAGACAACACGCAAGGCGTCAAAGCCGTTTTCAACGTCCCGAACGATGCCGACGACACCGCCCTGGCACTTGGTCTGCTCAAGCTTTACAGCCTTCGGCACAACGGATCCAGCCTTCTCTACGATCCAACAATCCTGAGACAGTTCGGGGATTTTCGGGACGTCGACCGAACCAGGGAAGATGGCAGGGATGCTTACAAAGGGGTTTCGTCGGGAGCCTTTTTGACCTGGCTCCGTGATGAGGATGAACCGCTCTTCCAGGACCCCTCGAAGGGGGTGATTCCTTTGGGGGTCAACAATGTCGATGCGGTCGTCAATGCCAACGTCCTGCTTGCGCTCTCGCTGCATGGGGCCCGGGATGTGGCGGGCTACCATGAAAGCGTCACCCTGCTTGACCGGGTTGTTCGCGAGCGTAACTGGCCGGCTGCGGCACTCTACTATCCGCAGCGCATGATGTTCCCCTACGCGCTCACCCGTGCCTATCGGGATGGCGGAGCAGACCAGCTCGGCCTCAGGGAGGCGATCAAAATCCTGATGAACGATTTGCTGCAAGAGCAAAACCTCGATCCGCGCCATCCGCAACTCTACGGTTCGTTTAAGGGCGCCTCCGACGCAAGGGCGGATCTCTCGACCGCTTTGGCCTGTAGTGCGCTCCTCAACATGGGCGAATCGATCGCCATCGAGACTGGCCAACGAGACGCCTATGCCAAGGCTCTCAACGCCGGCATCGCCTATCTTCTGCGCAACAAAGAGATCTATACGACGCAAAACCCCGAGACCAGTTCGTCATGGGCGCCGGCGCCACAGGGTTACCGCTGGGGATCCGATGTGATCTTCTCGGCGTCATTTCCGCAGTTGGTCGAATGGCGGTCGGAAGCCTTCTCGGTAGCCATGGTGCTGGAAGCGCTGGCCAAATACAGAGTGGGCTATCAGTACTCGAATCGCCCGATTGCCGAAGCGCCTAGCATCCGTCCAATGCGTCCCGCGCACGATGCGGTAGCCTGGCGGATAGCGGTTGCTGATCGGTAAGAGCAGGCTCGTTGCGTCATTATCCAGTGAGGTGACTCTGCCTCTCTACGCTTAACCAAACTGAAAAAATATGTACAAAAGATTTGGTGCGGCGTTTTTTATTTCGTCGGATGGTTTCCGTGTGTTGGATTGGTGCAATGCGCATCCCTTTTTGCACTCAACCTAACAAAATGCCCCTGCCACGTCTGCTTTGCCCCATTTGTAGAAATCTCGGCCCGACAGGCAACCGGCGCCTGGCCTAGAATTCAATCTGAGCAGGGCCGTTACCCCCTTCCTGCGATTGTTGGATATTGCCCCACCTTCATGAGCCTTCTAGACGAATACTCCATCTTCACCACCATGAAGCAGGACGGCCCCTTCGCCGTTTCAGATGGCGTGGCCTTGCGCCGGCATTTCTCCGGGGAATCCCGCAACTGGGCGCGGCAGTTCAATGGCGACCGGCTGCTGGTCACCAAGTACCGGGTGGTGCGGGCCCAGATATTTGATTTCCTGCAGATCGAACACTTCGAGGAGATGTCGCAACTGCTGGTGGATTCGGCCTTGCGAGCCCGCCGCAGCGAGCGGGCCTACCGGCTGCTGGGCAGCCTGTTCGGCATTACCGGCAGCACTTCGGAAATCCGCAGCAAGATCAAGGAATACGCGCAGACCGCTGACGCTGTGATCAACCTGATGCGGGACAAGCTGCTGGCCCCTTATGCCGCCTACGTGGAAACCAACAACGAAATCGAGACCACCCACGACCCGGTGGACCTGCTGTTGCGGGTGTTCGACAACCGTTTCCACAAAAAGGCCCGCTTCGAAGCCAAGCGCAAGCTGATGCTGATGAACCTGGCGGGTGCCATCGACCAGCGGGAACGGGAAACCGATATCGAGAACAAGTTCTACACCTTCCTGGAATTCCTCAATCGCAATGTCTGGAGTCCCCGCCTCAAGATCGGCGAGCTGGAATCCTCCTACCTGTTGAGCCGCCACGACCCGGCAGACTTCCGCTGTCTGGACGTAAGGGTGATCACCCCTCAAGCCCGGGCGCAAATCAACGCACTGGAGACGGACCAGAAACTCACCCTGGTCAAACGGCGTCAGTTCCAGGAAGGGGACCGCGATATCCCGGTTTATGTCAGCGTGCGCAAGAAGAATTCCGCCGCCAAGGTGCTCAAGCTGTTGCGCAAGAACGAGAAGAACCCGGCGGTGGCGGTGGACGATGAACTAGGCCTGATGGCCGTATTGGACACCATCAGTGACGTGAAACGCTTCGTCCGGCACATGACCCGTTCAGCCATCAAGGCCGGCTCGCTGATGACTCTGGAAGACATTTCCGACACCCTCACTGGCGGAAGTGCGCGCGACGCCAGGAATGTGGGTAGCAGCGGCAAGACGCCGATGCTCAAGTTCTTCGCCCGCATGGGCGGCATGCGGGTGGAACTGATTCTGCACACCAACGCTTCGTACCTGAATTACCGCTACCAGCGGGACATTGCCCACGACGAATACGAAGTGAAGCGCATCTTCGATTCCGGCGTCGCCGAATTCCTCTTCCCAAGCGATATCTACACCCTGGACATGAACCAGATCCGCCAGGTCCTGCTGGAGCAGTTTCGGTGGAATATTGAGAACGCGGGGCGGCTGCATGGCTATGCCGGGTGAAAGCGCCGTGCCCACATCAAGTCTACGAAGTCGTGTTGTGTTTCAACATGACTGACTACTAGCGGCCTGTCGGATTTTGGTCGTCGATAGCGAAAATCGACCCCGCCGAGGCCGTTTTTTGCCGGATTCGCCGCCGCATGGTTGTTCCATGGGACAAGAAACCGGGAAAAAAGGGTCCGGCGCGGTCGATTTGCAGCCGACGATTCCAAAGTCCGACAGGCTGCTAGACTTTGCGCCCCGACCCTTGAAGCGACTGTCATGAATTCCAAAATACCCCGCATCCTCGGAATGTTCTTTTTGCTGTTGATTCCACTCGGCATGGGCTGGGTTTGGCTGACCCTGCACTGGAGTTACTCGGAAGGAGAACGTGCCGGCTATGTGCAGAAATTGTCCAAAAAGGGCTGGCTGTGCAAAACCTGGGAGGGCGAAATCGCCATGGTCACCATGCCGGGCGCTATCCCGGAGAAATTCGTCTTCACCGTTCGTGACGATGATATGGCTAATAAAATCAATAATTTGGCGGGGGAGCGCGTGATTTTGCATTATCAGCAGCACAAATTCATTCCTTCTACCTGCTTTGGCGAGACTGAGTATTTTGTCAGCGACGTCAGGGGTGTTCAGGGAGAAAAATCCGCTCTGCCGGCGCCTTCTGTGCCGCAGGGGCAATTGCAAGCGCCGCGCTGAATCTTGCGGTTACCCGGGCTGAATATGTCAGCCCGACCTCATTCTCGTTTTTCCACCCCAGCAGGAGCATTTCATGAGTGATGCACTCAACTATCTGATCGCCGTTCGCGGCGACGCCCTTGGTCACTACTTCAAATTTGTCAAGGACACCGGCAAGCATCTGGACCCGAAAACGCGCAATCTGATCTCGGTTATTACCAAGGTCCATTCGCAAACCAAACCGGGCTTCAAGCAATATCTGACGCGCGCGCTGCGTGAAGGCTGCACGCCGATGGAAGTGATCGACGCGCTGCTGATGGCGTTCCCGGCCCTCGGGCTGGCCAAGATTGTCTGGGCGACCGAAATTCTGTTGGAAATGGACTTGCCCGAGTTTTCGCCGGAACTCATCAACAGCCTGCCGCAATGGCGTGAGGTGATGCCGGTGGCCGACATCGCCGACGGCGAAGTGAAGCGGGTGACCTGCGGTGCCCGCACGGTGTTCGTCTATTGCACGGCTGAAACATTCAAGGTCTACGATTCGCACTGCCCGCATCAGGTCACCAACATTCCGCATCTGGCGCTGGACGGCTTGACGCTGACTTGTCCGAAGCATTTGTGGAAGTTCGATATCGCCAGTGGCGCATGTATCGACAAGGGCAAGCACCCGCTGAAGGCATTCGAGACCAAGGTGGAAGACGGCCGTTTGTACGCTATGTGGTAAATCGTAGCGGCGTTGGAGGAAGGGGTTGTCCAACTCCATAAATACGTTTTGACAGATATGTGTATGCGGTATTAAGCTGCATTACCGTTTAATAAAATCTGTCAAAACGAATATGAATGTCGACCAGCAAGCCTTTTTTGAAGCCCTCAGCGATCCGATTCGTCGGCGCATCCTGGCGCTGCTGCTGATCCACGACGAACGCTGCGTCTGCGACCTCAACGCGGTGCTCGACGCGCCGCAACCCAAAGTTTCCCGCCATCTCGGCGTCCTGCGCGAAGCCGGTCTGGTGCTGACCCGGCGCGAAGGCATCTGGATGCATTACCGCTTGCATCCCGAATTACCGGCCTGGGCCGTGCGCGTGCTCTGGCACATGAACGAAGGCATGCCGGCGGAAGCGGCGGTGCCCGATCAGGCCTGCCAGACCTGCGCCGCTTGAAGCTCGCCCTGAATCCCGTTTTCCCCACCTCTCCCACCTCGAAAGGCCTCCGATGAAAAATGTTCTGATCCTGTGCACCGGTAATTCTTGCCGTTCCCAAATGGCCGAAGTACTGCTCAACCACGACCTCGCCGGCCAGGTGCATGCCTTGTCGGCCGGCACCAAGCCGCAACCCAAGGTGGCCGATGGCGCCATTGCCGCATTGAAGGAGGCAGGCCTGAATACCGACGGCCTCTACCCGAAAGATGTCGACGCGGTGATGAACGAAAGCATCGATCTGGTGGTGACGGTGTGCGACAACGCGAAAGAAACCTGCCCGATCTTCCCGCGCCCGGTGAAGAGCATTCATCTGCCGTTCCATGACCCGCACGGCGAGCCGCTGGAAAGCTTTCTGACTGTGCGCGACGACATTCGCGCCCGTCTGGTCAGTGCCGTGCGCGCCGAATTCAATCTCTGAACCCCACCTTGCCGAAGGGAAATGCCATGTCCGAAAAAGTGATGAATGTGCTGTTCCTGTGTACGGGTAATTCCGCCAGATCCATCCTGGCGGAGTCGGTTTTGAACAGTCTGGCTTTGAGCAAGGGACGTTTTCGCGCCTATAGCGCGGGCAGTCATCCCTCGGGCACAGTCAATCCGTTGGCGATTGAATTACTGGAAAAGAACCATTTGCCAACAGAAGGGTTGCGCAGCAAATCCTGGGATGAATTCGCCCAGCCGGATGCGCCGGAACTGGATTTTGTCTTCACCGTTTGCGATAACGCCGCCAATGAAGTCTGCCCGGTCTGGCCCGGCCAGCCGATGACCGCGCATTGGGGCGTGCCTGACCCCGCCGCCGTCGAAGGCAGCGACGACGTCAAGCGCAAGGCCTTTTTTGTGGCCTTCAATCAGTTGTCGAATCGTATTGGTCTGTTCGCCAATCTGCCGATCGACAAGTTGGATCGAATCAAGCTGCAGAAGGCGCTCAGCGACATTGGCAAATCATGACGCTGGCTAGAAAACTCACCGCCGAGGCGCTCGGCACAGCCTTCTTGCTGGCCGTGGTGGTTGGCTCGGGGATCATGGCCGAACGGCTGTCGGGTGGCAATGTGGCGATCGCGTTGCTGGCCAACACCCTCGCCACCGGCGCCGGCTTGATCGCGCTGATCCTGACTTTCGGGCCGATTTCCGGCGCGCATTTCAACCCGGCAGTGACGTTGGCCGATGCCTGGGCGGGGGGGGTGCCCTGGCGTGATGTGCCGGCTTATATCGTCGCCCAGATCGTTGGCGCGTTTGCCGGAGTTGCGGCGGCGCATGGCATGTTCGATCTGCCGCTGTTCTTCGCATCGCAGCATGAACGCGCCGGCCCATCGCAACTGTGGAGCGAGTTCATCGCCACTTTCGGCCTGCTGGCGGTGATCTGGGGCACGGTGAAAAGCCGGCCGTCGGTGACGCCGTTCGTGGTTGGCAGCTACATCACCGCAGCCTACTGGTTCACCGCCTCGACCTCGTTCGCCAACCCGGCGGTGACGCTGGCGCGCGCGGCATCCGACACCTTCGCCGGCATTCGTCCGCTGGACGCCCCCGGTTTCATCATTGTGCAACTGCTCGGCGCATTTGCCGCCACCGCCTTGTTCAAATGGTTGATTCCTACCTTGCCGCAGACCAGCGAAAACGTGATGCTGCCGCATTCCGATTCAGAGTGAGGGTGATGTCATGTTGAAGTGGGCCAAACAGCTTGTTTTTGCATTGTTCTGTCTGAGCATCGCATCGGTTCAGGCCGAAGAGTTCGTGCCAAAAGCCGAACGTGTGGTCGATAACGTCTATGCCATCGTTGGGCCGCTCGGTCAGCGCAGCGCAGAGAACGATGGTTCCAATGCCAATTTCGGTTTTATCGTCACCGCGCAAGGCGTGATCCTGATCGATTCCGGCGCCAGCAAATTTGGCGCGCAGAAGATTGCCGGCGCGATTGCCCAGATCACCCCGCAGCCGGTGCGCTGGGTGATCAACACTGGCAGCCAGGATCACCGTTGGCTGGGCAATGACACTTTCGCCAGCCAGGGCGCGCAGGTTATTGCGCTGAAGCGCACGGCGATGACGCAAGCAGAGTTTGCCGCCCAGCATCTACAGACCTTGACGCGCTTGCTCGGAGAGCGTCTGGCGGGTACGCAACCCAAGCCCGTCACGACGTTGCTGGAGGGGGACGAAGCCAGCCTGGAACTGGGAGGCGAAAGCTTGACCCTGCGTTACACCAACGCCCACTTTCCCGGCGATGCCTGGGTCTGGCTACCGAAGCGCAACGTGGTGTTCACCGGCGATCTCGTCTATGTCGATCGCATCCTCGGCGTATTGCCTTGGTCCAGCGTGAAAAACGGCCAGAAAGCGTTTCATGCGCTGGAAGCGTTGAACCCGAAATACATCGTGCCCGGCCACGGCAGCGTCTGCGATCTAGCCAAGGCAAAACGTGATTCCGGCGATTACGAGGACTTTCTCGCTGACGTCATCGGCAAGGCCGCGCAAGACATGGAACCGATGGACGCGACGCTGGATAAATACGCCGAACTGCCGCAGTTCAAACATCTATACAACTTTAGCGATTTGCATCGTGCCAACATGAACCGGGCGTTTGTCGAGTTTGAGGCGCAATGAACTTAGCGACTGTCCATGAATAACCAGGACATTCTGGCTGCACGGGTGGGCGCGATGCTGCGTTGCCGGTTGCTTGAAGGGAATGACCATGCTGCGCAACCGGCGTCTTGCACCGCATCCCACCAGCACCACCAAAAACGGAACATCGGCAATTTCCGCATCCCTAATTGGATTCCCGCCTGAGCGGGAATAACGAATAAAACATGTTCGACGCCCTCGCCACCTTCCTCGTTTTCGACCTTGCCGGTTCTGTTGTTGCCAACATAACGCCAGAATCAGCGCTGGGCGCGGCGTTGCATTTCTTTGTCATGGACGTGGTGAAAATCCTCGTTCTGCTCACCACGGTGATCTACCTGATGGGCTGGCTGCGCGCGCTGTTCACCCCAGAACGGGTGCGCGCGATGATGAAAGGGCGTTCCGGTCCTGGTGCGCGCTTGATGGCGGTCGGTCTGGGCGCGGTGACGCCGTTCTGTTCCTGTTCGTCGATTCCGTTGTTCATCGGCTTCGTCGAGGCCGGCATTCCATTGGGCGTGACCCTGTCATTCCTGATCGCCAGTCCGATGGTCGATCTGGCGGCGATTGCCGTGCTGCTGGGTGTCATTGGCTGGCAAACGACGCTGATCTATGTGCTGACCGGTCTCAGCATCGCCTTTGCCGGCGGCTACATTCTGCAAGCCTTCAAGCTGGAACGCTGGGTGGAGGACTACGTCTGGAAGATCCGTATGGGCGAAGCACAGATCGAAGCGGAAGAAATCACGCTGCGCGGCCGCCATGACTACGCCTGGAACGAAGTGCGCCAGATCGTCGGCCGGATCTGGAAGTACGTCATCATCGGCGTTGGTATCGGCGCTTTCATCCACGGCTATGTACCTGCCGATTTCGTCGCCCGCATTGCCGGTGATGGCAGCGTGTTGTCGGTGATCGTTGCGGTGCTGGTCGGCGTGCCGATGTATTCCGACGCGGTCGGCATTATTCCGGTGGCGGAAGCGCTGCTTGGCAAGGGCGTGCCGCTGGGCACCGTGCTGGCGTTCATGATGGCGGTGATCGCGTTGTCGCTGCCGGAAATGCTGATTTTGCGCAAAGTGGTGAAATGGCCGCTTTTAGGTCTTTATGCCGCTTATCTCGCTACTGCCTTTGTTTTTGTCGGTGTTTTGTTCAACGCTTTGAGGACTGTCATATGAGTGAATCTAACGCAAGCGCGCCAGCAAATCCGCTTCACCCCTCCATCGTTGCGCTGGTTTCCCTGGCCGCCAACATCGCCTCCAACCATCCGAAGCAAGGTCTGTGTCAGGTTGATCGGCTGAAAGACTACGGCGTTTCCAAGGACCAGATCGACAGCGTCATCGAGATTGCTCGCCATATCCGCGACGAAGCCGCGCAGGCGCTGGACACGAAATTCGATGAGGCCTATGTGCAGGGTTACGCGCCGGCGAAGCCAAAATTGAAAGTCGATCCGTTCGCAAATATCGCCGTGGTTGAAGGCGGCGCTTGTTGCACGCCGACCCAATCCGGTCAGTCCTGCTGCTGAAAACTGAATATCGGTGCGCACGGCGCACGCTACTCCTGCCGAAGTGCGCCGTACGCACCGATTAATTCCATCAAGGAGATCGCTGAAAACATGCAACCTACCGATCACGACGCCATCCGCCAGCAAGTCCGCACCGCTTATGCCGCTGTCGCCAACACCGGCTCTTCCTGTTGCGCCACCGCGCCCGCGCCCGGTGGTAGTTGCTGTGCGCCGACGGATCAATCGGTCGCCGAACTGTTGTCGCGCGGTATCGGTTACAGCGTTGAAGAGTTGGCTGCGGTGCCGAACGGGGCGAATCTAGGGCTCGGTTGCGGCAATCCGCAAGCGATTGCCGCTTTGCAAACCGGCGAGACAGTGCTCGACCTGGGCAGTGGCGCCGGCTTCGACGCTTTTCTGGCGGCGCGTCAGGTTGGTCCAACCGGGTTGGTCATCGGTGTCGACATGACGCCGGACATGATCAGCAAGGCGCGCGCCAACGCGGTCAAGGGTGCGTTTGCCAATGTCGAATTCCGCCTCGGCGAAATCGAATATCTACCAGTCGCCGATGCGATGGTGGACGCGATCATCTCCAACTGCGTCATCAATTTGTCGCCGGACAAGGCGCAGGTGTTCCACGAGGCTTTTCGGGTATTGAAACCGGGCGGCCGCCTGGCAATATCCGACATCGTGCTGACCGCCGAACTGCCGGCCGAGATGCTGGCCGAAGTGGCGCTCTATACCGGCTGCGTGGCGGGCGCGGCGCAAGTTGCCGACCTGGTGGCGATGCTCGCCGGCGCTGGTTTCAACACTATCCGCATCGCCCCGAAAGACGCCAGCCGTGAATATATCCAGCACTGGGCGCCCGGCCGCAACATTGAAAACTACATCGCCTCGGCCAATATCGAGGCCGTCAAACCTTTGGAGCAAACCCCATGAAGAACGTCAAAGTCCTCGGCACCGGTTGCCGCAACTGTGAAACCACCGCCAAACTGATCGAGGAAGTCGCTGCCGCCAAGGGGGCCGCTATCGAACTGGAAAAAGTCACTGACATGGCCGCGATTCTTGGCTACGGCGTGATGTCGACGCCGGGTGTGGTGATCGATGGCAAGGTGGTGCATGCCGGTGGCGTGCCGGATCGGAAGAAGATCGAAGGCTGGCTGTAATCGGTTTATTGCCGGCCGGCCAGCGTGCTATTGCCGCATCAATGCCTCGATGCGCGCCAAGGTGTCCGGGGCATCCCATTCAATTGATCCGACCAGGCCAAAGCGAAGGCGACCTTGTTTGTCGATGATGTAACTGGTGGGGAACACAAATACCTGCCAGGGCTTCAGCGATGAACCTTCTTCGTCGAGCAGAATCGGGAAGTTGACCGGAACTTGCCGCAAAAACGCCCGCACTTCCTCCGCGCTCTCACCCGCATCCACGCCCAGAATGGCGAATGGCTTGCCCGCAAGTTTCTCCGCCAGACGATTCATGGAGGGCATTTCCTTGCGACAGGGGGGGCACCAGGTCGCCCAGAAGTTGACCAATACAACCTTGCCACGCAGGTCGGTCAGATTCACTTTACCTCCCGTCAAGCCAGGCAGTTCAAGCGCGCTGGCGACATTGCCCGGCAGCGTTTTCAGTTCGGCGGCGTGAAGCGGGCTCAGCAAGCTGGCCAGTAAAAGGAAAGCGAGTAGGTGTTTCATTTTTTTAAAACCTCAGTGGCTATTGTCATTGTTGTAGGGGGAATTCATTCGCATGATCAAGCGCCCGGATGCGAACAAATGCGCAGCCGCATAGATGTCGCAAGCGATTGAAATAACACCGCATTCAATCCCAACCGCAGTTGTCGGATTCACGGTTGCGCTTTGTGCAGTATGGGTTGCAGGAGTTCGAGGATACGGTCGCCCAAATGCGCACCGGTCGCAATTTCTGCCTCATTGGCATCGCTACGCCGGTAAAAACCATCCCGCATGCCGGGCAACACAGTCATTTGAACGGTGCTGCCGGCTGCTTCGAGACGGGTTTTCAAGCGATCGCGCCACCAATAACCGGCCGATGCTTTGGGAATCAACATGGCCAGGTTGAGACATGTGGCATCCACCACCGGCGCATAGTCCGCCTCGTTCCCGGCATCGACTTCGCGATAGAGAAGCGGGAATAGCAGCACCGAGGCGGCGGGCGTCTTGCCGGATTGCTGCCGCCAGACTTGCGCCGCGCGCAGCAGGAGTTGAGCCGCATGCCCGGAGGCCAGCAAAGTCAGCTCCCGGTCAGGGTAACGTTGCTGGATGTGGCTGAGCCAGTTGACCAGGTCGGCGTCCGGCACTTGCGCCAGGCTGGCTGGCAACTGCGGCAAAAAATAGGGGGCGAGCCAGTCCGCCAAATGCACTTCCACCCCTTTTTCCGCGAGTTGAGCGGCGGCACGCTGTTCCGCCTCAAGCGTGCCGTACTGGCCGGTGAGCCACAGCAGAATCGGACCTGTCGGCGCGGAATAGCGTTGCACTTCCAATTCCGCGCCAGACGGCAGCGCCAGGTTCTCTACTTGCGCGGCCTGAGCCTGAAATTGCACGCTCAACAGAAAGATAAACAGGGATCGCCACATGATGGGCTTCTCAGGAGTCGAGCCAAATCAACTTGGACATTCTGGCTGCGCTGACGACCGCGCTGCGGCGTGACAAATGTTTGCCGGGAGTGGCCATGCGACGTGTTCGTCGCCATGCATCGCATTCCGCCAACACGCCCAGCATGGTCCAAGTCCCGAATTGTCCAAGTTTGATTTTGCTCGACTCCAAACTGGTTTGGAGACCCGCTTTATACGGTCACCCGCGCGCATCGACAATCAGCCAAATCTACTGGGTTGGGCGGTCCCGCCAGACCAGCAAGCCCTGACAGTTGAGTTCGACGTCGTTCGCGAGCAGCGCCAGGCAGGTTGCGTCATCCAACGTGCAGCCATGCTCACGCAGGCGAGTCATCAGCAAATCGCGCATCGTCTGCTTCAAGGCATCCTGGCGGGCTTCGCCCGTTCCGGGTGCGGCGAGCGTCAGCGAGACGAATGCATCGATCAGGCCATGCAGAACCGGTGCTAGCGCCGACAGGTTGTCGACGCGGCCGTAATGCGTCAGATACGCGGCTTCGGCGTTGCGCGCGACCAGTCGGTCGATGGATGCATGCAGCGCTTGCGGTTCGAACTGCACTGGCGTCGTGGTGGGAAAAATAAACGGACGACCCGCAACGTCGAACTCGCGATAGGAAATGCCGAAGGTGTCGCCGGTGAACAGCGCATTGCTGGTTAGATCGTGGATGCAATAGTGATGCCGCGCATGGCCGGGCGTGTCGATGAATTCCAGGCGGCGACCGTTGAAATCGAGCGTAAAGCCGTCGTCGGCTTCGATCACCCGCTCGACCGGCGCCGGCACGATTTCGCCATACAAGGCGTTGAACGCAGCTTCGCCATAAACTGCTATCGAGCCTTGCACCAGTTTGCTCGGGTCGATCAGGTGACGTGCGCCGCGTGGATGCACCACCAGTTTCGCGTTCGGGCAGGCGGCGAGAAAAGCGCCGGCGGCCCCGGCATGGTCCAGATGCACATGGGTGACGATGACGTAATCCACCGCGTCGGGGGCAACGCCAAGATTGGCCAAAGCGGCCAGTACATGCGGCACGGCGGCGTTGGTGCCGGTGTCGATGATCGCGGCGCGGCCTTGTTCGACGATCAGATGTACGGCAGCGAGTCCGGGACGGACATATTCGGCATCCAGCGTGACGATGCCGTGCGGGTGATGTTGTGCGTTAACAGGGTGCATGGCGGTTATTTTTCAAATATTGAGATCGACAAGGTAGCGTCCGGTAAGTTGTCCGGCGAGCATTTTTTCAGCGGCGGGAACCGCTTCGGCCAAGCTGATCTCATGCACGATGCCCGCCAATGCGTTCAACTCCAGGCCGCTGGCCAGGCGCGCCCAGGCGGATTGCCGGCGCGCCGGGCTGGCATAGACCGAATCGATGCCGTACAACGTGATGCCGCGCAAAATGAACGGCGCGACGCTGGCCGGGAAATCCATGCCCATCGCCAGACCGCAAGCGGCCACCGCGCCGTTTCGCTTCACCTGCGCGCAGGCATTGACCAGCGCCTGGCTGCCGAGCGCATCGACGACGCCGGCGAAGCGCTCTTTCTGCAACGCTTTGCCGGGGGCGGTCAGTTCGGCGCGATCCTGCACCGTAGCCGCACCCAGGTTTTTCAAATAGGCGTGATCCGCTGTTTTGCCGGTCAACGCATGCACCTCAAAACCGGCGCGGGCCAACAGCATCAGTGCGATGGAACCAACGCCGCCGGTGGCGCCGGTGACCAGAATCGGGCCGTCGCTCGGCGTCAATCCATGCCGCTGCAAAGCCAGCACACACAGTGCCGCCGTATAGCCGGCGGTGCCGATGGCGGCGGCATCGCGCGGGGTTAGCGATGCCGGCAACTTCACCAGCCAGTCGCCGGGCGCGCGGGTACGTTGCGCCAGCCCGCCCCAGCGCGTTTCGCCCAGCCCCCAACCGTTCAGCACCACAGCGTCGCCGGCCTGAAAATCAGGGTGAGTCGAACTTTCCACCACGCCGGTCGCGTCGATGCCCGCCACCATCGGCCAGGTGCGCACGATCGGGCTTTTGTTGCACAGCGCCAACGCGTCTTTGTAGTTGAGCGTCGAGTGGTCGATACGCAGTTCGACATCGCCTTCAGGCAAGTCTTCGAGTTCGGCGACCCGGACAGAAAACTCGGGGGTGTTGGTAAGGTAGAGGGCGCGGTAGGTCATGTTTGGTCGAGCTGAATCGTTGGGAGGTCTCGCCTGAAGAACGGCTTCATCAGAAGCTGACTGCATAACGAATCGGACGGCATAACGGCCTCCTGTTCGAGGGTCATGCGATCGGGGTCAAGTGCATTTTGCAAATTCAATGCGGGCGGTTTACTGACTCAATTTGTACCGACAGGCTCCTGGTACTGCGAGGCAGGCTTGGATAGCTTCAGTAGGAACATTCCCTGCGCTTGTTGAAAGGACATAACCTTCTGCGGAAATTCAAGGGGAGCAGAAATGCACTTGAACACAAAAATGGTGCTGTGTTGCGCCCTTTTTGTAATGATATCGGCTGCTGCGCTGGTCGGCGCATTGATCGGAAACATTAGTTGTTAGGCACCTTTACCTTTACCAAACTAGGAGGCTACTTCCATGAGACACCACGCCTTTCTGACCCGGCATTTTCTCGGCTCAATACCCGCAAGTGTCATCGCGCTTTTGTTGGCAACTTTAGTCACAGGTCCAGTTTCTGCCGATGACTTGCCAGCGCTGCGCACAGGACTGTGGGAGTTCAGCCGCACGATCGAGACTCCCGACACGCCGGGAAAACCTCAGATTATCAAGATGAAGAAGTGTACGAACCCGAGTGACGATATGAAGAAGCAGAATGAGAAGTTGGCGAAAAGTGGATGTAAATTCTCCGCTGTCACTCGATCGGGGAATACCTATACCTATTCAGCGGTTTGCAAGCTCAAGGTCATCTCTGGCACATCAAAGAGCGTGCTCACCGCCGAGAGCGATAGCGCTTACATGATTCGTATCGAGTCGGACTTTGGTGGCGAGCAGACACGTGAACTTCTGCGAGCACGGCGGGTGGGCGACTGTTGATCATGAACGCAACGAATAGGGTGGCGTAATAGGGGAACCCAAGCCGCCATTCAGCGGTTCAGCGCCGTTACGACAGTTGTTAATCTTGCCGAGGGTTTCTGCCTGGTTGGACTCGGCTGGAGTGGAATGCAAGGAATATCTCCGGCATCCAGAATGGCATCTGCCATACTGAAATCGCAATTTTTAATCGATTCGAACCCCTTGTTTTCAAGCCGGAGGCGATCATGTTTCTGCGTGGTTTCATGAGAGCATGCAGTGTTCTTTCTGTGTTGGTTATTGCGGTCTTGTTGGCAACGTCGGTTTCCCCGCTGGCACATGCCAAGGAGGTGCCAGCGGCCGGTGTTACCCGTATGCAGTTGTTTGTCGAGCCCTATCAGGCTGCTTTTTATCTATTGCTGCCTGAGCGCTGGCGTACCGAAGGCGGTATGCGGCCGAGCGGGGTGGCCTGGAACAAGCTGGATCTGGTGGAGAGCAACATCGGTTTTCGCGCGACTTCGCCGGATGGTCAGGCGCGCTTTGGTTGGTATCCGCGCTTTTATTTTGTCGATCCGGCGGTTTATCAGCGTTCCAGCGGTGGCATTTTGAATCCGGCAGTTGGAAGTGTGATGGATGGGGCCTGGGTGTATCCGGCGATGGGGGTGGCCGACTTCGCGCGCAACATCGTGTTTGGACAGATTGCCCGCAAGGAGTTGGGGCGGGCGCGGCTGGTCGGGCGTTTCGTCGAAGTGCCGGCGTTACGCAAACTCGCGCCCCAAGTCGCCACCCAGGTTCAGGCCGGTTATGTCGATTTCGAGTTGGAGGAGGGTGGCAGGCCGATGCGTGGACGCCTCTACACCACGCTGTTTACGCTGGGGGATTCCGGCTTGTGGTCCAACATCGGCACCGCCGCCTGGATTGCGCCGGCCAGTCGGGTGCGCGAGGACAGCCGGTTGATGGAATACAGCATGCGCAGTTTTCGGTTGAATCCAGACTGGGTGAAGCGGGCGGCTGCGGCCGAAATCAAGCGCGGCGCGGAAATGGCGCGGGTGACGCGGGAAATCAATGAGGCGGATCGACGTTGGCAGGCGGATCGACTGGCGCGTTCTTCGGATACGCAGACGGAGTTCTACAAGGTGCTGACCGGCCAGATCGAAACCCGAGATTCCGAAACCGGCAAGGAAAGTTGGCTACCGGCCTACAAACATGCCTTCACCGATGGTCGCGGCAACTATGCGGTCACCGACAACGATGCCGCTGCCACGCAATTGCAACAGGGAAGCGACTGGCGGCCTTTGCAGATCATCAACCGGAATGCGCGCTAAACAGGTTGCAGAGGCAGGTGTTTCTCCGATGACGCTTATTGCCTGGCTATCGGCAGCGGGCCGTTGGAGGACTTGCAAAAGGTGATCGACATGATGTGTTCTAAAACAGTTCGATATCGCCCGAAACCGGCTGTTTTTTGATGCTGTCGACGTAGCGGCGTTCTTCGTCAACGATGGTGTTGTTGTGAAGAGAGCGCAGCCGCTTCACCTTGGTCATGCCAGTCGCCGGGAAATACATGATCATGCGCGGAAAGATATCGCCGACGTCCTCGGCGACCACAGACAGGTTTTCCATGGCCAGGTAGTCGCGTACGAAGGTGATGTTGGCGAGACCGACATCGGTCATGTTGGACATGATGCGGCCGCCGCCAAACAGCTTTACTTCCAGGTTCTGCCGACGCCCGCCGTTACGCATGATCTCGTTGATCAGGTGCTCCATGGCGTAGTTGCCATAGCGGGTGGCCTCGGACAGATTGCTGGCCTTGAGTGAGGCGAGATCGCTGACCTCGGTGGTCGGCAGCATGAAGTGGTTCATGCCGCCGATGCCGAAAACCTTGTCGCGGATGCAGGCAGAAATGCAGGAACCCAGCGTGGTGGCGACGCCTTCCTTGTTTTTGGTGACGTAGAACTCGCCCGGCAGGATGCGTGCGGCATACGACTCGAACTGGGCGTTCCAGGACCGCCGTACATGCTCGAAGCCGGGCAGGCAGGGCTGCAGGGTGGGCTTGGCCTGGCTAGAAATGAGTGCCATGGCCTATTGCCCAAGGAAGAGTTGTTCGATTTCGTCAAACTCGGTCTGGGTGCTCTTTACGGTCTCTTCGATGACCTCGCTGTCGAGGCCAGTGACTTCCCAGGCCAGCGGGTCGATGGCGGGGGCATCGTCGAGTTCCAGACTGTCGACTTCGGCAAGTTGCGCCAGGGTGTTGGCAATATGGATGATGGCGACCTCGCGGGGGAATTTCTCGGCCTGGCTTGGATGGTGATGGTGGGCGATGCATTCCTGCAGCATGGGCGGCAGGTTCCATTTTTGAGCTAGGGTGCCGCCGACGACGCTGTGGTCGAAGCCCATGGTCTCCATTTCCGCATCGGACACCGTGATTTCCTCCTGGCTGACGAGCACCAGCATGAGGGCGGCACGGGCCTCTTCCGGCAGGCGGTTGAAGATAATCAATTCGCCGATGTCGTGCAGCAAGCCGGCGGTGAACAGCGCATCGGCGTCGCAGCGACGGGCCACCTTGCATAGACGGCGAGCGCAAAGAGCGCAAAGCAGACTGTGCTTCCAGAAATTGCGCATTGACACCAGATCGTTGGGCAGGCCGGCGAAACTATTGGCCACCGAAAGCGATAGGGCGAGGTTGCGGACCTGCGCGGTGCCGATGATGGTGACCGCCTTGGTAACCGAGTCGACAGTGGACGGGAAGTTGTAAACCGCGCTGTTGGCCAGCTTGAGCAGCTTCACCGTGAAGGAGGCGTCCTGGTTGATCGCTCTGGCGATGTCCGCGCGGGTGCTTTTCGGGTCATCGATCAGGCGGTTGATGCGTAGATAGACGTCGGGCAGGGTAACAAGGCCGCTGATGTCCCGGATCAGGTCGTCCGGTGTGGTGGTGTTTTGGAGGCTCATGCAGCCATTCTACGGGCCGAGAAAGGCCCGCGGGAAGTGATCGATGTTGACTGCTTCGACTCGCGTATGGCTTCGTCGATATGCTGCTGTTCAAGTTGGGCGGCGGTATTGAGCTTGTCCGTGACGATTTCCTACGCGACTTTGCCGACGACGGTGGCGCTGCCAACAGTTTCGGCGCCGTAATTGGCCCGGATGGTGACCAGGAACAGAGGGCTGAAGCAGGTCATTGGGATATCTCTTTGCTTGCGGTTTTCGGCAGGGCGCCCTTGCTGCGCCAGTTGAACAGCCGGCGCATGAGTTTCCAGAGGCCCCAGATCGCAGGGGCCACGATGACCAGCCAGGGCAAGGCCTGAACGATGAACAGCAGGGCCGATGACAGGCTTTCGGCAAAGGCCCTCCCAGCGCCGCGCCAAGCCTCCACCAGAGGTTGCAGGGATCCGGTTTCTCCGATGCTTGGTTCCGGTCGGTAGTCGGCGGTCAGAAGAATCTTCTCGGTTTCGTTGGCCAGAAGTTTGCGTTGCGCGGCCAGGGCATCGAGTTCGCTCTGCACGCGGGCCAGTTCGCGCTCGGTTTCCAGTACGTCCTTCAATGTGCCAGCACGGCTGGCGAGCAGGTTGCGCAGGCGGTCGCGCAGTTCGGCCAGGTTCTTCAGACGGGCTTCGGTGTCGACGACCTGAAGGGTTTTGTCTTCCCGTTCGAGGCGGCGCTCGGTTACCTCGGGGCCACTCATGGCCGACAGCAAGGTGGCGGCGGAGGCCCGGCCGACGCGGATTTGCAGGTGGGCGTTGACCGGGGCATGCGCTGATTTGCCGAGGGCGGCGTTGAGGACTTCGCAATCGGTCTTGCAGAGGTTGATGTGGGCCTGCCAGCGGACCTCAATGTCCTTCTCGGGCAGTTCGAAGACCCAGTATTGACGTTCGGCAAGATGTTTTGGACTGGCTTCGTTCGGACTGGCGGCGTCGCTGCTGGCCATCTCCATCATGGGTGCCGGGGCGGAGGCCATACGGGTGGAATCCATTGCCACGTCGGCCGATTCGCCGCAGCCGGCCAGAGCCAACGCGAATAGGGCAAGGGCAGTCAGTGATCGCGTACGAGGCATCATGGTGGTCGGGGGACGCTTCTGGTGGCGGAGTGCCTACTTTGCGAGGTGTGCGCATTCGGCGCAATAGGCATTCATATTTCTGGTTGCACTGACAGGCGCGCTGCTGCGTTGATGAACTCTTGCAGGGAATGGCCATGCGGCGGGTTCGTCGACTTGCAGCGCATCCCGCCGGCTGCGGCCGCGACAGGCAATTAACACGCCCCAGCGAAACAAACTTACTTGACGGTTTCAGGGGTTTATCAACGCAACATCTCCAATAGTTGCGTCAGCAAACGGTCGCGCAAGCGGTAGAACGCTTCCATTCGCGCCAGCATCGCATCCGTCTGACCTAGTTGTTTGAAGCTGATCAACGTTGTCGCCAAGGCATGGATTTCGTTATGCAAAGGTTCGATTGCCGCAACGGCTGCTTGTTGATCGGCATGCCGCTCGCCAGCATGGCTGAGCCATTCCCCAAAACGGCACTCTTTGAAATCCAACGCCGGTCCCGCGCTGTGCTCTCCCCGCAAGTAGCCCAACACCTGAGTAACCCAGGCTCGATGTTCCACCCAGGTAAACAGAATTGGCAGGTCTTCCCGGCGGATCGGGGCACGGCCAAGCCAGGATGCATCCGGACGCCATGACGCCAGCCAGTCGGGCATGGCTTCGGCCGGCATCGGGCGGGCAATGGCATAGCCTTGCGCTAGTTCACAACCAAGCTGCAGCAGAATCTCGCCATGCGCCAGGGTTTCCACCCCTTCCGCGATCGCCTGGCGACGGAAAGCACTGGCAAGGCCAAGGACGCCGTCGAGAATCGCCAGATCGTCGGGATCATCCAGCATGTCGCGGACAAAGCTCTGATCAATTTTCAACATGCCGGCCGGCAGACGTTTCAGATAGGTCAGCGACGAATAGCCGGTGCCGAAGTCATCCAGTGCGAAACCGACCCCCATCTCGCGGCAAGCCAGGATCACGCTGGAAACGTGGGCAATGTCTTCCAGCGCGCTGGTTTCCAGCACTTCCAGTTCCAGGTCATCAGCCGCGACCGCAGGGTGAGCAGCAAGTTGCTGCCGCAAGCGATAGATAAAGTCAGCTTGCTCGAGCTGCATCGCATCGATATTGACGCTGATCGGCAGCGGCAAGCCGGCAGCCTTCCAGGTCTCGATCTGCGTCATCGCCGTGTCCAACACCCATTCACCGATTTCAATCGCCAGCGGATGGTTGGCAATCAGCGGCAGAAAGGCGGCGGGGGGCAGCAAGCCCCGCTCTGGGTGCCGCCAGCGGATCAATGCCTCGGCGCCGATAACGACACCAGAGCGCATGTTCACCTTGGGCTGGTAGTAGAGAACGAACTCACTTTCATCCAGCGCCTGCTTGATCCGCTCCAGGCTTTCATGATGACCGCGCACGCTGCGATCCTGCTCGGTATCGAAGATGTGGTATCGATTTTTGCCCGCCAGCTTGGCCTGATACATCGCCTGATCCGCCTGGCGCAAAAGTTGGTCGGCGTCGATCGCCTCAGCCTGCGGAAAAAACGTCACCCCCAGGCTGGCCGAGACGCACAGCAGATTACCCTGCTCATGCACCGCTTCCGCCGCCGCCGCGAGCAGACGCGAAAGCGTCGGCACACAGGATTCGATATCCGGCAGGTCGATGATGACCGCGACGAATTCGTCACCGCCCAGACGCGCCAGCGTATCGCCCTCGCGCAAGGCATGCTTCATATGGCCGGCCAGCGTGGTCAGCAGATGGTCGCCCACATCATGCCCATGTTGGTCGTTGATCGCCTTGAAGCCGTCCAGGTCAAGATAAGCGACTGCCAGCTTGCCTCCGCGCCGGTGAACCTGCGACATGGCGTGGTGAAGGCGATTTGCCAGCAGGACGCGGTTGGGTAAACCGGTCAGGGTGTCGTAGTGGGCGATGTGCTCCAGCTGGTGTTGATATTCGATCTGGTAAGTGACGTCAGTAACACTGCCAATCACCCTGACAGCCTTACCGTTATTGTCCCTTTCAACAATTCGGCCCCGGTCCAGCACCCATATCGGCCGGCCATTGAGGGTTAATAAGCGATGTTTTGAGTGATAGTCGCCATTGCTTCCTTCAAGCATCGCCGTAATCCGCTTTAAAACGGTTTCCCGATCGTCCGGATGGATCAGTTTGACGAAGCCTTCGAGGGTTTCGTCAATTTCGCCTGGCTCCGCACCAAATAGCGTGAACCATTGCCGGTTGTGAAGCACCTTGCCGCTCGGAATATGCCAATCCCATACGCCTTCATTGGTGATGGCCAGCACTTCCTGCAAGCGTTTTTCGCTGACGGCGACCTTTGTCTGGGCCTTGATTACGTCAGTGATGTCCTGCGCAACAACCAGGATCTGATCCTGGCCAAGCGCGTCCTTGAACGGTTTTTTGATCGATCGATAGTGATGAATTTCGCCACTTTCACTGTTCAGGCTATCTTCGAAGACGATTTCCGTTTCACCTTTCGCCATGATTGCCATCACGTTGTCGCGGAACGAATCGGCCATCTCCTTGGGGACGCCAAAGTCGCCGTCATGTTTTCCGACCATGGCTTCCGGGGTGGTGTTGTAGAGCCGGGCGACGGCCTGGTTACATAACAGGAAGTTGCCATTGCGGTCTTTCAGGATCACCGGATCGGGGATTTCATCGATCAAAGCATGCAGCAATTGTTGGTTCTCGCGCAGGTTCACTTCGTTTTTCTTGCGCTCGGTGATGTCCTCACCCGCCGACATGCCGCCGATGATGTTGCCGTCCTTGTCGTGGATGGTGCTGTTGTGCCAGGCGATCAAACGTTCTTCGCCATGCCGTGTGATTACCGGGTTCTCGTAATACTCGGAGCCGACAAGATTGCCGGCCAAGGCTGATTTGAAAACCTCGCGCACCTGATCCACATCGACGCGACTGGGCAGGCAAGTCGTGAACCAGTCCTTGCCGATCAGTTCGTCTTCGCTGTAGCCCAGAATCTGGCAACCCTTGCGGTTGACCAGCGTGATGCGCCCATCGAGGTCGAGCGCGACGATCATCGCTTCCACCGTCGCCAGGATGTTGCGGGTACTGTCACGCTCCAGCAGCAGCGCCTGTTCCTGGCGAATCTCTTCTGAAATATCCAGGCTCAGGCCGACCAGTGTGACGGTGTCTTTCTCAACATCCCGCTTGACCGCCTTGATGATGCGCAAATCATGGATCTGGCCGTCGACAAAGGGTAGACGTTGATGCGACACGCTGATGCCATTACTCGCCAGTGCCTTGGCGTCGGAAGCCAGACACTGCGGGCGAAAGGCTTCCGGGATTAAGTCGGCGTAATTCGCCACCGAGAGAAATGTGGCTTCGGGAATGCCGGTCGCCTGGCAAAAAGCCTTGTTGACGAAGGCGATCTTGCCGGCCCCATCTTGCAGCCAGATACCGATCGGCGCGGAGTCAAGGATCAGTTGCAGCCTATCGTGTTCTTGCCGCAACGCCTGTTCCGCCAATACCCGGTCGGTAATCACACGGGCGATGCCAAACAGTCCGACGATCTCGCCCTGTTCATTCCGGATCGGGTATTTACGGTTATCGACCCAGCCTTTCTCGCCATCGTTAGTCTGGAATTCCTGGATTTCCTGAACGACTGAAAGACCGGCAAACACCTGCTTTTCCAAGCGGTAATAAAGGTCGGCATAGACTTCGGGAAAGACGTCGTAATCGGTCTGGCCGATCAGGTCCGTCCAGTGCCCCGCCGTCTGGGTAACGTTGACCAGGGTTTGGCTGGCACTGGTAAAAACGTGATTTCGATCCTTGAAAAAGATGAAATCGTTGGTGATTTCCATCATCGAGCGAAAACCCGCGCTGGTAGCCAGTGTATCTTGTGGATCAAACAAGCCCTTGGCATCGCGCAGTCGCAGGTTGAGAGCCGCCCCAGAAGCAGTCGATTCCTGGGCATATTCCGCAACCAGGCAGCGGATGCGTCCATTTGCCTGGCGCATGCGAAGGTTGCAGACGTGATGTTGTGGCTGGGAAGCAGATCGATGCTGAATGCTCAGCATCGCATCCAGTACATCCTGATCGTCAGGGTGTATTAGCGTCGGGATCGATACAGCCCCTTGCAGAATGCTGCTGGCACTGTAACCAAGCAACGCTTCGACATCCCCCTCAATCATAAAAACCGTGTGCGGCGGCCCCGGTTGAAGCTGCAACGTGACTTCCAGAAGTATTGGGGTGGGCATGAGAATTGTGTATACCCGAACCTTGAAGAATAGATTTGGAAGTATCTGGGGCAATTGAACCTTGGTCAATCGCGGAATTGACGAGCGCCTGTCTTGAAAAACCCCGTTCGCGGTCGGCAGACTGTTGCTTCGCGCCTGAGATCATGCGAGAGATGGTTTTGCTCGCTTCCTGGACAGCCTCAGGCACGAATGTCTCCAGGCGGACAATGCGCGCTCGTCGGTTTTTGCCCGGTAAGCCGTTAGCACGCAATCCGTTAATCAAACTTGTAGTCCGGTGCCGGTTGAAACTGGGCGTCGAACTCGTCGGGTTCGGCACCCGGCATCTCCCGTTGGGGCGGTCCATGTGCTGGCGGGATCTGTGGCGGTGAAATGGGCTAGTCCAAGGTGGCCGAGGATCTTGTGAATCGCCGCGCCTTCTGTCATGAAGGCGATGATGCGGATTCCGCTGCCAAAGGTGACGATCTGGCCGGATCTCTCCCCGTTCGGGGAAACCTTACCAGGAACGACGACAACCACAACTCGTCAATCAGTTTGGACCGAGGGATTAACCCTGGAAATGATTATTTGCTACTGCACCGCATTGCCTTTAACGCTGATCAATGAGCTACAGGTGAACTTGGCTGAACACTACTGGGCACTGGGCGGATGCCAACGATCCCAACTTCACCGCTAGTCTCGACTTGGAGGAGGGCATGAAGTTGACGCCACCCGTGAACAATGCGGAATAGATGGACTGTATAGCCGATGAGCGGTACCAGTCACTGCCCAAGTTCTTGATCGTTGATAGTGACGCACTGCGAATGCGTCAGTGGTCCAGTAACGATGGGGATTTATGGCAGTTGATGAACCGAACGTTGCAATGAAGCTCGACAGAGCGATGTCTGTTGAAGATGTCATGGGCTGGTTGCCAATGAGATCGAAAAGAGACCGGAACTGCCTTAAATTGAAACGTAGAACCAAGCGTATAGCGAAACAACGTTAAATAAAAACAATAATGAAATCAATTGTTTAATACGTTGGTTGGCGGAGACGCAGGGATTCGAACCCTGGATCCAGTTTTTGACCGGATGCACCCTTAGCAGGGGTGTGCCTTCGACCACTCGGCCACGTCTAGAATAACCGCGCGGCTAGTTTAAAGCAATCCCGGAAAGCTTCAGGTGGGGGCTTTTTCGAGTTCGAAAGCCTGGTGCAGTGCGCGCACGGCGAGTTCGGTGTATTTGTCGTCGACGACGACGGAGATTTTTATTTCTGAGGTGGAGATCATTTGCAGGTTGATGTTTTCCGCCGCCAGGGTGCCGAACATCTTGCTGGCGACGCCAGCATGGGTGCGCATGCCGATGCCTACCAGCGATATTTTCGCAATTTTGTCGTCGCCAGTGACTTCACGTGCGCCAATCTCTGTTTTGACTTTGTTGAGCACTTCCATCGCTTTCTTGAATTCGGTGCGATGTACGGTGAAGGTGAAGTCAGTGGTGTTATTGGCGCCGACGTTCTGCACGATCATGTCGACATCGATGTTGGCGTCGGCAACTGAGCCGAGAATCAATGCGGCAATGCCGGGTTTGTCGGGTACGCCAAGGACGGTGAGTTTGGCTTCGTCACGGTTGAAGGCGATGCCGGAGATGATCGGTTGTTCCATGTTTTCTTCCTCGAAAGTGATCAATGTGCCTTCGCCATCTTCTTGAAAGCTGGACAGCACACGCAATTTGACTTTGTATTTGCCGGCGAATTCGACTGAACGGATTTGCAGCACCTTGGAGCCCAGGCTGGCGAGTTCCAGCATTTCTTCGAACGTGATTTTGTCGAGTTTGCGAGCTTCCGGGACGATGCGCGGATCGGTGGTGTAAACGCCATCGACGTCGGTGTATATCTGACATTCATCGGCTTTAAGCGCTGCGGCGAGGGCAACGCCGGTGGTGTCCGAACCGCCTCGGCCGAGTGTGGTGATGTTGCCCTTTTCGTCGACTCCCTGGAATCCCGCCACGACGACAACTTGGCCGGAGTCAAGGTCCGCGCGCATGCGATCTTCGTCAATGGACAAGATACGGGCTTTGGTGTGGGCGTCATCGGTGACGATGCGGACCTGGGCTCCGGTGTAGCTTTTGGCTTTCAGGCCAAGATCTTTAAGTGCCATCGCCAACAGTGCGATGGTGACTTGCTCGCCAGTGGAGAGTAGTACATCCATCTCGCGAGGATCGGGGTCTTTCTGGATTTCTTTGGCCAAACCGATGAGCCGGTTGGTTTCGCCGGACATGGCGGATAGCACCACTATTACTTGATGCCCGAGCATTTTGAATTTGGCCACGCGCTCCGCGACATTGCGTATGCGTTCTATTGAGCCTACCGAGGTGCCACCGTATTTTTGGACTATTAGCGCCATGATTGTGGGAGTTGAACGAAAGGAATGGATTCTACAGGAGGCGGACTTTGCGTCGATATTGTGGCATTGAAGTTGAAACTCTTGCCGGTCATCAGTAGTCTTAGCTTCCGTTTCTAACTTGTAGTGGAGCTTTACCAATGAATACTCGATTCGACAATGCTGTGCGTGTGGATGGCGCCATTGCCGTTGATCAGCCAAACCGGGTGCTGCGTAATACCTACATGATGCTGGGTTTGACGATGATTCCGACGGTGATCGGGGCTGTTTTTGGCATGAGCCTGAACTTTACCTTGGCCGCCGAACATCCTTTCATGTTCGCCATCGGCATGATGGCGGTAATGATGGGGCTGTTTTTTGCCATTAACGCGAATCGTGACAGTGGCTTGGGTGTGGTGTTGTTGTTGGTGCTTACCGGTTTTATGGGGGTGATGCTCGGGCCGATTCTGCAAACAGCGTTGAATCTAAGAAATGGTGCCGAGATTGTCGGCCTGGCTGCGGGGGGCACTGGTGCAATCTTTTTGACTTTGGCTGGTATTGCCACGACAACCAAGAAAGACTTCAGCTTTCTTGGCAAGTTCTTGATGGTGGGAATCGTGCTGTTGATTCTGGCTAGCCTGGCAAACATTTTCTTCCAGATCCCGGCGTTGGCACTGACGCTTTCTGCTGTTGCTATTTTGCTGTTCTCCGGCTTTTTGCTGTACGACGTTAGCCGTGTGGTGAATGGCGGCGAGACCAACTATGTGATGGCGACGCTGGCGATTTATCTGGACATCTACAATATTTTTGTCAATCTGCTGCAATTGTTGATGGCCTTTATGGGCGATCGCGACTGATTCCATCTGGTTGTAACCGGGGCGGCTGGGGAGACCTGAGCCGCCCCTTTTTTATTTGTTGCCATGTATAAAAATCCCCCTTTGGTTTTGACTGCTGGTGAGCCTGCTGGAATTGGTCCGGATTTGTGCGTCTTGCTGGCGCAGTCGAATTTTGCCGGGCAGGTTGTGATCTTGGCGGATCGTGATGTCGTCGCTGCTCGCGCGGCTATGTTGGGCCTGTTGTTTGATGCGCCGGATTACAGTCCGGGCAGCGATGCGCGGTTGAGCCTTCTGCACATGCCGGTTGTCACGCCCGTAAAGCCGGGCCAACTTGATCAGCGCAATGCATTTTATATATTGGATACTTTGCGCAGGGCGGTGGCGGGATGCATGAGCGGTGAGTTTGCCGGTTTGGTGACCGGGCCGGTGCATAAGGGGGTTATCAATCAGGCTGGTATTGCATTTACCGGGCATACCGAATTTTTGGCTGAACTGACCGATACGCCTCATGTGGTGATGATGTTGATGGGCGGCGGAATGCGGGTGGCGCTGGCAACGACTCATTTACCCTTGCGTGAGGTGGCGGACGCCATCACGCCAACAGGCTTGTTGGAAACATTGTCTATTTTGCATGGCGCATTGCGCCGCGATTTTGGTCTTTCCGAGCCGCTTATTTTGGTCGCTGGGCTGAATCCGCATGCAGGCGAAAGTGGTCATTTAGGACGCGAGGAAATTGAAGTGATTGAACCGGTATTGCAGCAATTACGTGGCGAGGGCATGCATCTGGTTGGTCCACTGCCGGCCGATACTTTGTTTCAGAAGAAGAATCTTGCTGTCGCCGACGCGGTTTTGGCGATGTATCACGATCAAGGTTTGCCGGTGTTGAAGCATGCGAGTTTCGGCGAAGGCGTCAACATCACGTTAGGCTTACCGATTGTGCGTACTTCAGTCGATCACGGCACTGCGCTGGATCTCGCTGGAACGGGTGAGATCAACGCGGGGAGTCTGCGTGTGGCGATTGATGCGGCTTGGTCTATGGCGCGCAATCGGATGGTTGCATGATTGGGAATTCGACACGTCAGGCCCTGCCTAAAGCCAAAAAATCACTGGGACAGCACTTTCTGGTCGATACGCATTACATTGAGCGGATCGTTGCCGCGATTCGGCCAGTGGCGGGCGATCTGATGGTGGAAATCGGCCCCGGTCCCGGGGCGCTCACACGCCCCTTGTTACAGACGTTGCCGCATCTTGATGTTGTGGAGGTTGATCGAGAGATGGTGGCGCGGTTGCAAGCGGAGTTTCCGCCAGATCGACTCACTGTCCATGCGGAGGACGCACTGACGTTCAACTTCGCGAGCTTGGGCGCTGGGGGCGTTCCAATTTTGCGAGTGGTCGGCAACCTGCCTTACAACATTTCCTCGCCGTTGCTGTTTCATTTGGCGGCAAGCGCGGAATCGATTGTTGACATGACTTTTATGTTGCAGAAAGAGGTGGTCGACCGCATGGCAGCTTCTCCCGATACGCCAGACTACGGGCGGCTATCGGTGATGCTGCAATCTCGGTTCAAGGTGACCAAGTTATTCACCGTGCCGCCCGGTGCGTTTCAACCGCCGCCCAAGGTTGATTCCGCCATCGTGCGTTTGACGCCATTGCCGTTGCCGGCAGTACCTTATCGCGATGCGAAGATTTTTGCCGAAGTGGTAGCGCGTGCTTTCGGTCAACGTCGCAAGACGCTGCGCAACACCCTGAAAGGACGTGTGGATGACGCTCTGTTTGCCGAGTTGGGCATAGATCCGCGTCGGCGCGGCGAGACCTTGTCCGTATACGAGTTCGCGGCATTGGCGAATCGCCTGGAACCGGCTACTGGTTAAAATAGCGCTTATGAATCAATCCAACTCAGCCGCCGCCTGTTTTCATTGCGGTGAACCGGTTCCGCCCGGCGCAAAATATTTCATCCTTTATGAAGGTAACAACCAACCCGCATGCTGTATCGGCTGCCAAGCGGTGGGGCAGACCATTATCGATTCAGGTAATGCTGATTACTACCGGCTCCGCACCGATATGCCGAAAACGGCGGAAGCCGCGCTGGAGGAGTTGAAGAACCTCAAGCTCTACGATTTACCGGAAGTGCAGAACAGTTTTGTAAAGAGCGAGGGCGATGATGGCCAGATCCGCGAAGCAAATTTGATTCTGGAAGGGATCGTCTGCGCTGCATGCGTGTGGTTGAACGAACGTCATTTACACCAATTACCCGGTGTTCTGGCGGCGGATATCAACTTTTCCACCCACCGCGCGCGCGTACGTTGGGACGCCAGTCGCATCCAACTTTCGGACATTCTCAAGAGCATTCAGGACATCGGTTATCTGGCGTATCCATTCGATGCCGGTCGTCAGGAGGAGTTGTTCCGTAAAGAGCGCAATACCGCAATTCGACGCCTCGCGATTGCCGGTCTCGGCATGATGCAGGTAATGATGTACGCAGTGCCCGCCTATATGGCGGATGAGGGAACGATGACCAGCGATATCGAGGCGCTGATGCGTTTCGCAAGCTTGATGCTGACAACCCCAGTGGTTTTTTATTCTGCCTGGCCGTTTTTTCAAGGGGCTTGGCGCGATTTGAAGCTCAAGCGGGCGGGTATGGATGTGCCGGTCGCGTTGGGGGTCGGCGCGGCCTATCTGGCAAGCATCTATGGCACTTTTATCGGCAGTGCCGAGGTGTACTTTGATGCAGTCACGATGTTTGTTTTCTTCCTGCTCACGGGGCGTTTCCTGGAAATGAGTGCGCGCAAGAGTTCGGCTGAAGCGGCTGAAAGCTTGATCAAACTGATTCCCGCCGCAGCAATGCGCCTGCCCGGATATCCGCAAACGCGTGAAGAGGAAATGGTTGCAGCGGTCAGGCTAATGGCTGGCGATCATGTTTTGATTGGACCTGGCGAGAGTTTTCCGGCTGACGGCAGTGTGGTTGAAGGTGCTTCCAGCGTTGATGAGTCGCTGCTGACGGGCGAGTCGCTGCCGGTTTCTAAACATGCAACCAGCCCCGTCATCGGGGGCACCATCAATCTGGAAAGTCCGCTCGTGGTGCGCGTCGAGAAGGTCGGTCCGGATACAGTGTTGTCGGGGATTGTGCGATTGCTGGATCGTGCGCTGGCCGAGAAGCCTCGCATGGCACAAATTGCTGATCGAGTCGCCGGATGGTTCGTGTTTTCCTTATTGCTGGTTGCCGCCACTGTCGCGGGGATCTGGTATTGGGTCGACGCCTCGCGTGCGTTCTGGATCACCGTTTCCGTGTTGGTGGTGTCTTGCCCGTGTGCGCTTGCGTTGGCGACGCCGGCTGCGTTGACTGCGGCATTGGGGCGTTTGACCCGACTTGGATTGCTTTCGACGCGCGGCCATGCGCTGGAAACGCTCGCGCACGCGACGGATTTTGTTTTCGACAAGACGGGAACGCTGACCACCGGCAAGTTCAGCTTGCTGGATATGGAGGTGCTGCAAACGCATCGAATGGATCGTCAGCAGGTGCTTGCCTTTGCGCATGCCCTGGAACAGGGGGCGACTCACCCGGTGGCGGCTGCGTTGCGTGAAGCCGCAGGCGTGGCGGCCGGGGTGTCAATCGTCGCGGCGGAAAATCTGAGTTACATCCCCGGTCAGGGGGTCAGCGGGCAGATCGAAGGGAGAATCTATCGCTTGGGTGCGCCGGGTTTTCTTGGTGACGCGCCAGCGCAAGGAAGATTTTCGGTCGGAGCCTCTCTGGTTGGTTTGGCTGATGAATCGGGCGTCCTGGCCTGGTTTGCGCTGGGAGATGCGTTGCGGCCGCAGGCGCGGCAATTAATCGACGATTTGAAACATCTAGGGGTGCGTTTGCACCTCTATTCAGGTGATCGTGATGCAAACGTGCAGGCGATGGCGCGTGAACTAGGTATCGATGACGCGCATGGCGACCTGCTGCCAGAGGATAAACTTGCGGCAGTGCGCAAGATGCAGCAAGCCGGAGCCATCGTCGCAATGACCGGCGATGGTGTGAATGACGCGCCGGTGCTGGCGCAGGCGCAAGTTTCGATCGCTGTCGACCAGGGTGCTGAAGCGGCGCAGGCAGCTGCGGATATGGTGTTGTTGTCAAGCGAGATCGGTCGACTGGCGGATGGCGTCAAGTTGGCGCGCAAGGCGCAAGGTGTGATCCGGCAGAATTTGGCTTGGTCAATTTTTTATAACATGATCGCCATTCCTGCCGCCGCGATGGGCTATGTGACACCCTGGATGGCAGGTATCGGCATGTCGCTTTCTTCGTTGCTGGTCGTGCTTAATGCAATGCGTTTGTCACGCATCAGTAAAAATTGAATGCGTGAGTCCATAAGGAATTTTGATTATCTCTTTGTGCTAGGTCACAAATACTATCTGCCACCTTAATAAAGTCAGCCTATGGACATTCTTTATCTGTTGATCCCGCTCAGTCTGGTTTTCGTCGCAGTCATCGCTGTTGTGTTTCTGTGGGCGGTCAAGAGCGGGCAGTTTGAAGACATGGAGGGACCCGCGCACCGCATACTTATGGATGATGAATTGCCTAAACAAGCCACAAAAAATTTATCTTCGAAGCAACCTGAAGATGTAAGTGTTCGTTGACATATATCAAGTGTCTATTTAGGATTTGAATGTCGTTTATTCGGCCTTTGTTTTTCAACCCAGCCTGTATCGCTTAAGGAGACCCGTATGGAAGCAACATACAACTATAAGGTCGTCCGCCAGTTCGCCATCATGACTATCGTGTGGGGAATTGTCGGTATGCTGGTCGGTGTACTTATTGCCGCTCAGCTCATCTGGCCCGATTTAACCAAGGACCTTGGTCCTTTGGCGCCCTTTCTTTCATACGGACGTTTACGTCCTCTGCATACCAACGCGGTAATTTTTGCGTTTGGTGGATCGGCGTTGTTTGCCACTTCACTCTATGTTGTTCAGCGCACCTGTCAGACTCGGGTGTTGTCCGACGGGCTGGCTTCCTTTGTGTTCTGGGGCTGGCAACTGGTCATTCTTCTCGCAGCAATTACTTTGCCAATGGGTTATACATCCAGCAAGGAATATGCCGAACTGGAGTGGCCGATTGACATCCTGATCGCTGTCGTCTGGGTCGCTTATGGGGTGTTGTTCTTTGGTACCGTCATCAAGCGCAAGACCAAGCATATCTACGTAGCCAACTGGTTCTTCGGTGCTTACATCATCACTATTGCCTTGCTGCATATTGTTAATAGTGCTGAACTGCCGGTGACAATGACCAAGTCCTACTCGGCTTACGCTGGGGTGCATGACGCCATGGTGCAGTGGTGGTATGGTCATAACGCCGTCGGGTTCTTCCTCACCACCGCCTTCCTGGGCATGATGTATTACTTCATTCCGAAGCAGGCTGGTCGCCCAATTTTCTCCTATCGTTTGTCCATCGTTCACTTCTGGGCGCTGAACTTCATCTATATGTGGGCGGGTCCGCACCATCTGATGTACACCGCGCTTCCCGACTGGGCGCAGTCTCTCGGCATGGTGTTCTCGCTGATGCTGATCGCTCCGAGCTGGGGCGGCATGATGAACGGCATCATGACCCTGTCTGGCGCTTGGCATAAGCTGCGTACCGACCCGATCTTGAAGTTCCTGATCACTGCGATGTCCTTCTATGGCATGTCGACCTTTGAAGGCCCGATGATGTCGGTGAAGACGGTCAATGCGCTGTCTCATTACACCGAATGGACTGTTGGTCACGTCCACTCCGGCGCACTGGGCTGGGTAGCGATGATCTCGATTGGCTCTCTGTATCACCTCATCCCGCGTTTGTTCGGGCGTGAAGAGATGTTCAGCATCAAGTTGATCAACACCCACTTCTGGATGTCAACCATTGGTGTCGTGCTCTACATCGCTGCATTGTGGATTGCCGGTGTTGCACAAGGCTTGATGTGGCGTGCTACCAACACGGATGGCACCCTGACCTACAGTTTTGCTCAGTCGGTCAATGCCATGTATCCGTTCTATACCATCCGACTGATCGGCGGTGGCTTGTTCTTTGCCGGCATGTTGCTGATGGCTTACAACGTTTGGAAGACCATCGCTGCGGGCAAGGCTGTCAACGATGCCCGTATCCCAGAAGCCGTTGCGGCCTGATGAACAAGGAGACTGAATATGTTTTCGCATAAGGCTTTAGAAAAGAACATCGGCTGGTTGATGGTTCTGACATTTGTTGTCGTCTCCGTGGGTGGCTTGGTGCAGATCGTGCCGCTGTTTTTCCAAAAGTCGACTACCCAGCCGGTTGAAGGGCTCATGCCTTACAACGCACTGGAATTGACTGGACGGGATATCTACATCAGGGAAGGTTGTGTTGGTTGCCATTCCCAGATGGTGCGTCCGTTCCGTGCTGAAACCGAACGGTATGGCCACTTCTCGGTGGCGGGCGAGTTTACTTACGATCGCCCGTTCCTCTGGGGATCCAAACGTACCGGCCCGGATCTGCATCGTGTCGGCGGTCGTTATTCGGATAACTGGCATTACACCCACATGATGAATCCGCGTGATGTGGTGCCTGAATCCAACATGCCTGCTTATCCCTGGTTGGCTGATGCTGCTGCGGATGCCTCCACCATCCAGAAAAAGATGACTGTGCTCAAGAGTTGGGCCGGGCATCCATATACGGATGAGGAGATCGCCCAAGCACCGGAAATGTTGCAAGGCAAGTCCGAGATGGATGCGCTGATCGCCTACCTGCAAGTGCTGGGCACTCACGCACCCAAGGCCAAGTGATATGGATGCGGGCCTCCTCGGTTCTATAGTGACTGTCGTCTTCTTCATATTGTTTATTGCCATCCTTGTGTGGGCGTTTTATCGAGGTAACAAGAAGAAGTTCGAAGATGCTGGCAACCTCCCATTCCAGGAGGATGCAGATGAGGTCCGCAAACCGGATTGACCACGCGTCGATTTCATTAGTCGATTCATTAGGAGAGACACATGATTGAAGGATATGCAGTACCCGACTTCATCAGCGATTTCTGGCATTACTACATTGCTGGAATCACTGCTGCCGGTATTCTGTTTTCGCTCTGGCTGCTGAAGAGTCAGAGCACACAAAAGCTCGAGCCCGGCGTACAAGCCGAATTGATGCATCCCACCTGGGATGGTGACTTGCAGGAATTCAACAACCCGCTGCCGCGTTGGTGGATGTGGATGTTCTATTTGCTGATCTTGTTTGGCGTCGTTTACTTGGTTCTTTACCCAGGTATGGGGAAATATGCGGGAACATTGGGTTGGTCGTCAGCGCAGGAATGGCAAGACGAAAAGACACGCGTCGATGCTGAGTTCGATAAAGTGTTCCAGCCTTTCGCCAATATGGACATGATGGCGGTTGCCGCAGACCCCACAGCCAAGAAAATGGGTGAACATCTCTACCTGACGTATTGCTCGCAGTGCCATGGTTCCAGTGGTCAGGGTGGCTCTGGCTTCCCCAACCTGACTGACTCCCAGTGGTTGTTTGGTGGTACGCCCGATGACATCAAGAGCAGTTTGGTCAACGGCCGTATAGCTGAGATGCCTGGTGGTCTGGCGGGTGATGCGCAAGGCGCAAAAGAAGTTGCAAACTACGTACTGTCGCTTGGTGGTAAAGCACACGATGCTGCGCTTGCCTCTTCAGGCAAGGAAAAGTATGCGGCTTGCGCTGGATGTCATGGTGAAGATGGCAAAGGCAATGCCGCTGCTGGTTTCCCGAATATTGTCGATGATGCATGGCAATACGGTGGCACTGAAGCAGCGATCACCGAAAGTATCGTCAAGGGACGCAAGGGTGGTATGCCAGCGCAACTTGAGATGCTCGGCGAGAACAAGGTGCATCTGCTCGCAGCTTATGTCTGGGGATTGGGGGGCGGTCAAAAACCGGCACCCGTTGAGCCTGCCGTAGCTGAAGTAGCAACTGATGCAGTTGCTGGTGCAGTAGCAGAAGAAGTTGTTGAGCCAGTTCCGGCCAACTAACTGCTTTAAATTCCGGGGCTGGCCGATCGGGCCGGCTCCGGAAGCAAACCGGTTCATACGAGCCAGTTTGCTTCCGGGTAGTCATGGAAGTTTCCAATTATTCCGAAATTTTTTATCGGGATTTGTTCTTTGCCGGACATGAACAATGGAAATGCCCTAGACGTGGAACTGAAGAAAGAGGCAACTCGTGGCTGATAAAGACCCTCAAATTCCCATCATTCGAGATGAAGAAAGCGAGCAAGAGCAATCGCTCTATGCTGTGCATCAAAAAATCTATCCGCGTGCCGTCTCTGGCATCTTCAACTACTGGCGCGTCGGACTGATACTGCTGACGCAAGTCATTTTTTACGGCTTGCCGTGGTTGCAGTGGGATGATCGCCAGGCCGTTCTATTCGATTTGGGCGCGCGCAAGTTTTATCTGCTTGACTGGGTTTTCTGGCCGCAGGATTTTGTCTGGCTGGCTGCGATACTGATTATCTCGGCGTTGTCTCTTTTCTTGTTCACCGCGATAGCGGGCCGCTTGTGGTGTGGCTATGCATGTCCTCAAACTGTTTATACGCAAGTATTCATCTGGGTAGAACGTTGGTTCGAGGGTGATCATAACAAGCAGAAAAAACTTAGCGAGGCACCGTGGTCAGCGAACAAAGTGCTGCGTCGCGGTGGCAAACATGTCGCTTGGATTTTGCTTTCGCTGTGGACAGGTTTTACCTTTGTCGGCTACTACACACCGATCCATCTGTTGGCGGAAGAATTCATCACCTGGACATTAGGTCCCTGGGAAACCTTCTGGATTTTCTTCTATGGCTTTGCCACTTGGGGGTTCGCGGGTTTCATGCGCGAGCAGGTATGCAAATACATGTGCCCCTACGCTCGTTTCCAGAGTGTGATGTTTGATCAGGACACGTTGATTATTACCTACGATTACAAGCGCGGTGAACCCCGTGGCACACGCAAGAAGAGCGTCGACTACAAGGCGGCAGGTCTGGGCGAATGTGTTGATTGCGGTATTTGTGTGCAGGTTTGTCCTACCGGCATTGATATTCGTAATGGTCTGCAATATATGTGCATCGGATGCGCGGCTTGTATCGATGCGTGTGATCAGGTTATGGATAAAATGGGTTACCCAAAAGGACTGGTTCGTTATTCAACGCAAAATGCTATTGATGGGAAATATCCCAGCAAGGATATTGTCAAGCATACACTCCGTCCGCGAACCCTGGCCTATATGTTCCTGTTGGGGGCAATCTGCATCGCTTTCGTTTACACGCTTGTCAATCGGGTGCCGTTAAGAACAGACGTATTGCGCGATCGTCTTGTACTTTCACGCGTTGCTGATAATGGGCAAATAGAGAATTTGTATCGGTTGCAGGTAATCAATATGGATGGAAGTCCACATCGTTACAGTATTTCCGTCAGTGGAATCGATGGCTTGAGCATGATCTCCGGCAGTTCAGTTGATATTCCCGCACTCGGCACGGAAAACGTTAATGTAGTTCTGCGTGTCGATGGCGGGCAATTAAAGCGCCCCAGTCAGCCAATTATCTTTACGATCAAGGCTGAAGATAATGCCAAGATCGTTCGTGAAGCTAAATCCAGTTTCCTTAAGTAAGGTCATGAATGTGATTGAAGATACTCTGCAGAGACCTTGGTGGAAGGAGCCTATGCTATGGTTGGTCGCTGGTTTGCCGGCGATCGTGGTTGTAGCAAGCTTCATAACTTATTTTATCGCGGCCAATAATCCGGATCCGTTGGTCAACGCTGGCTACCAGAAGGTAGGTATGGCGCCTGGTAAAGACATGTCGCGAGAACGAAGGGCTCTTAGTCTTCAAATCGGCGGTGAACTGGTGATGTTGGATGGAACTGCTAACCTCAAGTTGTCAGGGCGTCTCGATACGATGCCCGCACAACTCGAATTGCTTTTGCTGCATCCCACTCATGCCGATCAGGACGTTCGTGTACAACTGCGCGAGATCGGGAATGGTGAGTATGTGGGGAGTATGCCGATGATGTTGCAGGGTAATTGGCAATGGATTCTAGAACCAATTGATGGTGCTTGGCGTCTTGCCGGGGGGCTGACTTTGCCTTTGGATGGTGGCCTGAAACTGGGAAGTAAAGAATTTAATAACCACCCGTAAGCGTATTTTTTAAAAGGAGATTGAAATGGATAGCGTTGTCATGAAAGAGTTGTTCGGGACAGATATCGGCCTGCTGAGTCTGTTCACCATCGGTTTTCTTATCGCCATGGGGTTATACCTTTGGTTCAAACTGTCGAAGAAGTCGCACGAAGGCGGAAACTGAATCTGTCGATCAGTTTTTGCCATTCGGGCCGACATAATGTCGGCCCGAATTATTTCTGTGATTGCCGAATTGGATTTATCCGGGCTTTAGATTGACGAGAAAAGTAAATTTCAAGATTTAACGGCACAAGCCGATACAGTTATTCATATTGATCGTCTGCGTCTTTTTGCAGAAACTGAAGTTACTTTCTTGTCGAGAGATCAGCCATGCCCCAGATCGTTACAACTTCAATCCAGTCAAAAATCCTTTTGGCGATTTCGCTGATCTTCGTGGCTGTCTTGGCGACATCGACATGGATGACCGCGAGCAAGGAGCGTTCGCTGGCAAAGGAAATCGCGCTCGATAAAGCGATGGTCATGTCGCTTTCCTATTTCGATGGCATCAATACGATGATGCTCACTGGAACGATGGATCAGCACGAATCTCTGCGGAAAAAATATCTGTCAACGCCTGGCGTGCGTGATATTCGGGTTGTGCATACGCCTGGGACGCTGGATGGTGTAACGACCATGCCAGCACCGCCTCAAGATGCGCTGGACGAGCGTGGCACCAAGGGGGAAATGGTCAGCGAATTTGGTGAGGATGATAACGGTCGTTTCGTAACCGTCCTGACACCCTTGCCGGCAAGCGCGAACCACATGGGTACAAATTGTCTGAGTTGTCATCAGGTTGCGCAGGGTACGGTACTGGGGGCGGTGCGGATGACTTATTCCCTGAGCCAACTGGATGGTGAATTTCGTCGCAACCTGATCACGGTTGCGGGCACGAATCTGGTGTTGTCGTTTTTGGGTATTGCACTCGTTATCGGCTTGTTGCGGCGCATCGTGATTCTGCCTTTATCGAAGATGCGCGGATCAATGCAGGCAATAGAGCAGAACTCCGATCTGACGCAAAGACTTGACGTTGCCAGTAAAGATGAGGTTGGCTCATTGGCACAGGCCATTAACGGCATGTTGGACAAATTTGGTTCCAGCCTTGGCTTGGTCACAGATACTTCGACGCAATTGACTAACGCCGCCGATCGTATCGCCTCGGCTTCCACTCAAACCGCCGAAGCGGCTAGCCAGCAATTGCAAGAAGCTTCATCGACAGAACGTTCGATCCTCGATCTCAAGAATATTGCGGCCGAAGCGGGCAGCAGCGCGGCGCGAACTGCGGAAGCCTCCGTTGACGCCGACCGTGAGGCCGGCAAAACAACACAAACCACGCGTGATGCAATTGCTGGAATCTTGTCTCTGGTTGCAGAAATCCAGCAGGCTGCGGAGGTGATTGAAGCGCTTGATCAACGTAGCCAGAACGTGAGTGATGTGCTCGATGTCATCAAGGGAATCGCCGAGCAAACCAATCTGCTGGCACTTAATGCCGCGATCGAGGCCGCGCGGGCGGGCGAAATGGGGCGTGGATTCGCTGTCGTGGCGGATGAGGTGCGCAAGTTGGCGAATATGTCGCATGAATCGACACGCAGTATTGAGGAAATCGTGTTGCAACTTCGGCAGGAAGCGAAGCGCGCGGTACAAGTCATGCATTCCGCGCGTGAAACGGCATCGCAACATAGCCAGGCGCTCGGAAACTCGATGGGCGGTCTGGATCAGATTGTGGTGCGGGTGAGGGATATCCGCGAACTGAATGCACAGATGGAGCATTCGGTTCGCTCTCAGTCCGAACTGACCGACAATGTTGATCAGCGTGTTTCCAACATAGGCCGTATAGCAGAGCGAACCGCCAGCGAGGCGGTTGGAACACGCCAGGTAAGTGAGGAATTGGTGGCGCTGGCGCGCGAACTGAACAATCTGGTGAGTCACTTCCGTTTGCACTGATCCAACATGAATGTCGGCGCTGACCGTATTGTGGCTGAAGGTGGTTGCGCCGCAATGTGATTTTCTTGCTTGCCTGGATGGGCTTTGCCCGACTTGGGGAATCGTCATTTCGGTCGCCTGATGGCACTATCTGATCCGGCTCATTCATGTCTGGAATTTTTTTATGTCAACCGTATCGTTATCGCACCTGAAAGAATTTCGTAGCCGCGAGCGGTTGCTTAGCCTGCTCCTTAGCAGAGTCTTGAAGCGCCAGTTGGCACCTGCGTTATATCGCGTCATCGGCGAGTTGCGACTTGGATTTATCGCACTTCGCACGCATGAGTCGCAAACGCGGCGTCGACAATTGATCGATTTGATCAACCGGCAGGAACCAGAAGCGGTAAGTCAAATCATTCGCGCCTTCAATATTTATTTCAGCCTGATCAATATTGCTGAAGAATCTATTGCCTTGCGTGAGCGCCGGCGTTCTGTTCAGCAGGGCGCGCGGATGTGGCCGGGTTCATTTCATGACACCCTGTTGATGTTGCAAAAACAGGGCGTAAGTGCCGCTGAGCTAAAGAATCTGCTTGATCAATTGTGTTTCCTGCCGGTCATCACCGCGCACCCCTCCGAGGCAAAGCGGCGCACGATCAAAGGCGCATTACGCAATATTTTCCTTTCGATGGAGGCGTTGGATGACCCGCGCTGTCGCGGGATGTATCGTCAAGAAGCGATTCAGCAACTCTCCAACCAGATTCATATCCTCTGGAATACGGACGAGGTGCGTGCCAATAAGCTCGATGTCAGCGACGAAATTCGTGCGGGTTTGTCCTACTTTCCGCTTTCACTTTTCCAGGCGGTAACGCAGGTATACCGAAATTTCACCCGCTCGCTGGTCGATGTTTATGGCGAAAATGCACCTGAGGAAATCGGCACCCCCAGCTTCCTGCGGTTCGGTTCCTGGATTGGCGGCGACCGCGACGGACATCCCCTGGTAACCACTCAAGTCACGGCGATGGCTTGGCGAATGCAGTCGCAAACCGCTTACAACGAGTATTTGCGCCGACTTCAACAGTTGAGCGACCAGCTTTCTTACTCGATCCGGCTCTGTCGTCCATCGGATGCTTTCATGGCTGATCTCGCAAGAGATGTCGAGAAAGATGGCGTCGAGTTGGGCGCGGACGAGAAGCTGTTTTTACAGGAGCCTTACCGGCGCAAGCTGGAAATCATGTGGTTGCGTATTCGACGCAATCTCGCGCTGACTGAAAAAACCGATGAATTCAGCCATGGTTTGGGGCATGAGCAGGCCGGTTATGCCAGCGATAAAGCCTTTTTGACCGATCTGCACCTGATTCGTGACTCCTTGATCAGCCATGGCGACAGTGAGGTCGCCAATCGAGAAGTGCTTGATCTCATTCGTTTGGTGGAAACCTTCGGCTTTCATTTGCTACAGCTGGATGTCCGTCAGGAATCAACCCGGCATAGCCAGACTGTCGCGGAAGTTCTGCGCGCGGCAATGGATATCGATTACTTGGCGCTGGATGAAGAGGCGCGTCTGGCGCTGCTGGGCGACGCGATCGCCAATCCCAATGCGTTGCAATTCGATCTCGCCAGCTTGTCGCCGAATGCACAGGAAACACTGCGCTTGTTCCAGCTTATCGCGCATGCTCGGCGCAGTCTGGGCGCGGCCTGCTTTGGCAAGTACGTGATCTCGATGACGCATTCAGCGTCGCATGTCATGGAGGTGATGTTGCTGGCATCGCAGGCCGGTCTGGCGGGGCGTCTGGCCGGCAAGTGGTATTGCCATATCGGTGTGTCGCCGTTGTTCGAAACGATCGATGATTTGCAGCGCGTCGAGTCGGTGTTGACCCAGCTTTATCAATTGCCGACTTACCGCCAATTGCTGGATGCGGAAGGGCAAGGCCAGGAAATCATGTTGGGGTATTCCGATTCCTGCAAAGACGGCGGTATTCTGGCTTCGGCATGGAGTCTTTACGAAGCGCAAAAACGCATCGTTGCAACTTCACGGGCGGCGGACATTCCATGTCGTCTGTTCCACGGTCGCGGCGGCACCCTGGGACGCGGCGGCGGCCCGACTTATGAGGCCATCCTTGCTCAGCCGGCTGGAACCGTGCGCGGCCAACTCAAACTGACCGAGCAAGGTGAAGTGTTGTTCTACAAATACAACAACATGGAAACCGCAGTGTATGAATTGACGCTCGGTGTCAGTGGCCTGCTGTGTGCCAGTAGTCACATCATTGGCGGTGCGCAGCCGGATCGTAAAGATTATCTTGGCATCATGGATGAGATCGCGCGTTCTGGTGAACGCCATTACCGATTGCTCACTGAAAATACGCCCGGCTTCCTGGATTATTTCTATGAAGCTACGCCAGTCCGTGAAATCGGTTTGATGAATATCGGCTCACGTCCCTCGCACCGTAAAACCGGCGATCGCTCGAAGGATTCGGTGCGCGCTATCGGCTGGGTATTCGCCTGGGGGCAATCGCGCCATGCGCTGCCAGCCTGGTACGGTATCGGCTCGGCGCTGGAAAGCTGGCGCGGCAATGATCTTTCGCGTCTGGCCAAGTTGCAGACCATGTATCGAGACTGGCCTTTCTTCCGTACCTTGCTCGCCAATGCGCAGATGGCTCTGAGCAAGACGGATATGAATATTGCTCACGAGTACGCCAGCCTCTGTGCGGATGCGGCCAGCGGAAAGCGTGTTTACGACACTATTCGCGATGAATACCTGCGCAGTGTTCGGCAGATACTGAATGTGGCCGATATCCAGTCCTTGCTGGAAGAGTCGCCTGATCTCGCCATTTCGCTCAACCAGCGCAACCCTTATCTGGATCCGCTGAATCATATTCAGGCTGTTTTGTTGCGCAAATTACGCCAGGATGAAGCTGCCGATAGTCCTTGGCTTGAGCCATTGCTGCGCTCGATCAATGCGATAGCCGCTGGCATGCGCAATACCGGATAAATATTGTGCTGCGTCCTGTTTTCAAAATTCTGCGTCTGACCAGTCTCGTTCTTACCGGGGTGGGTACTGCGCTGTTTCTTTATCAGCGCATGGATCGGGTCGCTCGCAACCAGCAGTTGATGGCGTGGGCGAGACGTTTGATGCGCATCCTGAAGATTGAATTGCGCGTTAGTGGCGCGCCGCCGACGGGGGGGGCGGTGCTGGTGGCGAATCATGTTTCCTGGTTGGATATTCATGTTTTGCACAGTCTTTTGCCGGCGCGGTTCATTTCCAAAGCAGAAGTTCGTGATTGGCCTTTGCTGGGACATCTGGCAAGAGCGGCTGGCACCTTGTTCATCACGCGCGAGAAAAAATCGGATGCGATTCGGGTGAATCAGGAAATGGCGGCCGAGTTGCGGGCGGGGGAGTGTCTGGCCTTTTTCCCAGAAGGCACCACCTCGGACGGGCAGGAGATGCGAGCATTTTTCCCGTCATTATTTCAACCCGCTGTCGAGGCCGGTTGCCCGGTTATTCCGGCGGCTATTCGATACCTGAATTTACAAGGCGGACCCTGCCTGGAAGCGGCTTATCACGGCGACCTGACGCTGTTGGCATCGTTCTGGCGCATCGCCAAGTTGCGCGGCATGGTGGTGGAAGTGACCTTCCTGCCGGCCCTGGAAAACAACGGGAATCATCGGCGGGAATTGGCGAAACAAGCTGAAGCGGCGATTCGATCGGCGCTCGGTTTGTATAGGCGTTAGGCGTTTTGTTGACTGGCTTACGAACCCGGCGTGCCTCTGGCGTCGCAGTTGACCTGGAAGCACTGCTCGTCTTCCAGACGGAAGGCGGTCAGTGCGCCACCCCACAGGCAGCCGGTATCGAGCGCAATGACATCTTTCCTGATCAGCAGGCCAAGCGTCGACCAGTGGCCGAATAAAATGCGTACATCCCCGCTGGCGCGGCCGGGGAAATCGAACCAAGGCGTCAGTTCGCTCGGAGCGCTGTCGAGACCGAGTTTGTGCTGGAATTCCAGGCTGCCATCCTGATACAGGTAGCGGGTGCGGGTCAGCGTGTTGGCGATGCAGCGCAGGCGGTCCTGGCCATGCAATTCGGCTGACCAGCGGCGTGGTTCGTTGCCGTACATGCGGCCAAGGAAGTTGCGCCAATCCGGTCCGCGCAGTGCAGTTTGGAGTTCGCCGGCCAGTTGTTCCGCCTGATCGGAACTCCAACTGGGCGATAACCCGGCATGAACCATCAGCCATGCGCCGTCCCGATGCAGTAGTGGACGCATGCGCAGCCAATGCAGCAGGGTGTCGCGGTCCGGGGCGGCAAGAATCATTTCCAGCGTGTCTTTGCGATGCGGCGGCACGAAGCCTTCAGCCACCGCCAGCAGATGCAGATCGTGATTGCCCAGCACGGCGACGACGCAATCGTCGTGCGCCTGGCACCAGCGAAGCACCGCCAGCGAGTCTTCGCCTCGGTTGACCAGGTCACCGGTGATCCAGAGTCGGTCACGTGTTCGGTCGAAGTTCAGGGTGGCCAGTAATTCTTCCAGCGCGGTATGACAACCCTGGATGTCGCCGACGACATAAGTGCTCATGTTTCCTCCGCCTGACTACTTTTCGGATCCGCGTTTTGCAGCGCCATCAGGGGTCGCATGGTAGTGAGCAGATTGGCGAACAGTCTGGGGTGCAATGCTTCTTGATCGGCCAATAATTGCTTCATGTGCATACGTTGCATCGGCATCGAAAAACAGGCCGGGCAGTTTTCAAAGATCACCGGTAGCGCGGCATTCTTGGCGAAATCGCGGGTCTGCCGTTCGCGCGCATAGATTAACGGCCGGATTACCCGGACATCGCCGGCATCGTTCAAGTAATGCGCCTGCATGGTGCGCAACTTGCCACCAAAGAAGGCGCTCATCAGAAAACTTTCCGCCAGGTCGTCGAGGTGCTGCGCCAATGCCAGCACATTGCAGCCGTGCAGGCGGGCTTGTGCATACAGGATGCCACGCCGCATGCGCGAGCAATAAGCGCAGAAGGAGGTTCCCTTCATGTGCGTTTCGGCCTGCTCGAGGATCGGCTGCGACTCATAGAAATACGCTACGCCCAGGTCGGCGAGATAGCTCTTCAGCGGCGATGGATCGTATTCCGGCGATTGCGGATCGACTGTGCAGGCGGCGAGTTCGAACTTGATCGGCGCTTTCTTTTGCAGATGCAGGAGGATATGCAACAGAGAAAGGCTGTCCTTGCCGCCAGACAGGCCGAGCAAAATTCGGTCGCCTTCGCGAATCATGTCGTAGTCGCCAATCGCTCGGCCAGCGGCGCTGATCAACGAGCGAGATGGGGGGATTGGTTGAGCCGTTGGCGTCATCGAAGCAGCGGTAGCAACAAAGCGTCCAGGCCAGCTTCACTGACCCCGCTTGTCAGCGTCGCGATGGCATTGCCCTGCCGATCGAACAGCACGGAGTACGGCAGTCCGTCGAGCGTGACCAGCTGCATGGACCATCTGAACGGTTTCAAGGCAGTGCTTTGCTGAGGCTGTCGAGGAATTTCTCGGCGGGTTCATAACCAACCACACGATAGGCAATTTCAGCGCCGGACTTGTCGAAGAAAACAATGCCGGGCGGGCCAAACAACTTGAAACGGGCCAGCAGTGTTTTGCCTGAACGTTGGCGTCGGTGAAGGTGAATTTCTCCATTTCTTTGCATGAAACACACCAATCGGCATAGAAATCCAGCATCACCGCGCGGCCACCCGCACCTTGGATGGCGGCTTCAAGCTCGGCGACATTTTTTACCCGTTGAAATTCCATATGCGCTGATTCCTCGGCTGTGCCAGCGCCGCCTTTGAATACGGAAAGAGGTTGTAGCAAATCTCGACTGCCGCCCATCGCACCTAACAGCAGCGCGATGCCGGCGACTAGCGCCATCATGCCTACACCTTTCCAGAAGCGGGCAAGACCTTTGGCGTTGACCGTCATCGGCTCCAGCGCATGCAGGAACATCGAGGAGATGATCAGCAACGCCGCCCACAGCAGCATCTGTGTGATTTCCGATATCACCGGCGAAATCAGCCAGATCGCAACCGCCAGCAAGGCGACGCCAAAGAAGCGTTTCACCGCGTCCATCCAGCCGCCGGCGCGCGGCAGCAACGCACCCGCCGAGAGTCCGATCAGCAAAAGTGGCATGCCCATGCCGATGGCCAGCGAGAACAGCGACACGCCGCCAAGCACGACGTCGCTGGTCTGGCTGATATAGAGCAGTGCGCCGGCCAGCGGAGCGGCAACGCAGGGGCCGACGATCAGCGCCGAGATCGCGCCCATCACGAACACGCTGGTAAAACGGCCGCCCTGGATGCGGTTGCTGGCTTCGGTAAAGCGGCTTTGCAGGAAGCTGGGCATTTGCAATTCGTAAAAGCCGAACATCGACATCGCCAGCGCGACGAAGATTGCCGCGCCCGTCCCCAGTGCCCATGGATTTTGCAGCGCATTGGAAATCAGGGTTCCGGAAAGGCCGGCAGCGACGCCGGCCATCGCGTAGGTCACCGCCATACCCAGCACATAGGCGAGCGAAAGCATGAAACCCTTGCGCTTGGTGATGCCTTTGCCCTGACCGACGATGATGCCGGAGAGAATCGGGATCATCGGGAACACGCAGGGCGTCAGCGACAGCAGCAAGCCAAAGCCGAAGAAGCTGATGATCACCAGCCAGTAATTGCCGCCTTGCAGAATAGCGGTTACCTGGCTGGTATCGGAGGTGTCCGTGTTTGCGGCGGGAGGGGCGGTCGGGGTGGCCGCGTCGGTCGGCGAGATCGCGATGCTTGCCTGTTTGCCGATGCCGGCGGCCTGTTCGGTGCTGATATCCACCGTCAACATGACATCTTGTGGCGGGTAACAGATACCCTTTTCGCTGCAGCCCTGATGCGAGGCTTCGAGCTTCAGAATCCGGGCGCTGCTTGCATCGCCCGTCAGTCGGACAACCGCGTTGAACGACTTCTGATAGACAAGCATTTTGCCGAAGTTTTCGTCGATCTTTTCCTTCGCTGTCGGCAGGTCGATGCCGGCAATGCTGATGCCAGCCGGTTCGGTCACCTTGAAGCTGATCTTGTCGCGATATAGGTAATAGTCTTTGGCGATCGTAAAGCGGGCATCGAGATTGCCATCGGCACGCGGCGACAACGCTAGTTTGAAGGCTTCCTCAGGCG
>JAIFKV010000092.1 GCA_020049415.1 Betaproteobacteria bacterium
ACCTGCCAGTAATCGGTTTTGGCGACGCCATCGACTTCCATCGTCGAGGATTCATCGACCAGATCAAACAACGCGGGAAACGACTGGCACAAGCTGACGCAGCGGCGGCAGCCATGGCAGATGTCGAACACCCGCTCCATTTCCTTGTACAGCGAAGCCTCGTTAAGAAAATCCGGATTCCGCCAATCGAGCGGGTGACGCGTGGGGGCTTCGAGACTGCCTTCGCGAGTAGCCATGAGTAACTCCGGTATCGACGTGAAAGAAGCCGCTTGCGGGCCGCTTGCTTATTCAGCCCGCAAGCAGAGCCTCCTACTGGCCCAGCGTGTCCAGGGCCTTCTGGAAACGGTTGGCGTGTGAACGCTCTGCCTTGGCCAGGGTTTCGAACCAGTCGGCGATTTCTTCAAAACCTTCTTCGCGCGCCGATTTGGCCATACCCGGGTACATGTCGGTGTACTCGTGGGTTTCGCCGGCAATCGCTGCTTTCAGGTTGTCGCCGGTGGGGCCGATGGGCAGGCCGGTGGCCGGGTCGCCGCTGGCTTCGAGGTATTCCAGGTGACCGTGCGCGTGGCCGGTTTCGCCTTCGGCGGTGGAGCGGAATACGGCGGCAACGTCGTTGTAGCCTTCTACATCAGCCTTGGCCGCGAAATACAGATAACGGCGGTTGGCTTGTGATTCGCCGGCAAATGCGGCTTTCAGGTTGTCTTCGGTCTTTGAGCCTTTAAGTTGCATGGGTTGCTCCTTGTTCCATGTTGAAGTTCTGCCCCGGCAGGAAACCCGCGCCGGAGATGCGGGTTTGTTTAGACTTGATCAAAACATAATGTGTTTTTTTAGTTTGGTTGAGTGTTATTGTCAACTATGCACAGACTTGGCTGATTCGCTTGAGCAAAAAAAACGGCGCCTGTGGGCGCCGTTTGCGAGCAACAACTGCTTTATCTATACGTGTAAACAACGGTGTAAGGCACAGTCATACTCAACGGAGTGGTGATGGCCACCGTCGCGGAAATATTTCCAACCGAACCATTGAACGAACAACTGTTGATCGTCAGCGTGCCAGATTGCCCCAGCGCTCCACTGAGGGAGGTTTGAGAACTACTGTCTCTTATTTCCGAGCAGAACTCATCATTGGTGGAAGGTTTCGGCACATTGGCGATGGTGACGCCAGGCAGCGCAATGCCGGATGCGATGACATCGAGAGTAAGCGTGTAGTTTCCTGTCGTGCCTGTATTGCCTCCCGGGATAGTCGTGCCACCCCCGTTGGTACCGCCAGAGCCACCCCCGCCGGCAGAATTCAGCGCGGCCAAGGCATTGGCCAATTGAGTCTGATTTTGCTGGCCATACGCCATGAAATTCGTCCCCATCGCAGCATTCAGCAGATCAATGTAGTTGGAGTAAGCAACACTCATCGCCTCAAGAATGTCATCCAACGTATTGCCGCGGGTAGCTGTAAATGGAGTCGTCAACGGATCGACGTCGTTCAACGCCGGCAAGTTGAAAGCCGCGCGCAGGTTGGTCAAAGCAGCATTCACGTTGTTCACGGAGAGTTGCTGAAGTGCATTGCTGTTCAAGCCGTTGAACCACGTGCCCGGCGACTGCCCGGCCAGGTTGGCAACCAAAACATCAGTCAGCGGCGTGATATTGACGGTACCGAATTGCATTGCAATTGAATGATAGGCTTGGCCACTTGGCAGGTTGCCACCGTTGACCACTACCGCACAGGGCAAGGTCTGCCCCGAAATGGTGACTTCCCAAACACCGCTGTTGTCGGTGGTATCGGCCAGCGCGGCGCCCCCGGCGCACTTCACATTCACCGTACCGCCAATGATAGGCGCACCGGTGGCCGCCGTCCCGCCGAGAGTGCTGGTTGGGGTTGGTGTGGGGGTCGGCGTGGCGGAAGAGTCGTCGTTGCCAGAACATCCTGCCATCAAAACGGCAAGTGACAAAACAGGTAATAATTTCCAGCGACTGCTGAATGTGCTCATGGGTAATCCTCTTTCGTTAAAGAAATTGACGTGGCATATTCTTCAGGCCTTCACGTACTTTGGATATCCCGCATTCACGGGGTGTATCTGAACACCCCAAAAACTTACTGACTTTGCGTGCTATGCAAACCTCACGAAGCTTGACTCCTCCCGCACGCCGTTTGCTGGCTATTCTGGGTTTCAACTTGTTACTGGTTGCGCTGGCGGTTCAGCTAGCGCTGCATACACCATGGCTTGGGCTGTCACTTCAACCGGAGCCAGATGGCAGCATCATCATCGTAAAAGCGGATGCGCCGGCAGCAAATATTCCGGCTGGCGCGCGTCTGCTCACCTTGCACTCAGCAAGCAAAGGCGATGCCCTGGCGACGCAGGCGAGTGATTTGCTGGAAGAGCCGGATGTGGTTCCTGACTACATTCAAATGGATGCCTTTTTCGCCCGGCAGACAGCGCTCACCTCGCTGCTAAGTGCACCTCAAGTCATCGTTGAATGGCAAGCCGCCGACAGCAAGACCATTGGCGAAGCGCTTATCCAGCCCACCGCACGGCCATGGACTGCATTGCCCGCCTTGTTCTGGTATCAGCTGGCGGTAGCGGTTTCCGGCTGTCTGATCGCTGGCTGGGTCTGGGCATTGCAACCGAACCAATGGGGCGCACGCATGTTCGCCATTACTGGTTTGAGTTTTCCGGTGTTTGCGCTGTCTGCCGCAATCTACAGCACGCGTGAGATTGCGATAGACGGTCAATTGTTTGCCGCCTTGAGCGCAGCGAACCACTTAGGCGCACTGCTGTTCGGCGCGGCTCTGGCAGGGACTTTTCTAAGCTATCCCAAACCTTTGTTGCCCCCCCGCTATTTGGTCGGGCTGTTTGTCTTCTACATTGCCTGGTGGCTGGCTGAAGTATTCCGCTTAGCACCAGATCTGGATTGGGGGCATCGCTTCGGAGTCATGAGCGAGATGCTCCTGGCCATCTTGCTGGCAGTAGTGCAATGGTGGCGAAGCCGGGGAGAACCAGCCAATCGCGCGGCGTTGCGCTGGTTCATATTGTCATTATTGCTGGGCAGCGGCTTGTTCATTCTAAGCACAGTCACCACTGTCAGCCTGGGTTGGTTGCCACCTTTGCCACAGGGCTATGCCTTCGGATTTTTTCTGTTCATTTACATCGGCATCGGATTGGGACTGAGACGCTACCGATTGTTCGAACTGGATGTCTGGGCGTATCGCTTGCTGCTTTGGCTGGGTGGCGCATTGGCGGTAGTAGGGCTGGATGCAATCCTCGTTCTGACGCTGAACTGGTCAAGCACACAGGCGTTGGCGGCTTCGTTATGGATAGTCGGCTTGTTGTATCTGCCGCTCCGGCACTGGCTATGGCAACGCTTCACCCAGCAACCGCGCCTGCACCTGCATGACTTGATGCCCGATGTTGTGCGCATCGCCTTCCAACCCTCGCAAGCGGAGCGGGAGCCACTTTGGGATGATTTGTTGCAGCGACTTTACGCCCCGCTTGAACAGAAGATGACGACAGCACGCCAGAGCGTTCCCCACCTTGATGAAGATGGCTTGGCGCTCGCGGTTCCAGCCTGTGCAGGTCTTAGCGCACGCTACTTGCGCCATCCAGAAAACGGCGGGCGACTGTTTACGCCGAAGGACGCCACTTTCATGGATGCGCTGATTCAACTGATGAATCAGGCCGAGACCGGCCGCGATGCCCAGCAACGCGGCGCTACTGAAGAACGCCGACGCATCGCGCGTGACATGCACGACGATATTGGTGCCCGCCTGCTAATGTTGATCCATCATGCGCAGACCCCCAAAATGGCGGAACTTGCACGATCCGCCATGAACGATTTGCGGACCGCGTTGACCGCCCTGGAAGCCACCCCAGTCCGCTTGCAGGATGCCCTGGCTGACTGGCGCGCCGAGGCGACAAGTCGATGCGAAGCAGCCAACGCCGAACTGGCATGGCAAACGCAAATCGAGCAACCCGATCAATTGCTCGCCTCCGGGCACAAATCCCTGCTTGAGCGCACCCTGCGCGAGAACCTGACCAATGCCTTGAAGCATGCCCAACCGACAAAAGTCGAAGTGCGAATCGTGCAACAGGAAGACAAACTGGCGCTCGACGTACTCAACAATGGCCTGCCGACATCGCCCGCCAACTGGCAAGAAGGCCGTGGTCTGCGTGGCATACGCCAGCGTCTGGCAGAATATGGTGGCCAGCTTGACATCGAAAGCTGCCCAGATGGCGGTTCGCATTTTTCGATCCAATTACCCCTTCAGGGCAAAGTTTGATGATGAAAAACATCCTGCTGGTAGATGACCTGCCCGAAGCCCTGGCAATGCTGGAAAGCGCCGTGCTCAGCGCATTTCCTGAAGCAAACTGCATCAAAGTCACTGGCGTTGTGAAAGCCAGGCAAGCACTTACTACAAGGCGCTTCGATCTGGCGCTAGTCGACTTGGGACTGACCGATGGCAATGGCTTGGAGGTCATTCGCAGCCTAAGCGAGCAACAACCAAACTGCGTGGTGATCGTGGCAAGCATCTTCGATGACGACGATCACTTGTTTCAGGCGCTGCAAGCCGGCGCCCAGGGCTATTTGCTGAAAGATCACCCGGCGGAATGGTTAGCCCGCCAATTACTCGGCATTTTCGAAGGCCAGCCGCCGCTATCCCCCTTGATCGCGCGAAAATTGCTGGGCCATTTCCAGCGTTCAAAAGGGGTGAATCAGGCGATCACTGTCGAACTCAGCGCTCGAGAGCGAGAGGTATTGGGCCTGCTGGCGCAGGGCATCCGTATCGCGGACATCGCCTCGGAACTGACAATTTCACGCCATACCGTCGGCGACCATGTCAAAAATATCTACCGCAAACTCAATATCAGCAGCCGCGCCGAAGCCGCATTACAAGCACGGTCCCTGGGGCTGATCTAGAACTCATACCCCGCGCCCGGGTAGATTCACCAAGATTCAACCGAGGTGCATGCTGTTGTACTTCGATTGAGGCCAAAGTTGCGGTTCTCACAGGAACTTGCCCTAGCGTTTCTTCGGTTTTCTGAACATCTCGTAATGACGTTTCAGGCGATCGACATAGGCTTTGTCCTTGATCATTTCCTCGAACAAAGACAGGAAAAATTCGGCGTGTGGCGATTGCGGATTAAGCGGATCAAGCACCGGGCGGCTAAACATATTAGCCTCCATCAGGCTCGTCCCTGACCCCGCCCAGCGCTGATAGAACTCCGCTTTCTCCCAGCCATAGTTGATCGTCGCCCAGGTTTTATCTCCGCTGCCTCGACCAAGCACTTTAATTATGACGCGATGGCAATTGCAGCCGTTATCGTCGCAATAGAACTCCAGAAAGCCGTAATCGTCGGCGGGAACCTCCTTGCCAGGAGACACCGTGCAGGCACGCATTTCCTTGAAAGCAAGATCTTCAAAGCGGGTGTAAAACGCGGTCATAGCCATTTCAGCGCTTCTCCGAGTTGAGCGAACCGGCACATGCCGAATTTACCTCCAGATGTCTAAATCGACAGAATTGGGCCGGGGCCGATGTATCCAGTTTCAGGTTTTCGTGCATGGTTTGAACTCCTGAATGCATTTATTTCAGATCGTAAAGATTATCCGTGCCCGGATTTTGCAATTGGTCCTACTTAGCTTCAACAACTCATTTCCTGGAATGACCGCCATGTGTAACCCACGAATAGGATCTGATCCACTCAGAAAAACGCTGCTACTCCTTCTCAAACCCCTGACTCGTGAACTTCAGCGTCCCTGCTGTTCTCGGTCATGGTGCGGACCACGTTATCGGGTACGCCTGATGGTGTAGCCCGCACATGCTGCTCACTTCACCCGCACGCCCCCACCGCCCCGCATGCGGTACAGAAATCGCATCCATCCTTCTTGATTACTGTGGCGTTGCCGCATTCCTTGCATACCGCGCCGGTCATGATGACTTGCGCGGGTTCGCCGCTAGCCGAGGGGGGCAGCGACGGGGTTTGCAGGATGCCCATTTCCTTCACCGGCAGGCCGTCTTCGGTGAGGATGCCGAGCATGGCATAGCGGTGAATGATCAGGCGGGCGAGATAGGCGATGGTGGAGGGCCAGTTGGTCTGTTTCGCGCTGCCGGGCAGGAAGGCCATGAAGTCGCCCAGCGGTTCCGGGTAGTTCAGCAGCTTGCGCAGTTTCATGCCGATCCAGGCTGGGTCCATCACGCGCATGTCGAGCGAGAGCAGTTTGCACAGACCGTCGAGTGCGCGCGGGTATTCGCCGGAAAGCCAGACCGAATAGGGTCGGGTGACGCCATCCGGCAGCGTGATTTCCTTCAGGCCGAGGACGAAGTCGTCGCCGGTGTGCGGGTTGAGCACGTCGACGGTCCAGGACAGCGTACCGTCGGTACCGGTCTTCGGTTCCTTTAGTGAGAACAATGCGTCAAGCACCGGGCCGTTCTTGCCACCTTCGACGTCACTATCGAGCGCATTCAGGTCTTCCAGCCGCCAGCGCAGCAGTTGTGCAACGGCGGCGACCATACTGGGCATCTGGCGTGATTCGCCATGCGGCGGGAAGGCAATGGCGCAACTGTCGTCGCCGCGCGTTTTCGCTAGCGTGTCGAGCTTCAGTTTCAGCCAGCCGCGATCATTCGCGCGCATGTCCATCGATAACGTTTTGGCGATAGCGCCGAGGCCGCGTGGTTGTTCAGCACCGTTGACCCAGACTTCGAACGGCCAGGCCTGAGCGTCGCTTTCGCTCGGTTCAGTATGTCCGACGAACAGCGCGAAGCTGCCGCAGGTGCTGTCGATCATGTAACACCAGGCCGGGTTGCCGCCGGTGAGTTTCGGGCGACCGGGCCATTTCAGGCTTTCCAGCACCGGTGCGGGCAACGCCTTGATTTCGATGCGGCGGTTGACGTCGGAGAGTTCGAAATCCTGCGGCGACTTTGCGTTGGCGGCGGCTGTGGTGGCCACCGGTGTTTCCGTGCCGGTGGACAAGACGCTGCCCAGCACGGCATTCGGCCGGTAGGTGGCAAGGCCTTTCAGGCCAGCTTTCCAGGCGGCGAAGTAGAGGCCTTCAAACTCGGTGTAGGGATAATCGACCGGCACGTTGACCGTTTTCGAAATCGCCGAGTCAACGTAGGGCGCGACGGCGGCGACGGCGTTCATGTGGGCGGTGGCGGAAATTTCCAGCGCGGTGACGAAGGCGGCCGGCATCTTGGCGATATCGCCGCCTTGTTCGCGATAAAGCCGCCAGGCGTGGTCTTCCACCTGATATTCCTTCCAGCCGCCATCAGCCTCGCGCTTCTTGCGCGTATAGGCCCAGGAGAACGGTGGTTCGATGCCATTGCTGGCATTGTCAGCGAAGGCCAGCGAGATGGTGCCGGTAGGCGCAATCGAAAGCAGGTGCGAGTTGCGCATGCCGTGCGCACGGATGGCGTCCTTGATCGAACTCGGCAAGCGGCTGGCGAAACTGCCGCCGGAAAGGTAGAGATCGGCATTGAACAGCGGGAATGCACCGCGCTCGCGGGCGAGTTCAACCGAGGCGAGGTAGGCATGATCGCGCATGAATTCCGCGACCTGGGTCGAGAAAGCCAGCGCTTCCGGCATGTCGTAACGCAGCCCAAGCATCACCAGCGTATCGCCCAGACCGGTGAAGCCCAACCCGACGCGGCGTTTGTTGTGCGCCTCGACGCGCTGCTTTTCCAGTGGCCAGGCGGTCAGGTCGAGCACGTTGTCCAGCGCCCGCACGCACACCGGCAACACCCGCGCCAAACCATCGAAATCGAAATTGGCGGCTTCGCCGAATGCTTGTCGCACGAAGCGCGTCAAGTTGACCGAACCGAGGCAGCAGCAGCCGTAGGGCGGCAAGGGTTGCTCTCCGCACGGGTTGGTCGCCTCAATGTTTTCGCAGTAATACAGGTTGTTGTCGCGGTTGATGCGGTCGAGGAACAGTATGCCGGGTTCGGCGTGGTCGTAGGTGGAGGCCATGATCTGGGTCCACAGATCGCGGGCGCGGAATTTCTTGTACACCCACATTCCGTCGCCGTCGGCATCGGCTTCCACCGCCTGCATGAAGGCATCGGTGACGCCGATGGAAATATTGAAATTCTTCAGGTCGCCCTGGTCCTTGGCATGGATGAACAGTTCGATATCCGGGTGATCGCAGCGCATCACGCCCATCTGCGCGCCGCGCCGACTGCCGGCCGATTCGACGGTTTCGCAGGAACGGTCGAACACGCGCATATACGACACCGGGCCACTGGCACGCGATTGCGTACCTTTGACCAGCGCGCCTTTCGGCCGGATGGTGGAGAAGTCGTAACCAACACCGCCGCCGCGGCGCATGGTTTCGGCGGCTTCTTCGAGCGCCACGTAGATGCCGGGCTTGCCGTCCGATTCACCGGAAATGGCATCGCCTACCGGCTGCACGAAGCAATTGATCAGGGTCGCCTGTAGTGCGGTGCCGGCGGCGGAATTGATGCGGCCAGCCGGAATGAAACCGGCTTCCATCGCGGCGAAATAAGCGCGTTCCCAATAAACACGTTCGCTTTTCTTCTCGGCGGAGGCCAGTGCATGAGCCACGCGCATGCGGACATCAACGACGTTTTTCTCGTCCCCCTTGGCGTATTTTTCCAGCAGAACCTCACTGGAAATGGCTTGATCGACAAGTTCGGGGAACAGGGCTTCCTGCATGACTGACGCCTCCAGAGTACTAGATGTATGGTTGAGATTGATTTTTAGACGCTACATACAGTGTCCGCAAGCATATTTTTGCCTGCGACATGATTCAAGGGAGGTATCTCCGCTCTTGCGCTGAAAGCCGAACAGAACAGCGGTTCTTGAGAATGACCCTTGGCTTCACGCTATTCTTGAGTGTTCAGATCCAGCGTCGCCAATACGGGCGTGTGGTCCGATGGTCGTTCCAGCTTGCGCGGCGCCTTGTCGATTTCGCTGGCGCGGCACAGCGGCGCCAGATCCGGCGAGAGCAGGATGTGGTCGATGCGCATGCCGAGATTGCGGCGGAAACCCATCATCCGGTAATCCCACCAACTGAAGCTTTTCTCGGGCTGTTCGAACAGTCGGAATGCATCCTTCAAGCCAAGATCGAGCAAAGCCTGAAACCGCGCGCGTTCAGGTTCGGAAACCAGCACCTGCCCTACCCAGGCTGCCGGGTCGTGGCAGTCGCGATCTTCCGGCGCGATGTTGTAGTCGCCCAGCAAGGCCAGCTTGGGATAGCGCTGCATTTCATCTTTCAGCCAAACAATCAGCGCGTCCAGCCAGGCCATTTTGTATTGGTATTTGTCGGAATCGAGGCTCTGGCCATTCGGGATGTAGACGCAAATCACGCGGACGCCATCGACGGTGGCTGCCAACACACGCTTTTGTTCATCGGCAAAGCCCGGAATGCCGGTCTGCACATCGCCAATCGGCGAGCGGCTCAGCAGCGCAACGCCGTTGTAGGTTTTCTGACCGGAAAAAGCGCTTTCATAGCCCGCCACGCGCAAGGCTTCGACGGGAAAGACATCGTCTGTCTGCTTGGTTTCCTGCAAGCAGACCACATCCGGTGCGGCGCTTTGCAGCCAGTCGAGCAGATGCGGTAGGCGGACTTTTAATGAGTTGACGTTCCAGGTGGCGAGTTTCATGTCGGCTTGCTTTTCAAGGAGTGGCCCGGATTATCATTGGCAATTCCGAGTTATCTCAACCCGATCTCCCTTTCTTATTCGTTGAACATGCAAACACTGACTGTAGAACTCGGCGACCGCGCCTATCCCATCCACATCGGCCCTGGCCTGCTTGATCGCGCCGATCTGGTTTTGCCACACCTGATTCAAAAACGCGCGGTGATCGTCACCAACACCACGGTTGGGCCGCTGTATCTTGAGCGTTTCAGCCAAACGCTGAAGAACGCCGGTATGCAAGTTGATTCGGTCGTGCTGCCGGATGGCGAGGCGTACAAAAACTGGGAAACGCTCAACCTGATCTTCGACGCACTGCTTACCCAACGCGCCGAGCGCAAAACCACACTGATCGCGCTCGGTGGTGGTGTCATCGGCGATCTCACCGGCTTTGCCGCAGCCAGCTACCAGCGCGGCATGCCGTTCATCCAGATTCCAACCACCTTGTTGGCGCAGGTGGATTCGTCGGTCGGTGGCAAGACCGGCATCAACCATCCCCTCGGTAAAAACATGATCGGCGCGTTCTATCAGCCGCAACTGGTGCTGGCCGATACCGAGACGCTGAACACGTTGCCTGCGCGCGAGCTGTCGGCCGGACTGGCGGAAGTCATCAAATACGGACTGATTCGCGACCTGCCTTTCCTGGAATGGCTGGAAGCCAATATGGAAGCCTTGATGGCGCGCGATACCACCGCGCTGACCTACGCCATTCGCCGTTCCTGCGAAAACAAGGCAGAGGTGGTTGCCGCCGATGAACGCGAATCCGGCCAGCGCGCCCTGCTCAACCTGGGACACACCTTCGGCCACGCCATCGAAACCGGCATGGGCTACGGCAACTGGCTGCACGGCGAAGGAGTTTCCGCTGGGACGATGCTGGCGGCAGACCTGTCGCGTCGGATGGGGCTGATTTCCACCGCTGACGTCGAACGCATCGCCGCGCTGTTCCACCGTGCCGGCCTGCCAGTGGTCGCGCCTGATCTGGGTTATGACGCTTATATGGACTACATGGGCGTCGACAAAAAAGTGGAAGCCGGCCGTATTCGCTTCGTACTGTTCAAACAACTGGGCGAAGCGTTCGTCAGCGGCCCGGGCACTCCAAACGATTACGACCCAGACGCCTTGCGCGCGACACTGACAGAAGCCGTATCAAAAAGTTAAACACAAAACATTCTTTCCATTAAAAGCATTTAATGCAGATAATGGAAACCATGTTTTCTGAAAATATCACAACCATCCTGCAGAAACTCGGCGACCGCCTGCGCGCCGAGCGACTCGCCCGCAACGAATCACAAATCCGCTTTGCCGCGCGTATCGGCATATCCGTGCCAACCTTGCGCCGTATGGAACAGGGCGATGCCAGCGCACAAATCGGCCACTGGTTCACCGCCTTGACGCTGCTCGGCCGCATTGCCGATACCGAAGCTCTACTCGCCCCGCGCAACAGCCTGTTCGACATTGCCGCACAGGCCGACAAACCGACGCGTCAAAGGGCTCGCAGAAAAGCATGATCCGCCTCGATCTCTGGCTGACGCTGGCCACTGGCGAAAAACTGCGCGCTGCCGAACTGGCGTTTGGCGATGCGGATTTTCAAGGCCGCTACGCCAGCGCGTTCCGCTATACGCCGGATTATCTGGCCGACGCCCGCGCCTTTGCCCTCGACCCGGCGGCGCTGCCGCTGAGCGAGCAGGAATTCCACGGCAAACAACTCGATACGCCGCTGCTGGCGCTGGAAGACGCGCTGCCCGACGACTGGGGCCGCCGCTTGCTGATCTTGTGCCACAGCCTGCCGCGCGGCTGCCAGTCAGAACCGTATCTGTTGCAGGCATTGGCAGGGAATGGGCTGGGTGCGCTTGGTTTTTACCCGCCCGGCCAAACACCTGGCGGGGAAGCCAATGCCGCTTCCCTGCTTGAATTGCAAGCACTGCTCGATGCTGCGCAACGGTTGGAGCAAGAGGTTGGCAACCCCGGCAACGCTGTCATCGACGACACCACGCGCAGCCTGCTCGCTGCGGGAAGTTCACCCGGCGGAGCGCGGCCAAAGGCGTTGGTATATGACGGCACAGGACAATGGATCGCCAAATTCCCTAGCCGAAGCGACGATGTCGACATGGTCGGTCTGGAAGCCGCCAGCCTCGAACTGGCGCGATTGGCGGGTCTGGAAGTACCGGATTTCCGATTGGTCGAGTTGGATCACAACCGCCGCGTGCTTCTGGTCAAACGCTTCGACCTGAATCCGCTCAATTCCATCAACATGCGCGGCCGTCTTCACATGCTGAGTTTCCGTGCGCTGCTTCAAGCCAGCGGCTATTACGTCCTGCGCTACTTCGACCTGATCGCAGCCTTGCGCCAGCATGGCGCGCAGCCGGAACAAGATGTGCCGCGAATGTTCAGGCAGATGGTGTTCAACGCCCTGCTCGGCAACACCGACGATCATCTAAAAAACTTCTGCTTGCTCGCCGATGCCAGCGGTTATCGCCTGTCACCCGCCTTCGATCTGCTGCCGGACACCGGCGACCGACGCGAACATGTGTTGTTGTTCGATCTCACCCCACTGCCGCCAAGTCCTGCTGAACTGGCCGCACTCGGGCGCAAATGGGGCGTCAGTGGTGCAGCAGCAATCTGCCAGGAAGTTGAAGCGGCGGTGCTGCGCTTCAGTGAAGTCGCCGCTGACAATAAAGTCCCCGCAAACGAAATCACCCGCTTCGCCGAAGACATCGCCCGACGCTGTCGCACCGAAAGGCAACCATGACTGAACCTGCAATGAACACAGCCCCGTACGCCGCCCGTTCCGCCCAAACCCGGGGCCGTCGTCACCCGGAACCGGCCGCCGCACCACGTTCCGAATTCCAGCGCGATCGCGACCGCATCGTGCATTCCACCGCCTTCCGCCGGCTGGAATACAAGACTCAGGTATTCATCAACCATGAAGGCGACCTGTTCCGCACCCGTTTGACGCACAGTCTGGAAGTCGCCCAGATCGGCCGCACGCTGGCGCGCATGCTGGGTCTGGACGAAGACTTAACGGAAACCCTGGCGCTGGCGCACGACCTCGGCCACACCCCGTTCGGCCATGTCGGCCAGGACGTACTCAACGCCTGCATGAAGGAGCACGGCGGCTTCGAGCACAACCTGCAATCACTTCGCGTGGTCGATGCGCTGGAACAGAAATACGCCGAGTTTGAAGGTCTCAACCTCACCTTTGAATCGCGTGAAGGCATCCTCAAACATTGCTCGCTGAAGAATGCTGAAAAACTCGGTGACGTCGGCCGCCGTTTCATCGAGGGCCGGCAACCCTCGCTGGAAGCACAAATCACCAACCTGGCCGACGAAATCGCCTACAACAACCACGACGTCGACGACGGCCTGCGCTCCGGCCTGATCACGGTTGAACAGTTGGAACAGGTAGAAATCTTCGCCCGCCACCTCGCCACTGTGCGCACCCTCTACCCCGACTTGACCGACCGCCGCCTGATCCACGAAACCGTGCGCCGCATGATCAACACGCTGGTGGTCGACATGCTGGAACAGACCCGCAGCAACATCGCCCAACATAATCCGCAAAGCCTGGACGAAGTGCGAAGCTGCCCGCAACTTGCCGCTTTCAGCGAAGGCATGCTGGGCCAACACCGTGAACTCAAGCGCTTCCTGTTCCAGAACCTGTATCGCCATTACAAAGTGGTACGCATGAGCGAAAAAGCGCAACGACTGCTGCGCGACCTGTTCACCGCGTTTAGCGCCGAACCGCGTCTGATGCCGCCGGAACACCACGCCCGCGCCGACCAAGATCCGCACCGCGCCGTCTGCGACTACATCGCCGGCATGACCGACCGCTACGCGATCCGCGAACATCGGCGGATTTATGACATCGAGGAATTGGCGTAAATCGGGGCATCCGCCTAAAATTCTTACCAACTTGGTAATACCTAACGAGGCAAACCATGCGACTTACCAGCAAAGGCCAAGTCACCATTCCGCAAGACATCAGAGAAAAAGCCGGCTTGATGCCAGGCAGCGAAGTCGAATTCCATTTTGAGGACGGACGTGTATGGCTGGCACGCAACGAAGACCATGCCGAGCTTCGGCGCAATCGGATTCGCGCTGCCATCAAGACAATCAGCGGGAGTGCAAATGCCAATATTGATCTGTCAACCGACGACATCATGGCCCTGACACGGGGCGAGGACTGACGAGTATCTGGTCGACAGCAATATCCTGCTTGATATTGTCAAAGCACAAGAACCGTTCAACGCATGGTCAGCCACCGCATTGGAAAACGCCTTGATTGATGGGCCCGTACTGATCAATCCCATCATTTATACAGAAGTATCCATTGCCTATACCAGCGCTGCCGAACTGAATCGAGTGTTGGCTCGACTAACAATCGAACGTCATGACCTGCCCTGGAGCGCCGCCTATCTGGCAGGCCAAGCCTTTCTGCAATATCGCCGCCAAGGCGGACAAAAAACAGCCCCGCTGCCTGACTTCTACATCGGTGCGGACGCCCAGGTTTCCGGCTTCACCCTGATCACCCGTGATGCCCGCCGCTACCGTTCTTATTTTCCATCGCTGAATTTACTGACGATGGAATGACACAGTCAAACACACGGACCACGCCGTCTGCGACTTCATCGCCGGCATGACCGTCCGCTACGAGATCCGCGAGCATCGGCGGATTTATGACATTGCGGAATTGACGTAGCGTGCAAAATGGGCTGAAACAAGTGCTACTGAAACTGTAAACAACGAGTCACTGGACTTTCAGGGTGACAGAATCTATCGCCAAATGCGGCTCGCACAACAACTCAATGTCATTTATCTACAATGACTTACATGAAAACTGGGCATAATTAAGGCAGATTTAACATGCATCAACTGGTAGGAGCGTCCGCTTGCGGCGCGATGTTTTGGCAAAGAGATTCGCGCCGAAAGCGGACGCTCCTACCTTGAATTACTTTACCTTGGAGCCTTGTTGTGAACGAAAGCCATGCCAGCTACTGATTGCCCATTATGCCAACCCGATGCCGTGGAAATGGTCATCTGGTCCGACACCTTCTGCCGCGTTATCTGGGTGGATGACGCCCATTACCCCGGTTTCTGCCGTGTCATCCTGAATGCGCACGTCAAGGAAATGACCGACTTGCCGCCCGCCGAGCGGCTGCGTTTGATGAACGTGGTATTCGCGGTCGAAACAGCTGTGAGGGAAGTCGCGCAGCCGGACAAGATCAATCTGGCCAGTCTCGGTAACATGGTGCCGCATGTGCATTGGCATGTGATTCCGCGCTGGGCGGATGATGTCAATTTTCCGGATGCGATCTGGGCGGCGTCACGCCGTACTGCCTCACCCCGTGGCGTCCCTAAGGATTTCAGGGCGCAATTGCAGGCGCGTATCCCGTCCTTGCTACAGCGGGTGCAATAACCCTTCTTTCTGCATTTCTCTCGTTGGTTTGTTACAGGATAATGACGGTTTTATTACAGTCATTCGCCCGGTGAGCAGCAGCCAGCGGACGTCTGGCGATGAGCCGGAGAGTCCGCGTGGAACTGAAGCATCTGGATGATATCGAGCGCGCTACCAAGCGCGGTCGCAATGAGTTGTTTCGAATCGGCATGGCCTTGCTGTTTATTGTTGGCGTCATGCTTTATGCCGGTATGCGCGGTGATGGCGAGTTCAGTTTGATTCTGGTGGTGGCCGCGATGATCGGCGGCTACATGGCGATGAATATCGGTGCCAACGATGTCGCCAACAACGTCGGTCCGGCGGTCGGTTCGAAGGCATTGACGCTGGCGGGCGCGCTGGTGATCGCCGCCATATTCGAAGCTGCGGGCGCGTTGATCGCCGGCGGCGAAGTGGTCGGCACCATTCGCAGCGGCATCATCGACCCTAACCGGATTTCCGATGCCGACACCTTTGTTTGGGTGATGATGGCGGCGTTGCTCGCTGGCGCGCTCTGGCTCAACCTGGCTACCGCCTTCGGTGCGCCGGTATCCACCACCCATTCCATCGTCGGCGCGGTGCTCGGCGCCGGTATCGCCGCCAGCGGCTGGGACGTGGCGAACTGGGGCACCATGGGCGCTATCGCCGCGAGCTGGGTGATCTCGCCGCTGATGGGCGGGCTGTTTGCCGCCGGCTTCCTCTATCTGGTGAAGCGGGTCATCACCTATCAGCAGGATATGTCGGCGGCGGCTGGCCGCAATGTGCCGCTGCTGGTGGCGGGCATGGCCTGGGTGTTCGCCGCATATCTGATCTTGAAAGGACTGGGAAAGATCTGGAAGATCGAGTTTCTAAGCGCAGTGTTGATCGGCCTGGTTATCGCTGTGCTGATTTACTTCATCGTCAAACCGATCATCGCCGCGCGTAGCCGCGACATCGGCAACAGCAAGGCAGGAGTCAATCAATTGTTTACGGTGCCGTTGATCTTCGCGGCGGCGCTGCTCAGTTTTGCGCACGGCTCGAATGACGTCGCCAATGCGGTCGGTCCGCTTGCCGCGATTGTCGATATCGTCAGCACCGGCGTCACTGAAATCAGCGCCGATGCACCGATCCCGCTCTGGGTGATGATGATTGGCGCACTTGGCATCGGCCTCGGCCTGGCGCTGTTTGGGCCGAGAGTGATCCGGACGGTCGGCACGGAAATCACTGAACTGGATCAGATGCGCGCCTATTGCATTGCCATGTCGGCCACCATCACGGTCATTGTCGCCAGCCAGTTCGGTCTGCCGATCAGTTCAACCCACGTTGCGGTCGGCGGCGTGTTCGGGGTTGGCTTTCTGCGCGAGTATCTGAAGAAGAATTACTCCCGCATGTTGGCCGATATCAAGCTGCATCATCCGGAAGGCGATCAGACCGCGATCGATGCTTTCATGGCGCGCTTTGCCAAAGCCGCCATCGATGATAAAGGCGCCATGCTGGAAGAGCTCAAGCGCAGCGCCAAGCAGCAGCTCGACCCGGCGCATTTCTCGAAAATGGAACGCAAGGGATTGCGCAAGGTGTATCGCGAGGAACTGGTGAAGCGCTCGCAACTGCTGCGCATCGCCGCCGCCTGGATCATTACCGTGCCGGCTTCAGCGCTGATGGCGGCGATTCTGTTTTATATGATGCGCGGGATGCTGCTGCCGGCCTGAGCGCGTCCCAGAACATCCCTAATCCCGGAATCTGACCGCCATGCGTATCGTCGGCGGCAAAGGCACGACCCAAATCCGATGGTCAATCAGTGCTTTGGGGGCTGCTCCAGCCCCGCCGCGACGCAGCGCAACAGGCCGTAGTCGTAGCGTTCGGCGAATGTTTCAAACACTGGTTTCAGGCGTATTTCGCCGCTGCCTGCCTGGGCCAGCAGAGCGGCGCGGATGGCGTCGAGTTCTTCGCTGCTCAGCGGCAGGACTTCATGCGCTTGCAGCAATCCCAAACTGATGGCTTCGGCGCAGTGGCCGAACAAGGTGCTTTCTTTGAGGCTGCGCGATTGTGCGATTTCGGCAATGGTTGCGCCTTCGCGCAACAAATTCAGTGTCAGGCTGGCGCTGTCGTTGAGACCTTCTATGGCGGTGATGACCGGTGTTTTTTTCGCTGGTTTGGCGTTGGACAAGCCGTGTGCCTGGGCATGCGCCTGGCAGAGGTTGATCAGCGCCGCGCCATAACTTTCCAGCTTGCGTGCGCCGATGCCGGAAATCTGACGCAGTTGCGCCGGTGATTGCGGGCAGAGATGGGCGATTTCGGCCAGTGTGGCGTCGTGAAAAATCACGTAGGCGGGCAGCCCATGTTCTTTTGCCGTTGCGGCGCGCCAGGCGCGGAGCGATTCGAACAGTGTTTGTCCGTTGTTGTCGAGTTGTGCGGTGGGCGATTTTCCGCGCGTCTCGCGGAGGGTTTTCTTTTCTTCCTGTTTACGCAGCAGAACGGTTTGCTCGCCCTTCAGCACGGCGCGGCTGCTGGGGCTGAGTTTCAACGCGCCATAGCTGGCGTGGTCGATCTCCAGATAACCGAGCGCGACCAACTGGCGTAGCACCGCCCGCCAATCTTTCTCCGATAGTTCCTTGCCGATGCCGTAAGTGCTCAGCTTCTGGTGGTTCCATTGCCGAATGCGCTCGGTGTCGTGGCCGAGCAACACGTCGACCACATGCCCCGCGCCGAATCGCTGTTCGGTGCGGAAGACGCAGGATAAAGCCTTGCGTGCCGCCTCGGTGCCGTCCCAGGTCTGAGGCGGATTGAGGCAGATGTCGCAATTGCCGCAGGGGGGGCTGTCTTCGCCGAAGTAGGTAAGCAAGCGCTGACGCCGACAAGTGGCGGACTCGCACAGCGCCAGCAAGGCGTCGAGTTTGGCGTGGCCGAGGCGTTTGAATTGTGCGTCGGCTTCGCCTTCATCGATCATTCGCCGTTGCTGTACGACATCGCCCAGGCCATAGGCCATCCAGGCATCGGCGGGAGCGCCATCGCGGCCGGCGCGGCCGGTTTCCTGGTAATAACCTTCGACGCTTTTAGGCAAGTCCAGGTGGGCGACGAAGCGCACGTCGGGTTTGTCGATGCCCATGCCGAAAGCGATGGTGGCAACCATCACGATGCCGTCGTCGCGCAGAAATGTATCTTGATTGCGCCGCCGCGCGGCTTGCTCCATGCCGGCGTGGTAGGGCAGGGCGTTGATGCCTTGCGAAGCGAGCCAGGCGGCGGTTTCTTCGACCTTTTTGCGCGACAGGCAATAGACGATGCCGGCATCGGCGGGATGCTCGGCGCGAATGAAGTTGAGCAGTTGGTTGCGCGCGTTGGCTTTTTCGACGATTTGATAGCGGATATTGGGCCGGTCGAAACTGGACAGGAACACCCGCGCCCTCTCCAGTTGCAGGCGCTGGCGGATTTCCGCCTGCGTTGCAGCATCTGCGGTGGCGGTCAGCGCGATGCGAGGCACGCTCGGGAAGCGTTCGTGCAGCACCGAAAGCTGGATGTATTCCGGGCGGAAGTCGTGCCCCCATTGCGACACACAATGCGCTTCGTCGATGGCGAACAAGGCCAGGCCCGGCCCGGCGGCAACGGCTTCGAGCAGGGATAAAAAGCGCGGCAGCACCAGGCGTTCGGGTGCGACGTAGACGAGGTCGTATTCCTGCGTCAACAGGCCGCGTTCGATGGCTGCGGCTTCCATACCGCTGAGCGAGGAGTTCAGGTAAGCGGCTTTGACGCCGGCTTCGCGCAGCGCCGCGACCTGATCGTGCATCAGCGCGATCAAGGGCGAAACGACAACGCCGACGCCGCGCCGCAACAAGGCGGGAATCTGATAACACAACGATTTGCCGCCGCCGGTGGGCATCAATACCAGCGCGTCGCCGCCGGCGCAGACATGATCGACAACCTCACCCTGGCGGCCGCGAAAAGCGGGATAACCGAAAACTTCCTGAAGCAGAGCGAGCGAGGCGGACATGGGCGACGAACAATGGTGGGCGGTGAATTCTAATCGACCGGCGGCAAGCTTGAATTCCCCGATGCGTCAGTTGCTCCTGCGTAGTGTCGATTTGCATGGTGGTTTATCGCGGGCTTCTCGGCTAACCTATTCAGGACGCGCCTTTTTGTTGAAAGCATTTCATGCCTATCGTCGCCCACAACGATTTACCCGCCTTGCAGCGTCTGCGCGCCGACGGTACCACCATCGTGCTGCCCGCCGAGCGTGCCGCCAATCAGGATATTCGCGAACTCCACATCGGTTTGTTGAACATGATGCCGGATGCCGCCCTGGAGGCGACCGAGCGGCAATTCTTCCGCCTGGTTGGCGAGAGCAATCCGATCGCACAGTTCTATGTCCACCCGTTTACGCTGGATGCGATTCCGCGCGGTGAAAAAGCGGCGGCGCACATTGCCCGCTATTACGAGCCGTTCGACAAGATTCGCGCCGAGGGGCTGGATGCGCTAATCATTACCGGTGCCAATGTCACCGGCGAAGACCTGTCGAAAGAGCCGTTCTGGACACCGTTGGGCGAGGTCATCGCCTGGGCGTGGGATAACGTTACAACCACCTTGCTGTCGTGTCTGGCGACGCATGCGGTCATGCATTTTCGCTACGGCCAGCCGCGCGTGAGGCAGCCAGGCAAGCGCTGGGGCGTTTTTTCGCATCGGGTGCTGGATAAACGACATCCGCTGGTGGCGGATGTGAATACCCGTTTTGATGTTCCGCATTCGCGCTGGAACGATGTCTCATGCGCTCAGTTCGAGGCCGCCGGCCTGCGTGTGCTGGTCGATAGCGAAGAAGTGGGCGTGCATCTAGCGACCAGTCACGATGGTTTGCGGATGGTGTTTTTTCAGGGCCACCCGGAATACGACACCATTTCCCTGCTCAAGGAATACAAGCGCGATGCGCTGTTGTACGCGCAAGGCAAATTAGCCAACGACCCGCCCTTTCCAGACCACTATCTGGCCAGTCATGAACAGGCTATTTTGCTCGAATGGCGCGATCGGGTTGGTCGTGCCATTCAGTGCGGAACGGCATTGCCGGAATTCCCGGAGTCGCTGGTTGCTCAAAATATTGACAACACTTGGCATGACACCGCTGAAGCCGTGATTGGTAACTGGATGGGCTGCATGTACCAGGTTACCCATCGTGAACGCAGAAAACCTTTCATGGATGGAATTGACCCGAACGACCCGCTTGGCATCTACTCGATTTGATCTTGTGCCAAGGGCGGCCAGGGTGTGGCACAATCCGCCGCTAAATTTTTTAGCAGAATGTCAACGACGGAGGAATCGATCGTGGCGACAGTAGCCAAAAAGCCGGCCAGTAAAACCGAATCGAGCAGTGATAAAAAACCCGCCGCCAAGAAAGCGGCGACCGCCATGCAGGTGACAGAAGAAAATGCGGTTGCGGCAAGTAAAGCGAGTGGCAAACCTGCGGCCAAAAAATCCATACCTGAAGCAGCGCCTGAATCGGTGCTGGAGAAAGCGCCCGAACCTATGAAAAGTGAAGAAGCAAAAACCTCCGCCGCGAAATCGGCGGCTAAATCGAGAAAAAAAGTGTTGGCCATTCCTCTGGATGATGCGGAACTCATGGCGATGCCTGATTCCGATTACATGAACGAAGCGCAACTTGCGTATTTCAAGGCCAAACTCACCACCATGCGTGACGAGATCATTGATAACGCGCGTGAAACCGGTGTGCATCTGAAAGAAAACGAAGTCTTCGCCGATCCCAATGACCGCGCCACTGTGGAAGAAGAGAACCTGCTTGAGCAACGTGTGCGCGATCGTGAGCGCAAGTTGCTGAAGAAAATCACTTCATCTCTGGCGCGTATTGAGGCAGGGGAATACGGCTACTGCCTGGAAACCGGCGACCCCATCGGCCTGCCTCGTTTGTTGGCGCGGCCAACGGCGGAATTGTCGATCGAAGCGCAGGAAAAACACGAACGCCTGGAAAAGCTGTACGCCGATTGACAGTGAGTGATGCCCAAAGACAAAAGGCCGCTTTTGCGGCCTTTTGTCTTTTTGCGCTCCTGGGGCAGAGGCCGGCGTGTGCGAGCAAGCAACACCCTCCCTGCTCAGAAAATCTTGTGGCGTGACCGCTTTACTGTTATCGCAACTTGATGACGTTAATCTTGGCGCGTCAAATTAAAAGGCGGATCAAACTCGATGCAGAGTTCATGGAAAGACAATATTTATCAGCAGCGCGAGCAACTGGCGCGCATGTTGCACGAACCCCTCACCTGTCTGGCGGAACAATGCGCGCCTGAATGGAAACGGCGCGAGACATTGAATGCGGCGCTGCTGTCCGGCTTCGACAGCATTCCGTTCTGTACTTATCTTTACTGCGTCAATACCGACGGTGTGCAAATATCAGATACCTTCGGCGAAAGCGGGCTCATTTTCGGCTCCTTCGGGCGCGACCGCTCACAGCGCCCGTACATGAAAGAAGCCGTCCCGGCGTGGGGGTTTCTGCTCTCCGATGCCTACATCAGTCAGTCCAAAAGTCGTCCTTCGCTCACCGCGCTGCAGATCGTGCGGGCGGAAAACGGACAGGTGCTGGGCTACGTAGGCGCAGATTTCGATTTGCGCAATTTGCCGGTTTCCTCAACGCTGTATGAAGAGCCTGGCCACTGGCGGCAAATCAAGGGCGATCCGGCTATTCGCAGCTGTGTTTTTCTGCAATGCCGGATTGAAAGTCCGATGGACCAGCACCTGGATCAGGCGCTTTCGATCCTGGAAGAGTTGTTGACTCAGCGCGGGGTGTTCCAGTGCCAAATTCACTTCTCCAGCAGCCAGGCGACGATTTGGACAATCGACGACCCGTTCCGCTATCGTATCCTCGATCAGGAGACTTTGAGTGACACCGATATTTGCCTGGTCTACCCGCCGCAACCCTACCCGGAAGATGCGCTGATTCCATTGCCGGACATCGCGCGCATTCTGGCCAATCTGCGCTCGCTGCGCATGTCCGACGAAAATATTTACTTGCGTATGTCGTCGATCAATATCTTCAACGGCATGGTCAGTTTGACCTTTTCCTGTGATGGCACTCATTACATGCGCTATGACGAGTTTCTTGGCAAAGATGGACCCTTCTGGTTTTAGTCCGCTTCGGCGCCGGCACGTATTTTCGCGATTGTCGAAATCCTGACGGGGGTGTCGAAAGGCTGGCGTCGATGCCAGTTCCATTCTGCATCCGTTATTCAAATACCCCTGTGTAAATGCGCTCTGACGCTTGATTCAGAATTCTCCGTGGCTTGGCACGATTCCCGCTAATAACCTCCCGTAGCAGGATCACACAAAATTGACTGGAGATAAAAATGAGTCAACATGAGGTAGGTAAAATGGATGTCAGTCTTGTTTCTAGTGACGATGGCCTTGATCGTATCGCCATCAAATTATTGAGTGATTTGGCGGGAGAATCCGCCTTGTTGTTGACCCCCGGTCAGGCAAGAACGCTGGCAACTGAATTGATCGCTGCGGTGAATCGCGCGGAGGTCAAAAGCAGCTTGAAAACAAGCTCGAACATGTGGCGTCGCCAGGGTGAAGCGAGTTCCCGTATGGTCTCGGCCGCCTGAAAAATCCAATCCAGGCGATCTGGCTTTGGTCAGGTCGTCAAAATCGATCTCCTTGAGCGTGTTAATATGGCGCGGCCGACTGAAGTCGGCCATTTTTTTGTCATGATGTCGCAATGCTCATGACTCATTTTTGAATCTACTACAGAGGTTTTTCATGGCGGTCCTGGAACTCAACGAACAGAATTTTGAAGAAGTCATTCTCAACAACGACTTCGTCGTGATCGACTTTTGGGCGCCTTGGTGTGGTCCATGCAAAGGTTTTGCGCCGGTTTACGATGCGGCTTCCGAGAAGCATGAAGGTATCGTGTTCGCCAAGGTGAACACCGAGGAACAGCAGTCTTTGGCGGGCCACTTCCAGATTCGCTCCATCCCCACGCTGGTGATTTTCCGCGAAAAAGTGATTATTTATTCTCAGCCCGGCGCGATGCCGGCAAGTGGCTTCGATGATCTGATCGCGCGCGCCAAGGAAGTCGATATGGCGCAGGTGCATGCCGAAATTGCGGCTGATAGCGCCAAAGGCGCCGCCTGATTCTTTATTGAGCAGTGCTGTACATCGTTTGAGTTCGCTGCTGTCGCGTTTTTTGGCGTACTAACGAAATTCCGGCCTAACCGGTCTATTTAAGTCCAGTCGCTTGGCCCGGTTTCTGGTGCGCCAACAAGCGGCGTGCAGCCTGCTCCGCACCATCGGCGTGGATGGCGGGCTTGCTTGGCTGTTGCCAAATCTCTCGCAGCTGAGATTCAAGTCGTGGGGAAAATAGATCGGACTCTTCGATAACGGCGGCATTGCCGTTTTCGCACAGCCAGGTGGTCAGATAAGGCGTTTCGGGCCAATCGGGTCTATCGATATAAAGTACCGGCACAGCATGCGCCGTTGCTTCGACAAAACTGCCATAGCCCACTTTGGTAATTAGCACATCGCAGGACGCCAGCAGATCGAGAAACGACAAACCTGCCTGCTTGAACGAAAACATGTCAGCGCGAGCCTCGCACTTACTAGGAGCCTGTCGGACTTTGGTCGTCGATAGCGAAAATCGACCCCGCCGAGGCAGTTTTTTGCCGGATTCACCGCAGCATGGTTGTTCCATGGTGCAAGAAACCGGCAAAAAAGGGGCCGGCGCGGTTGATTTTCCGCCGACGATTCCATAGTCCGACAGGCTCCTGGACTGCCAGTCTTCTGGCGCCAGCCAGACAACATCTTTGATCGATGGCAATCGACCCTTGCCTGCGTAAGCGACTCCGCCAAACCCGATTAACGCCAGTTTGCAATTGGTTGGCAGCGCCAATTTCTCGATCAGTTCGCGCCGACGATTACTTCCTTGTCCCGAAATGGGCGGAATGGTCAATCGATACGGCAGTTGCGGCATCGGCATCGAGGGGGTCGGTTGCAGGAACACGCTGGCCGCTGCGTAGGCGTCACCGATCTGTTGCAAAATCAGGTTCATGCCCGGTAGTTGTGCCAGGTAGGCCTGCGCGATGTCTTGCCAGTTCAGCGAACACAGTGCGATGCCGTCAATTTCTGCGTGCGCCGCCGCCGCCAGCGGCAGATAGGCGACATCGCTGAACACCAGATCAAAAGCCCGCGCGCGCATCCAGTTGGCTTCAAGCGCGATGCGTTGTGGCCAGTCGGCATGAAACGCTTTGAAGGCGAGATGGCTGGCGGGCAGATCAACTCGCATCGCATCGTGCATGATCAAACCGATATCGGCGGCTGCGTGGCGATGTTCAAAGCTTCCCTCGACACGAGCTTGCAAGGCTTCGAAGCTCAGGCCTGACCAGATGGTCAGTTCCAGATCAGGCTGCTGCGCGCGTAATGAATTCAATACCGGCGCGGCTTGCGCCAAGTGGCCCAGGCCATGATGACTGATGGTGGCCAATAATTTCATGATGTTGTGCGTTGCCGTAGAATTTCTTTCAGCAGCGGCAGAGAAACCACGCGCTTCAGGCTGAGCGAATGAATGTCGAGGAGATCGACCAACATCAACAAGTGCGGCAGGTCGCGTTGACAGTGGGTCAGTAAATAGCGCACGACTTCCTCCGGCAAACGCAGTCCGCGCGCCTCGGCGCGCACCCCAAGCGCGGCGCGTTTGTCAGCATCGCTGATGGGAAGAAGTCGGAATACCAAGCCTTGTGCCAGGCGGGTGGCGAGGTCGGGTCTGAACTTGAGTTCGGGCGATTGGAGCAGTTGCGCTGGCGGCGTCGGGCCGGAGGCGATGATGCGGCCGGCGCCTTCGCGGGCGGCATTGATCAGACTGAACAAACGAATCTGATTTTCGCCGTCGAGCCGATCGACATCGTCCACCGCGACATATTTCACCGGGGGTTCTGGCAGCGGGTCAATCTGGGTTGCCCCGGTGGCCCGGCGCCAAGCGTGCAGAAGATGGCTTTTGCCGGTGCCGGCCTCGCCCCAAAGATACAGCACCGGTTCTGGCGTTTGACCGAAGGCGTGTTCGCGTGCCGCAGCTAGCGCCTCGGCGTTGGGGCCGGCCAGGTAATTATCGAAACTGGGGGGGGCTTCCGGACGGATGTCGAGAATCAGTTGGTTGGGGGATGAAATAGGCATGGCGCGCGATTTTACCAGTGGGCAGGCAGGCTGGCGGGCTTTGCTGGCCGATAGCGAAAAGCGGCTTTGGCAAGGCGGTTTGTCGCTGAATCTGCCGCAGCGGATGCCAAATTCCGACCTCAAATGGGCGTCGTGGCGGTAATGTGACAGGGTATCGCTATCGCATGGCTTGACAGTCGCCTGTCTCCACTCCTAAATCACGCCATGAGCGCAGATCTGTTTCCCCCCCTTATTCCCCCCGTTATTCCCGCCCCGCATCCTGTCACCGATGTACCGCCAGTGGTTGAAGAGGTTTTTGCGGTCGGCGAAGAGGCGGCATTGACCGCCCGTATCAAGACGCTGCTGGTTGAGCGCGATGCGGTTCTGGTGGCGCATTACTACACCTCGGCGGTGTTGCAGAAACTGGCGGAGGAAACCGGGGGTTGCGTTTCGGATTCGCTGGAAATGGCGCGTTTTGGTCATGCCTCGCAAGCGAAAACGCTGATCGTCGCCGGTGTGCGTTTCATGGGGGAGACCGCAAAGATTCTGAATCCGGAGAAACGGGTGTTGATGCCGGATCTTCACGCCGAGTGTTCACTTGATCTGTCCTGCCCGGTGGATGCCTTCAGCCAGTTTTGTGACGCTCATCCCGATCGCACGGTGGTGGTTTACGCCAACACTTCCGCTGCGGTGAAGGCGCGCGCCGACTGGGTGGTGACTTCCAGCATCGCGGTCAAGGTTGCGGCCCATCTGCATGCCCAAGGTCACAAGCTGATCTGGGCGCCGGATCGATTTCTCGGCGATTACGTGCGTAAAACGACCGGCGCCGACATGTTGTTATGGCAAGGCTCTTGCGTGGTACATGAAAAATTCAAGGCTGAAGGCATACGTGCTTTGAAAGTGGAATATCCGGAGTCTGCCGTGTTGGTGCATCCGGAATCGCCCGCCAGCGTCATTGAACTCGCCGACGTGGTTGGTTCGACCACCCAGTTGATTCGCGCGGCGGCCGAGTTGCCGAACAAGACGCTGATTGTCGCCACCGACAATGGCATTTTTCACAAGATGCAACTTGCCGCGCCTGGAAAAACCTTGCTTGAGGCACCCACCGGCGGTACTGGTGCAACCTGCGTATCATGTGCGCATTGCCCTTGGATGGCGATGAATGGGCTGAAAGGCCTGCTGCGGGTGTTGGAGAGCGGGGCGAATGAAATCGAGGTCGATGCAGCCATGGGTCGTCGCGCGATCGTCTCGATCAATCGGATGCTGGAATTTGCCGGGCAGACCGGTATTGGAGTCGCCGGCATGAGTGGCGATTGAGTCATTTTCAGGCGGAAATGATTTAATCCACTGTGCAGTCCGGATAACCCCGCACTCGGTGAAACCATTCAAATTGAATTAGAACGTCTTTTTTAATCAGGAGAAGAAATATGAGTTTCATACAGGAATTCAAGGATTTTGCGATGCGCGGCAATGTCGTCGATCTCGCCGTTGGCGTAGTTATCGGCGGAGCCTTTGGCAAGATCGTTGATTCGCTGGTCAAGGACATCATCATGCCGATGGTGGGCGCGTTGCTTGGCGGCGCTGACTTCAAGCATCTTTATCTCAACCTTGGCGGCACCGCCTACGAAAGCCTGGAACTGGCCGAAAAAGCCGGCGCGCCGTTGGTCAAATATGGCGCTTTCATCAACAGCATGGTCGATTTCACCATCATTGCGTTTGCCATTTTTGTTGCGGTGAAAGCCATCAATAAACTCAAGCGCAAGGAAGAGGCAGCCCCGGCCGCGCCCGCACCAACCCCGGAAGACATCGTATTGCTGCGTGAAATTCGTGACGCTCTGAGGAAGTAACGAAGTGAGCATTCAACGTCGCGGTTTTCTTTTGGCGCTTGCCCTGTTGCCCTGGGCAAGTCGGGCTTCCGCGCAATACGCCAGCGCCGATATCGTGGGCGCAATCAGCGCGCCGGAAGCCGCGCAGGCGCTGCGTGACAGTCTCGATCTTGGTGCGCGTAATGCGATCGCCAAGCTGGGGCGCGAGAACGGCTATTTCGGCGATCCAAAACTAAAGATTGGTTTGCCAAAGAATTTTGCCCGCGCCGATAAATTTCTGCGCGGACTTGGTCATGGTCAAAAGTTGGATGACCTGATTCTGTCGATGAACCGGGCGGCTGAAAAAGCCGCGCCGCAAGCGCAGGGGTTGGTGCTCGACGCGGTGCGCCAAATGACGCTTGGCGATGCCCGCAACATCCTGGTCGGTGGCGACACTGCGGCAACCGATTACTTTCGCAAGACAACTGAAAAGGAGTTGGCGGAAACATTGATGCCGGTCATCAAATCGGCGACAGAAAAGAGCGATCTGGTACGTTCTTATAACAATCTGGCCAAGGTTTTATCGAAGTTCGGCGTTAAAAGTGAACTTGATACGGTTGAGCGTTATGTCAACAAAAAGGCGCTTGATGGTATTTACTTTCGTATTGGCGAAGAAGAACGCGGTTTGCGCGCCAACCCGGCGAAATTTACCGGTAGTCTGCTCGGCAGGGTTTTTAGCTCATTGAAGTAAAGGAACGAGTACGGAATAACCTGGATATTTCTGGTTGCACTGACAAGTGCGCTGCTGCGTTAACGAACCCTTGCAGGGAATGGCCATGCGGTGTGTTCGTCGCCTGGCATCGCATCCCGCCAGCACACCCATAATGACCCAAATTATTCCGTACTCGTTCCAAAGCAAGTCACTGCGGCGACCGGTTTTATCACCCGGCGTCGCTTTTGTTTAATCAAATCGAAAGGTATTTTGAATGCATAAAAAATCAATCATGCTCAGCGGAGTCACAGTCGCGCTGCTTTCCATCGGCATCCTGCATGCCCAGGCTGCGGAAACTCCGTATTACAACCCCGCCAATGCCGCTAGTTCGACTGGTTTAACCAGCGGTTATGAGCTTTTCAAGACCATTGGCTGTCCTGGCCGTGGCATTCTCGAAACGCCATGTGCAGCGCCCGTTGCCCCTGTTGCGCCCGTGGCGCCGAAAGTGCTCGATAGTGACGGCGACGGTGTCATCGATGGCAATGATCGTTGCCCCGGTACTCCGTCAGGCGCCCCGGTTGATGCGCAAGGCTGTGAACTGGATGGCGATAAGGACGGTGTTGTCGATCGTCTGGACAAGTGCCCGACCACGCCGCCCGGTCGCGTGGTGAATGCGCAAGGCTGCGAGCTTGATGGCGACCGCGATGGTGTAGTTGACGCGCTCGACACCTGCCCAACCACGCCGGCTGGTCGTGCGGTGAATGCACAAGGCTGCGAACTGGATAGCGATGGCGATGGCGTATTCGACGCGCTCGACAAGTGCCCGACCACGCCGCCAGGTCGGGTGGTGAATGCGCAAGGCTGCGAACTCGATAGCGATGGGGATGGCGTGGTCGATGCGTTAGACAAGTGCCCGACCACCCCGGCCGGCCGCACGGTGGACGCGAAAGGCTGCGAAATGGATGGCGATGGTGACGGCATCCTCGACAATGTCGATCAATGCCCGACGACGCCAGCGGGCGACCGTGTCGACAGCAAAGGCTGCTCGTTACCCGCAGTGTTCAATCTGATTGGCGTCAACTTCGATACCGCCAAAGATACCTTGCGTCCGGAGGCCACTGTCATCCTGGACGAGGCTGTCGCCATCCTCAAGCGTTACCCCGGCCTGAAGGTCGAGATTGCCGGTCATACCGATAGCGCGGGCAGTGATGACGCCAACCAAAAGTTATCGCAGCAACGCGCTACCGCAGTGATGAATTATTTCATCGACAAGGGCGTCGAGGCTGGCCGGATGAGCGCCAAGGGTTATGGCGAAGTGCTGCCGATTGCGGATAACGCAGCGGCCACCGGTCGTTCGAAGAACCGCCGTGTAGAACTGCGCAGCCTCAACTGAGCGTGTGTTGCACCGAAGAAAAAGGCCACTTGAAGTGGCCTTTTTCATGTCACTTACTGGTCACTGCCGGAAACCGGTTTCAGATTTTGTAACCCACATGCAAGGCCACCACGCCTACCGTCATGTTGAAGTAATCGACGCGCTGGAAACCAACCGATTCCATCATGCTTTTCAGCGTTTCCTGATCCGGGTGCATGCGGATGGATTCCGCCAGATAGCGATAGCTTTCCGCGTCTTTGGTCACCAGTTCGCCCATGCGCGGCAGCATTTTGAAAGAATACAGGTCATAAAGCGGCGCCAGCGGTTTCCAGACCTTTGAAAACTCCAGCACCATCAGTTTGCCACCAGGTTTCAGCACGCGACGCATTTCGGCGAGCGCGTCTTCCTTGTGTGTCATGTTGCGCAGGCCAAAGGCGACGGTGACCAGATCAAAATAATCACTCGGGAACGGTAGTTTTTCCGCGTCGCACTGTGCCACCGGCAACATCAAGCCTTTGTCCAGCATGCGGTCTCGGCCGACGCCGAGCATGGAGCCGTTGATGTCGGTCAACCAGACTTCACCTGTCGGCCCCGCTTCTTGCGCCAGCAAGCGCGATATGTCGCCGGTACCGCCAGCGATATCAAGCACTTTGTGACCGGGGCGGATGCGTGCGTGCAAGGCCAAGAATCGTTTCCAGACGCGGTGCAGCCCCATCGACATGAGGTCGTTCATGGCGTCGTAGCGGTTGGCGACGGAATGGAATACTTCAGCGACCTTGTGGGCCTTTTCTTCCTCGGCGACAGTTTTGAAGCCGAAATGAGTTTGTTTGTCTGACATGGCGGGGGCGGTAAAAAGGGGAGGGTGAAGCGCCTGCCGGCCGGGGCCGGAATCCAGCATTCAGCCTGCTGCTGAAACCTGCTGGACCCCAGGCTGTGCCGGGGTGACGCGTCTGTGATTCGGCGTTGATCTGATGCGCGCCGCGCCTCAGTTGGGTTTGAAGCCTTCAGGCGCGCCGACGCCTTCACCGAAGAAGTATTTTTCGGCCTGTTCCATCAGGTATTTGCGATGTTGAATGTCGGCCAGGTTGAGGCGATTCTCGTTGATGATCATGGTTTGCAACTTGATCCAGCCTTGCCAGGCTTCTTTCGAAATGTTCTCGAACACGCGCTTGCCAAGTTCGCCGGGCAAGGGAGGGAAATCCATACCTTCGGCTTCTCGGCCGAGTTTTACGCACTGCACCATACGCGCCATTTGTTTACTCCTGGTTTGGTTGAATTGAATCTGGTGGAATCTAAATGAGTGTAATAGATGGTAGTCGCTAGACGAAGTTGCGTCGAACCCGCATTACTCGCCGGCCAGTTGTTTGTCGATGCGCTTGGCGAATACCGTCATTTCCTTGGCCGCTTGAATATCGCCCTTCGCCTCGGCGGCGGCGATGCCCAATCGATAGGTTTCGCGCGCTTCACTCAGTGCGCCGGCTTCGCTCAACGCCTTGCCGAGTAACTTCCAGGCAGCGGAATAACGCGGGTCGAACACCAGTGCGGCTTGCAGATGCATGCGGGCTTCTTCCAGGCGATCGAGTTTCAGGCATTCATTGCCGAGTGAATAGCGAAGCAAGGCATTATCCTTGCCTTGCGCCAACATTTTTTCAAAGGTTTCGAGTGCGCTCATCGGGGTCATCTTTTAATCGAAGTGAGTGAAATTGGGGCAAGTTCGGCGACTGCAAGTTGTTCAGGCCGCGCCGGCAAAACCTTGCTGACGCCAGGCCTCGAACACCGTAACCGCAACAGCGTTGGATAGATTCAAACTGCGTTGGCTTGGCCGCATTGGCAGACGCAGGCGAGCATCGTCGGCGAAGTCGGCCAGCAGATCCGCCGACAAGCCACGTGTTTCCGGCCCGAAGACGAAAACATCGCCCGGTTCAAACGCCACTTCGGAGAATGGCCGCGATGACTTGGTGGTAAAGGCAAAACGGCGGCGACCTGCCAACGCCCGCAATAAAGCCGGCCAATCTGCATGCACGCTGAGTTCGGCGTACTCGTGGTAATCGAGTCCGGCGCGGCGTAATTGTTTGTCGGAAAGATCGAACCCCAACGGTTTGACCAGATGCAAACGGCAACCGGTGTTGGCGGAGAGGCGGATCACATTGCCCGTGTTGGGCGGGATTTCGGGTTCAACCAGAACAATTTCAAACATATGGCTTGAGCTATCTCCGCTAACTCGTTAATTTACGCGGCTACTAAATACTGGAGACCGCATATGGCGCGGCCCGAGAAGATTCGTTTAGGCGATCTTCTAGTACAGCAAAAGTTGATTTCTCAAGAGCAACTTGGCGAAGCGCTAGAGAAGCAGCGGCAGTCCGGACGCAAACTGGGGCGCGTTCTGATCGAACACGGCTTTGTCAGCGAAGATCAGATTTCGGGCGCCATCGCCCGCCAGTTGCAAATTCCGTTCCTGGATTTGCGCCAGATTCATGTCCGTCCCGAGATTGTGCGCCTGCTGCCGGAACAACTGGCGCGCCGTTTTCGCGCCATTGTCCTCGAACAGCGAGAAAACAAGGTCTTGTTGGCGATGGCCGACCCGACGGATCTGTTTGCCTTCGATGAAATCATCAATCATCTCAACCGCGAAGTGGAACTGGCGGTCGTCAATGAAGGCGCGTTGCTGCAGTTTGTCGACCGGGTGTATCGGCGCACCGAGGAAATCAGTGAGCTGGCGCGTAATCTGACCGACGATCTGGGCGATGAGGTCATCGATTTCGGCGCCCTGGCGGCCACCCAATCGGCGGAAGAAGCGCCGGTCATGCGGCTGCTGCAGACCTTGTTCGAGGACGCCATGCAGGTGCGCGCTTCCGACATCCATGTCGAACCGCAGGAACGCAATCTGCAAATTCGCTTCCGCATCGATGGTGTGCTGTCGATCGCCACTGAAGCCGATCGCAAGATCGGACCGGCGTTGATCCAGCGGCTGAAGCTGATGGCCGATCTGGATATCGCCGAGAAACGTTTGCCGCAGGATGGCCGTTTCATTTTGCGTTTGAAGCAGCGCTCGATCGATGTGCGCATGTCGACCATACCGACCCAGTTTGGCGAATCCGCCGTGCTGCGTTTGCTTACCGGCGCTGGTCAGGCCGGGCTGGCCGACCTGGGCATGCGCGCCAACCACTTCGAGCGCTTCAGCAGGTTGATTCACCGGCCGCATGGCTTGGTGCTGGTCACTGGCCCGACCGGGTCGGGAAAAACCACCACCCTTTACGCCGCGTTGTCTGATCTGAATACGCCGGAACGAAAAATTCTGACGGTGGAAGACCCGGTCGAATATCGGCTGGCGGGTATCAACCAGGTTCAGGCCAACGACAAGATCGATCTCACTTTTGCCCGTGCCTTGCGCGCTTTTTTGCGGCAAGACCCGGACATTATTCTGCTCGGCGAAATGCGCGATGCGGAAACCGCTCAGATCGCCCTGCGCGCCGCGCTCACCGGCCATCTGGTGTTGTCCACCCTGCACACCAACGACGCGCCTTCCGCCGCCGCGCGTCTGATGGACATGGGCGCGCCAGC
>JAIFKV010000082.1:0-1530 GCA_020049415.1 Betaproteobacteria bacterium
AACCACAACGCCGTGCGACGTTCGGCAATTGCGCGAGCCAACCCTTGCTCTGCCGCGCGTGAGATGTTGACGTCCAACGCCCGCGCCTCAGCCAGCAATTGTGCGTTGATCGAAACATTGGTGGCACGCCGCACGTTATCAGCGGTTTGGTGGGTATTTGTCATGAGTCGCCTCTGCATAATCAATGCGTGAAATGCTAGGCATAAATCATGCGCATTTCAATGCATGTTTTATTCCGTGGGTCTCATGCCAGACCTGCATGCTGGCGCTGGCGTGGCACAAGCAAGGAGCAGAGTGCAAACGCTGTGCCGGTACATGAGGTGGATTGTTCGTTGAAATTGTAGGGAAACCTCAGGATGCGTCCCATATTTCGTAATGTGAGCCTGGCGCCAATGGCACTACCTTAAGAAAACCCGATAAAAAACAATGTGATGATGTTGGGCTGACGGTTCCGAAACGTTACGATTTGGGTGTCGAATCCGTGATGCATAACGCAGGAGGGTCAGCCCAAATGGATCATAGCAAGCGGCCTGTGATGGCAGGGCAAATCAAGCAGTTTTGTCATCGATTCGCCCAGGGGGCGGGTCATGCTTTGGGACGCGTGATCCCATGGCAGACACTGATGCGTTGTGTCGAAGAAGAAACCGGGCCTTACCGTGAACGCATCTATGGCCCGTTGCAAACCCTGATGTTGTTCATCGAGCAAGTGCTGAGTGCCGACCACGGCTGTCAGGATGCGGTGGCGCGTGGTGTGAGCCAGCGGGTGGGGTTGGGAAGCAAGCCTTGCAGTCTCAACAGCGGCCCTTACTGCAAGGCGCGCGCCCGCTTGGCGCTCTCACTGATTGAGCGGCTCGGTTATGAAGTGGGCGAGCGACTACGCGATGCACAACCGAACGCCTGGCGTTGGCGTGGACGTGAGATCAAACTCATCGACGGCACGACGGTGTCGATGCCCGACACCCCGCAGAACCAGGCCGAGTTCCCGCAAAACCGCACCCAGAAGGTCGGGCTGGGTTTTCCAATAGCGCGTCTGGTCGCGATTATCTCCTTGTCTTGTGGCGCCGTGCTGGCCTGGGCGAGTGCGCCCTGCCAGGGCAAGGGCAGCGGTGAAACGACACTGGTTCGGCGCCTCGCGCCCCATCTTCGTCCGGGCGATGTGGTCATCGCCGATCGCTACTTCTCCGGCTATTTCCTACTGGCGTGGTTATTCCAACAAGGCGTCGATATCGTGATGCGACAGCATCAGCTCCGACACACCGATTTCCGCCGTGGGCGGCGCTTGGGCAAGCGGGATCACGTGGTGGACTGGAAGCGTCCTAAACGCCCGGCCTGGATGGACGTGGCTACCTATACCGCCATGCCCCTCACCCTGACCTTGCGGGAAACCCGCGTGGGCGGCTTGGTGCTGATCACTTCGTTGCTCGATGCGCGGCAGGTGAGCAAGGAGGAATTGCTGGAGCTCTACCATGCACGTTGGCACATCGAGTTGGACTTGCGGGCGATCAAGTCCGTCATGCAGATGGATGTGCT
>JAIFKV010000082.1:1570-26245 GCA_020049415.1 Betaproteobacteria bacterium
CGCCAATTGAGTTTCAAGGCGGCCTTGCAACTGATCCGTGCCTTCGAGGAGAACCTGCGACATGCTCCACGGGGCAGGCTGTCTGTCCGGCGGAGCTATCTGCTCGCAGGCATCGCGCAAATGCGCATACTCCATCGTCCAGGTCGGGCCGAACCCCGTGTCGTGAAGCGACGAACCCAGAAACATCCCTTGATGACTCGGCCCCGACAAGACCTCAAAGCAGACTTGACCAAGCAGCACGCTAAGCGTGAGCGGGACTTAAGGTAGTGCCATTGGGGCCAGGCTCGAATTTGCCGATCGGCAGCGCGTAGGGCGGAAAAGCGCAGCGCCTTCCGCCGCATGAACCCATGTGACTCATCCAACCTGATCCTTGGTGAAATAAATCAGTTGCCTCTGGTGCTTCAACGCCAGCAACACCACCTCCGATTCGTCATGCGCGTACAAAACAATGTATCGACCCAGCACGAATTCCCGCAGATTGGGTAAGCCAGCCTGGGCTGCCAGGTTCTCTACGGACTCCGCCCTAAGCCTTGCTTGTGCCGAGCGACTGGTCAGAAAGCGGGCCGGGCGACCCCCTGCCGGCGACCAAGACAAAACGCTGACCATTTCACGCAGCGCTTGCTTCAGCTTGCGGAAGCGTTCGCCTGCCGAGGGTGCATCCTGTTCAACGAGGAAAAGCCGGGCTACTTCAAGGTTGGCGAGAAAATTAGGGGCTGCAGCAACGCTTGCCCGTGTTGGCAAAGTCATTGGTCCGACAAGGCCGACAGCAATTCATCCGTCGATACCCGCTGCCCGGCAAGAATTTGCCGCAACCCCGTCTCGGCTTCACCCAGTAACACCAGATTCGCATGCTCCGCTTCAAGCGCATGGTAGTAATCGAGCTTGCGAGCATCGACGATGGCGACATAACTCGATCCATTCTTGGTCAATACTTTCTCCGCCCCTGCGCCGACAACTTCCTCGGCAAGTTCAGTCAGCCGGGCGCGTGCTTCACTGATCGGCACCACATCACTTGTTCGTAAGCTCATGTTGGAATCTCGTTAATAGATACGTTAACGATTATTGTAATTTCCCCGGCTCGGTCTTGGCTATCCGTGATTCAGTCACAAAGTTGGAGCAATAAGTGCATCAGCAGACCGCGGATGCCAAGGATTGCGCTGGCGGCCTTGGCGAGGCTATTGCTTCTATCCACACCTCTTTCTCGTCGGTATCGGTTAATTTGGGGTGAAATATCCACGATCCTATTTTATTGCCAGACCCCGTTTTCATTGACAACATCAAGTACGCACCAATAAGGTAGTGCTCAACACTACAAATCAAGGCGTTCTCATGAAAACCATCACCGCAGCAGAAGCCAATCGCCAGTTTTCACGTGTGTTACGTGATGTCGGCCAAGGTGAGGTATTCACCGTGCTGTCGAGGGGGAAAGCTGTCGCAACCATTGCTCCCGTGAAGTCTGGAGATGTACGCCGCCATGCAGCAAAAGCTGCGTTGGTAGATCGCCTGCACATGCAAGAAGCAAGTGGCGAGCGCAACTGGACGCGCGACGAACTCTACGAGGGCTGACCATGAGAATCGCACTCGACACCAACGTGATGGCCTATGCGGAAGGCCTTGGTGACGAAACTCGTTGTGCCGCCGCAATCACGCTGATTGAGCAATTGCCGGCAGATCTTGTGTTGCTGCCGGCACAAACATTGGGCGAGCTTTACCGAGTTCTTACCGGAAAAGCCAAGCGCGAAGCCACCGAAGTGCGCGAAGTCATTCTGGGCTGGGCCGATAGCTTCGTGGTCGCTGATTCGTCATGGACTGCATTTCAATCTGCGCTTGATCTGGCCGCCGATCATGGCTTGCAGATATGGGATGCACTGATCATGTCTATCGCAGCAGAAAATCATTGCCGCTTGCTGCTCAGCGAAGACTTGCAGAATGGCTTTACCTGGCGAGGTGTTACGGTCGTCAACCCATTCGCCATGCCGCGTTCGAGGTTGCTTGTCAGCGTTCTATCTGTCCCTTGATCGTGTCCGACCGCATTGTTTCGTTCTGATGTGCTCCGTAATGGTCACCCGGAAAAACTAAAGAAACTGCCATTCTTCATCAAGCGTGCAGTCGCGTGGGCAGAGGCCGTACAGGATGCAACCGCTCTCTACGGCGTGCCACCCATGCGCGGGTGTGCCGGAGAGCGTTTCCATCTGGTAGTTCAGAACGTATGCACCAGCCTGTATTGGCTGCGCCGCAACAGGTCGTCGGAATCGAGGCCGTAGCCGAGGTAGACCTTGATTCCTGTCAGCCCCCGGCTGTCGGCCTTGTTCAAGACGGGAACCGTGACGGTGGACGGCAGGCTGCCCGTTTGCCAGGCCGGCAGGGGGCCGTCGGTGTAGGCTTGCCAGCCTGTGCCGTTGTGCAGATACAAGGCATTGTCGGTCTGGGCGGCGAGGTAGATGCCGCCTTCGCGGCCGACATCGGCGGCGGCAACGCGGACGCTGGCGGTCAGCGTGTAGCTGTCGCTGTCACCGGAGCCGGTGGCGGTGGCGGCAAAGGTTTGCGCACGCGGTGTCAGCAGCGCGAGTTGTACCGATTGGGCGGGCAAGGAAAACCTGCTGCCGCTGGTGGCGACGGTGGCGATGCTGTCGTTGGCATCGCTGACCGCGCGGGTGACAACGTGATAGTCGGCCAGCGTCTTGCCGTCGGCGAAGCTGGGCGTCCAGTTCGCGACGGACGCGCCGGTGTTGGCAAGCAGCAGGGCGCGCGCGCCATCGTCATTCTCGGCGGCGAGCGTGTAAATGCCGCTCTGTCCGCCGCTCACGCCGAGCCGATGCGCGTAGCGGCCGATCTCACGCCAGAGTTGCCATGCGAGGCCGATCTTTTTTGGTTGGCCGTCGGCGTAATAAATGCCGTAGAAGAAGGGCGCATCCATGCTCGGGTCGGGGCCGCGATAAAACAGGGTTTGCTCGATGTCGTCGCGATTTTGCAGCCCGATCCAGGCGCCGGTCAGGATGGCCGCCCCCTTTGATTGGGTGCGGACCTGCAAGCCTTCGCCGGCATCGACGCTGCGATCGTCGGTGTTCCATTCGGAAACGATGGTGGGCACGGCCGTGAAGCCGCGTTCGTCCAGCGCTTGGCGAAAGTAGGCGGCGCAGGCGGCGATGTCGTCAGCGCTGTTTGAATAGATGTGCCAGGAAAAATAGTCGAGTGGGCTGCCCCGCGCCTTGACGTGGTCGAGAAATGCCGCAGTCCATGCCTTGCCGTTGGTGGAAGTGCAGCCGTTGTGCGTGATGGCCGGGCCGCCGATTATCAACTCGGGAAACGCGGTGCGCAGCGCGCGTGCCGTCGTGTCATAGAGGCTGAAAAACTGAGTCGAGGTGAATGGTCGCGGCCAGAAAGTAAGGTTGTCTGGTTCGTTCCAGATTTCGACGTAGCGAAAGCTGTTGTTGAAGCCATTCCACTGCCCCTGGCGATAGTGCTTGAGAACGTTGATGCTCGCCTGCACCCAGTTGCCCAGTTGAGCGTCCGAAGGCGGGGTCGAGTTGTTGTAGGAATCGCCGATGCGAAAGAAGGGTTCGAAACCGTTATCGACGATGCTGGCGAACACCGTATCGCTCGACCGGCCTTCCGAACTGACCGGGGCGGTGAAGTTGTAGCTGGTGGAGAGCGCGGGATTCTTGCTGCGGTCGGGATAGAGCGTCGCCATGTCGAGCGGGCCATAGTAGTCATGGGTGCGGATCAGGTCGATGCCGAGTTGCCGGTAGACTGCGGTGAGATCTGCATTGTTCGCGCTCGCCGCCGGCAGCGGGCCGATGTTGATGCCCAGCAGCGAACGCAGGTCGCCGTTGCGAGCGCCGATGGCGAGGCCGAGATCGGCGGCGCTCGCAACCACACAGAACGATGACAGGATGCCCGCCAGGGCGAGTTTCAGGCTTCTTTCCATTTGCGTACCTCGTAACGGTAAAGTTTTACATCGGGCGACCCGAAGTCGGTGGTGAAGCCGGCTTTCTGTTTCAGAAGGTCGAAAAACTGGCCCGGCTCGGGCAGGCTTTCCCTCACTTGTGGCGGGAATGCGCTGCCGCCGGCCATGGCAAGTGAGTGAACCTGCTTCCCGCCAAACGCCATCAACCTGACGTCGGGGCGGGGTCGAGATGCATCCAGGTGGAGACGCCGCCGGACAGCAAACTGGCCTGGAAGCCTTCCTGGCGCAGCATGCAGATGGCGTTGTAGGCGCGGATGCCGACGCCGCAGACGACCTGGATGGGCTTGTCTTTCGAGAGTTCGCCGAGGCGGGCGCGGAGTTCGTCGATGGGAATGTGCTTGCCGCAGGGCATGGGATCTTGCTGCAGCTCGCCGGCGGTGCGCACATCGAGCACCAACGCGGTCTGGCAGCCGATTTCGTTCCAGTGGGTGATCGGCAGATCGCCGCGCATGGCGTTCGCGGCAACCATGCCGGCGAGGTTGACCGGGTCTTTGGCTGCGCCGTATTGCGGCGCGTAGCAGAGTTCGGCTTCTTCCAGATCGAACACCGTGGCGCCCATCTGGATCGCCATTGCGATGACGTCGATGCGCCGTTCAACGCCATCTTCACCAATCGCTTGCGCGCCCAAAACGCGGCCATTGCTGGTGTCGTAGAGCAATTTCATGTTGATGGTTTTCGCGCCCGGGTAGTAACCGACATGGTTGCGCGGGTGGATGTAAATCGTCTCGTGCGGGATTTTGTGGCCACGCAGCGTGCGCTCGTTGAGGCCGGTGCTGGCCAGGGTCAGGCCGAACGCGCCGCATACGGCGGTGCCTTGCACGCCACGAAATCCGCGGCGCTTGCCGGTGATGATATCGGCCACCAATCGGCCCTGGCGATTGGCTGGTCCGGCCAGCGGCAACGCGGTGCGCTTGCCGGTGATGGCGCAACTGACTTCAACCGCATCGCCGACGGCGAAGATGTCGGGATCGGAGGTCTGCATGCGGGAATCGACCACGATATGGCCGCGCGGGCTGACTTCCAGCCCGCACGATTGCGCCAGAGCACTGTCCGGACGCACGCCGATGGCCAGAATCAGCATGTCGGTCAGCAATTGTTGGCCATTTGAAAGCGTCACCTGGAGCGGGCCCAATCGGCCTGACGCGGCATCACGGTCGATCCGGCTGACCTCGGTGTTCAGGCGCAGATCGATGCCGGCGGCACGCACCGCATTGGTCATCGGTTGCACCATCTCCGGGTCGATGGTGGTCATGATCTGCGGATCGCGCTGGATCAGGGTGACGCCAATTTCCAGATGATGCAGGTTTTCGGCGACTTCCAGGCCGATGAAACCGCCGCCGACGACGACCGCGTGGCGCACGTCATGTCGCTTGATCCATTGTTTGATCTGGTTGCTGTCGGGTACGGTGCGCAGCGAAAAAATCCCCGGCAGATCGATGCCGGGCAGCGGCGGGATCAGCGGCAGCGCGCCGGGTGACAGCACCAGGTGGTCATAGGAAAGTTGTTCCTGGCTGCCATCCAGACGGGTGATCTGCACGCTCTTGTTGGCGCGATCGATGCCGGTGACGTTATGGCCGGTGCGCACGTCGATATTGAAGCGTTCCTTAAAGAACTCGGGGGTGGCCAGCAGCAAATCTTCTTCGTTGGCGATGATGCCGCTGACATAGTAGGGCAGACCGCAGTTGGCGAAAGATACATGCGGGCCGCGTTCCAGCACGATGATGCGGGCATGTTCGTCGTTACGGCGCAGGCGCGCCGCGCAGGAAGCGCCGCCGGCGACGCCGCCGACAATGACAGTGGTTTTGTTCATGATTTTTCAGTTTTGAGAGTTGATCAGCAGGCGGTTTCGCCTTCCCAGTCGGACATGCCGTTTTTCATTGCAACTACGTTATAACCGCGCTGCTTGAGCAGGAAAGCGGCCACCGCGCTGCGCTTGCCGCTCAGGCAGACGGTGATGTATTTGCCATTCTTGTCCAACGCGGCTCCAGCGCGGGCACGTAATTCTGGCAGTGGCAGATGGATGGCGCCGGGTATGTGGCCATCTTCGAATTCCTCGGCATAGCGCACGTCGACTGTTTTCCAGTCGTTTTCCAGCATCTGCGGCACGGTGTCGGGCGCAACTTCCTCGATCAGCGGTTGTGACATCAGATTGCGGAAATCCTGCTCGCCCAGCACCAGCAATTCGCCGTCTTCGATCATCTTTACGGTGGCATTGCGATTGCCGCCGACAACCAGCGCTTCATCGCCGAAGGTGTCTTTCGGCCCCAGAGTGGCGACCAACTTCTGTTCGTCGTCGTAGATGTCCGCCTTCCAGATTTCGGCGCTACCAGACCAGATCAAATAGAACGCATCGCCGCGCTCACCCTGGGTGACGATCACCTCGCCCGCTTTGACCTGGCGCGGTTGCATCAACTTGAGCGCCTGCATGACATGTTCCAGCGGCAGGCGCTGGAAGGCCAGCGCATGGCGAATCGACAGCAAGCGCTTGACCAGATCAGCGCCCTCCGACTGGCTGGCGTAAGCGGCCAGTTCAGTCCAGGACGACAGCATGTCGAGGAATTCTGCATCGGCCAGCACGACAACCGCATCTTCTTCCGCCCGCAGGCGATTTTCGCCCTCCTGTGTCAGCACCGTGTGTTCGCGCGTGGCGGGCAAATCAAGCAGAACGCCTGCCGGCTCCAAACGCACCTTGCCGGAGATCGTGGTGATGCGTAAGCCGGCTTTTTGGGTGATGAAACTGTCGCCGGCGAATAAGGCAATCAGACGAACGCCGTCGCCAAGTTGCTCACGCGCGGCATCGTTCAATTTGGTATACGGCGCGATGCCCAGATGCCGCAGATAGTCAAAAACTTCAGACGAAATAAGGGGTTCGTTGGTCATTCGTGTTTCTCCTGAATTCAATCCATGATCGGGACCGGGTCAATCCATGGATTGATGATCGGCACGCCAGTGGGTTCAAAATCCGCGACGTTGCGCGTTACAACAATCATGCCATGTACAAGCGCTGTCGCGGCGATCAGTCCGTCACGAACAGGGCGGGGAGCTGGAACATAGAGCTGCGCACTCTGCAGCGCAACAGCGGTATCGACGGCCAGGACGCGGCCAGTGAAAGCAGTCAACACGTGGCCGTTCAGCCATGCCCGAAAAATCGCACCCTGCGCGGGGTCGCGCCGTTCGGCCAGCAGTACGCCAATCTCCAGTTCCTGGATGCTGATCACCGATAGAAACAAATCGCTGGCATCCACGCTATCGGCCCAATCGGAAACGAATTTATCCGCTTTCCCGGCACGAATTTTTCGCAATTCGGATACGACATGGGTGTCCAGCAGGTACATCAGGAGAAATCCGCTGATTGAGCTGGGTCACGCAGTTGCGGATTATCAAATTCAATATCCTCGATTCCTGGCATCGCCAGCAGGTCGGCAATCTTTGTTCGCTCTCCGGTGATTTTTTTGTACTCGGAGAAGGTAAGCAACACATGCGCGGGCCGGCCTCGGTCAGTAATGATGACGGGCCCCGCCTCGGCAGCCTTCTTTGCCTTGCCGGCATCCTGGTTGAACTGGCGGCTTGAAAGGGTTGTGATGGTCATGTTGGCACTTCCTAAGCGCGATAATGTAGATACGTTACTACGATGCATCTCGGCTGACCAAGTTCAAATTCTGGATTGAAGCTCTGCTGCTTACGGCATCGATTCAAGGTTCAAGGACATGTGCAGTGCTGCGGCCTGCTCCGGTTCAGCGGCGCAACTCGGCAATATCTTGCAGCAACGGCGTCACCACCGGTTCGATCTTGCGCCGCATCAACGAGCCGATGGCGGTGGAGCGGGCGAAGATGGCTTTCACCGCGTTGTCATCGCAGCGCGCCAGGCGGGTGGCGGCTTGCAGTTTGGCGGCAAAGGGGAGCCAGGTTTCATCGCTGACTTGATCCAGCGCGTTGAAGTCGATGTCGCTGGAAAAATAGCGGCCGATGGCGTTCAGCGTATGGCTGACGACTTCTTGCGTTTCCGGTCGTTCCAGCACTTCGCTGGCGGCGTCGAGAAAGGTCTGGCCCTGGCTGGAAAGGGCGCGTTCCAATACGCTGCCCGCCGTGTTTGGTGCGCTCGCCAGCATGGCGCTGACGGCTTGGTGTTGCGCATGCGCGGCGAGCGGCAGCGGCAAGTTGCCGGCGGCCATTTCGAGAAAAGCGACGTAATGGGTGTTGCTGCGGCGGCCCCATTTCCACATCGTTTCCAGACCCGCCGGGGTGACCGCGCGGGAGTGAATCAGCACGGCGATGGTGTCGATGATGCCGAGGTGATCGTCTTGCAGAAACGGGAGATGTTCGACCAGGAAGTCGGCCAGCACTCGCCCCATCGGGCCGGCGGCGACGGCTTCGCGGCGCAACATCAGGCGGGCGTTTTCAATGGTCGGCGAGGTCCACCAGGCATGCCGCGCCAGTTCGTCGGTGAGGGCCGGTGAATAGACCACGGCGACTACCGCCTCGGGTTCGCCGGTGAGCAGCAGTTTGCCCAGATTGACGCCTTCCATCTGGCCGTGGCGGGTCCAGCGCGTGAGGAAGACCGGATAGCCGCCAGGCGAACCCAGCGCGTGGCCGGACAGCATTTCGCGCACCTGACGCAGGTATTTGTCGGCGCGGCAGTTGGGGCTGAGCGGAATGCTCGCCTCGCCCTTGTCGGTGAGGGCATACAGGGTGAGGGTGGATTCGTCGATGCGGATCGCTTTCAAATCCTGCGCCAGCAAAACTTGCAGGCGGAAGCTGTCTTCGGGGGAAAGCCCTTCACTCATTGCAGTCCATGCTCCAGGTAGGGTGCGCCGGGCGCACCATGGCGCGTTAATTGGTGCGCATGGCGCACCCCGCGAATTGTCATTCGCCCAGTTTCTCGAAACACTTCGCGGCGGCGGCGATGGTGGCGTCGATGTCGGCGTCGCTGTGCGCGGCGGAGACAAAGCCGGCTTCGAAGGCGGAAGGCGCGAGGTAGATGCCTTCGTGCAGCATCAGGTGATAGAAGCGGTTGAAGCTTTCCTTGTCGCTGTCCATGACTTCGGCATACGACGTTGGCGGGATGGCGCGGAAATAGACGCCGAACATGCCGCCAACCGAGTCGGCGCAGGCGAGGATGCCGGCATCACGCGCGGCGGCGGTGATGCCGTCGCACAGGCGTTGAGTTTTGGCGGTGAGCGATTCATAGAAGCCGGGGGCGGAAATTTTCTCCAGCGTTTTCAGCCCCGCCGCGACCGCCACCGGGTTGCCGGACAAGGTGCCGGCTTGGTAAACCGGGCCGAGCGGCGCCAGCTTGTCCATGATTTCGGCTTTGCCGCCGAATGCGCCCACCGGCAGGCCACCGCCGATGACTTTGCCCAGCGTGGTCAGGTCGGGCGTGATGCCGTAGAGGCCTTGCACGGAACCTTTGCCGACCCGGAAGCCGGTCATGACTTCGTCGAAAATCAGCACCGCGCCGTACTTGGTGCAGTTCTCGCGCAGGCATTCGAGGAAGCCGGGTTTCGGTTTGATCAGGTTCATGTTGCCGGCGACCGCCTCGACGATGATGCAGGCGATCTCGTTGCCGCTTTGGCCACCCCGTGCGGCAAACAACTGGTTGACCTGATCGATGTCGTTGTAATCGAGCACCACGGTATGGCCGGAACAATCGGCCGGCACGCCGGCGGAACTCGGCTGGCCGAAGGTGAGCAGGCCGGAGCCGGCTTTCACCAGCAGGCTGTCGGCGTGGCCGTGGTAGCAGCCTTCAAACTTCACCAGTGTGTCGCGGCCGGTGTAGCCGCGCGCGACGCGGATGGCACTCATGGTGGCTTCGGTGCCGGAGGAAACCAGTCGCAGTTTTTCCAGGCTGGGCAGCATTTCGACCAGCTTTTCCGCCATCCGCAGTTCCATTTCGGTGGGCGCGCCAAAGCTGAGACCGAGCGCGGCGGTGTCGCACACCGCACGCACCACGTCGGCGTCGGCATGGCCAAGGATCAACGGCCCCCAGGAGCCGACATAATCAAGATACGACTTGCCATCCGCATCCCAAACCCGGCTGCCCGCTCCTTTGGCGAAGAAGCGCGGCGTGCCGCCGACCGAGCGGAAGGCGCGCACCGGCGAGTTGACGCCGCCGGGGATGAATTTCTGCGATTGTTCGAACAGTTCGTCGTTGCGTGAGGTCATGCGGATTCCTTGTCTTCGGATGGTGTAACGACCGTAGGGTGCGCCGCGCGCAGCGTTGAACGTCTGCTGGTGCGAGCGGCGCACCCTACGAAATCAGGTTTGGAAAAGTTGGGTGAAGTTTAAGGCAGCTTGCTGCGGGTCGGGCGCGTCGTAAAGCGCGGTAATCACCGCCAGCAGATCGGCGCCAGCGGCCACCAGCGCGCCGGCGTTATCGAGCGTGATGCCGCCGATGGCGCAGATCGGCAGGCCGGTTTCGTGCTTGGCCGCGTTGAGCAAAGCCGGGTCGGCGCGTTTGGCTTGCGGCTTGGTCGGGGAAGCAAAAAAGCTGCCGAAGGCGAGGTAATCCGCCCCCGCGCGTGCCGCCGCCAACGCCAGCGGCAAACTCTGATAACAGGAGGCGCCGAGGATTTTGCCGGGGCCGGATGCGTCCAGCCGAACGCGCGCGGCGGCAATATGACCGTCGTCTTCGCCCAGATGCACGCCATCGGCTTCGCTGAACAGCGCAAGTTCCAGATCGTCGTTGATGATCAGACGGGCGGCGTATTGGCGTGTCAGCCCGCGCAGCGCGACGGCGTGTTCTTGCCGATGGCAAGCCGAAGTCTGCTTGTTGCGGTACTGCAAGATTCGGCAGCCGGCGCGCAGGATGGCTTCGGTGGCGTCCAGCAATCGGCGCGTATCGTTCCAATCCGGCGTGATGGCGTACAGACCATGCAGCGGCGGTTCAGTCTTCATCATCATCCCCGCGCACCCAGTAAAGGCGATCTGGAATGAATTGGCCCATGCCGGGGCGATAGGCGTTTTTCAGTGTTTGGTAGGTGTATTCCTGCGCCTCTTTCACCGCTTCGGAAACATCAAGACCGAGCGCCAGCAGCGCCGCCACCGCCGACGCCAGGGTGCAGCCGGAGCCGTGATAGGAGCCTGGCAAACGGTCCCAGTTCAGACGATGCACGACGCCGCGGGTGTTGTAGAGGGTATTGGAAACCTGTGCGCCTTGTTCGTGTGCGCCGGTGATCAGGACGAATTCGCTGCCCATATCGATCAGTCGACGAGCGCATTCCGACAGTTCCGGGGTGTCGCTTTCAACATCCGGATCTTCTACCAGGCGGCGAGCTTCCAGGCTGTTGGGCGTCAGAATGGTGGTTTGCGGCAGCAATAAATCGCGCAGGGCGTCGAGCAATTCTTCATTGGCGAGCGGATCGCCCCGGCCAGAGGTGAGCACCGGGTCGAGCACAATCGGAATATCGGGGTAGTCGGAGATGACTTCGGCGATGGCGGCCACCGCTTCGATGCTGCCGAGCATGCCGATCTTGATCGCGGCTACCGGCATATCTTCCAGCACGCTGCGCGCCTGATCGATGATCCAGTCGGGTTCGAGGGGAAAAAAATCATCCACGCCAACGGTGTCCTGCACCGTCACCGCAGTAACCACCGAAAGCGGATGGCAACCCATACTGGCAAGGGTCAGGATATCGGCTTGCAGACCGGCGCCCCCGGTCGGGTCGGTGCCGGCAAAAACCAGGACGGCGGGCATAGGCGCAATTGACATAGCGAAAACCTTGGCGGGTGAGGTAAGAGTTGGCAGAATCGGGCAGAATCGAATTCTCACATAACTCACCTTGGCTCGCCTGGACTGCGCATGGAATATAGAACCTGGATGTGTCTGGTATGTGGTTTCATTTATGACGAAACCAATGGATTGCCGGAAGAGGGCATCGCCCCTGGTACGCGCTGGGAAGATGTTCCAGTCAACTGGACATGCCCGGAATGCGGCGCGCGCAAAGAAGATTTCGAAATGTTGAAAATATGACCGACGTCCGCAGTCAGTTGACCCGCACGCGGTGTTTGCCGATGCTTGCCTGGCGCACGAATGGAGAAGAGAAATGCTGATATTTTGGCGTTGGGCGATTTTTTCGCTGTTGTTGGCAATCAATGCCCAGGCGCGGGCTGATCTGATCCTGAATGTGACGCTGGACTACGACCAGGAACGCGATCATGTCGGCACTCAGATGGTGTTCAACGATCTGGCCAAATTCCTTACCGGAGAAGTCGGCCAGCCGGTCAAGCTGATCATGACGCAGAATGCCGAGCGTGTTGGCGAGCGGGTGCGTACCGCGACCTATTCCATCTTGCTGGCGCCGGCGCAGTTGGTCGGCATGGCCATGCGCAACGGCTATACCCCGATTGCCAGAAGTCGGCAGGATGCGCGTGTGGTGTTGCTGGCGACCAAGGCTTCGCAAGTCCGCAATCTCGACAGCGCGCGCGGCAAGCGGATCGTCATGCCGCACCGAGAATCGCTGGTGAGTTATATGGTCAACGGCGAAATGAATGCGCGCGGTCTGTCGCCAAACACCTATTTCGGCCAGATCATGTACATGAACAAATACGCCGCCGTGCTCTACGCGATGGACATCGGCCAGGCCGATCTGGTGGCGGTGAAAGAAAACATGGCCAAGGAATGGATCGCCCAGCACAAGGAAATCAACGTGGTGCATACCTTTCCGGATGTGCCGCTGGCCGGTGTGGTGGTGAATGACAAACTGAGTCCGGCGCTACAGGAAAAATTGCGCAATGCGTTCGCCAAGCTCGACAATACGTTGCAGGATCGTTTGATACGGATGAAGCTGGGCGCTTTCAAGCCCGCCGGCAAGGACGATTTCGAATTTGTTTCGACGCGCGGGTTTTATTCGCCAGAAGTGTTGCCCGGGGCCATCATTCCCACCGCGCAGCAAGTCCAAACCCTGATGAGCCAGGGCGCGAGTTTGTTCGATGTTCGGCCGCAAGCGCATTATCGCGAAGCGCATATTCCTGGCGCGATCAATGTTCACTACCAGATGAACAGCCCGAAGGAGATCGAATTTGATGACAGCGTCGATTCTTTCGATATTGGCAAACTGCCGAAGGACAAGAATGCGCCGATGATTTTTCAGTGCAATGGCGCCGAATGCTGGTATAGCTACAAAGCCGCGCGTTATATGTTGAAACGGGGTTACACCAAGATTTACTGGTTCCGCACCGGATTGCCGGCCTGGAAGGCGGCGGGGTATCCGGTACGTAAAGGGGCTTGATTCGGGCGCTTGAACGCAAGCGAACATAGAAGGCAAGGAGGCAGCATTGAACAACGCCAATGATCTGGCTGGGGCCAGAGTGATGGTGATAGACGACAGCAACACCATCCGGCGCAGCGCGGAAATATTTCTGCTCAAAGCCGGTTGCGAGGTCATCCTTGCCGAAGACGGCTTCGACGCCCTCGCCAAGATTGCCGATCATCAACCGGAAGTCATTTTTGTCGACATCATGATGCCGCGCCTGGATGGTTATCAGACCTGCGCCCTGATCAAGAAGAACCCGCGCCTGCGCGAGATTCCCGTGATCATGTTGTCGAGCAAGGATGGTCTGTTCGACCGCGCCCGCGGTCGTCTGGTCGGGTCGGATGAATATCTCACCAAACCTTTTACCAAAGACACGCTGCTGGAAGCGGTGCGGCGGCATCGTCCGCAGAGCGTCTAGCGGAAAATCAGGAAGTCATCATGCCCGTGAATAAAGTGTTGATCGTGGACGATTCGCCCACCGAGCGTTTCTTTCTTACCGATGTTTTGCGCAAGCAGGGTTATGACGTCATCACCGCCGAAAGTGGCGAAGAGGGGATCGCCACCGCCAAGCGTGAGCAGCCCGATCTGATCCTGATGGATGTGGTGATGCCTGGTCTGAACGGCTTTCAGGCCACCCGCCAGCTGTCGCGCGCGCCGGAGACCAAGTCCATCCCGGTCATTCTGTGTACCACCAAAGGACAGGAAACCGACCGCGTCTGGGGTCTGCGCCAGGGCGCCATCGATTACCTGGTCAAACCGGTCAACGCGGAAGAATTGATTGCCAAGGTCAGAGCGCTGAACTGATGCGAGACAAGCAAAGTCTGCGCGACTTTCAGACGCAGCTGGCGGACAGGCTGAAGCTTGCACAAGTTTCAGATGTCGCCACTTCCAAGCTCGGCTTTCTTGCTGGCGGCAAGTATTGGCTGGTCAATCTCGATCAGGTCAACGAAGTGGTCACCGTTCCCGGCCTCACTGAAGCGCCCTGGGCGCACCCCTGGTTTATCGGTGTCGCCAGTGTTCGCGGGGCGTTGTACGGTTGCACCGATCTGGCCGCTTTTTTCGGCCTTTCCGAACCGATGCCGGCAGGCGAATCACATTTGCTTTTGGTACACCCGCGATTTGGCATCAACGCCGCGCTGCGCATCGAACGCGCGCTGGGTCTGCGCGCGTTGGCTGATCTGAAGGCGGAACCGCTGCCGGAGGATGCCGAGGAGTGGGAAATTCGCCGCTGGCGCGACTCGGAAGATCGGGACTGGATTGAAATCAGTATGCAAAATCTGGTCTCGCAGCCGCGATTTCTGGAGGCGGGTTTGTAATGTTTTGCCTGTTGAGTGTTGGCAAGCGCTGAATTCACTCAGGTTGTTGATTGAAGCATTTTTTCGTCCGCGCTCGATTGCGGGCGTTGTTCACTTTCGAAGGGATTCGCAATGGCGATAAGCAAGCCGAACTTGGCGGTCGGCAATGTATTCGGAAATATGGCCAAGAACATCGGGCCTGGCTTCAAGCAGTTGGCCACGCGCTGGATGTCTCTCGATCCGGATCGGTTCCCCTTGATCAGTCGCGTCAGTCCGGCAAAACGGCAGCGTGTTCTGGTTGTCGCCTTGCTGTTTGCGCTGCTGTTGGCGGCTTTGGCCATTGTCTGGAACACCATCCAGGTGGGTAACCGCGCCGAATACATTGAAATCTCGACGCGTTTGCAGATGTTGTCGCAACGTTATACCAAGACCGCGCAGCAAGCCGTGCTGGGAAACAAGTTCGCCTTCGGCCAACTCAACGATAGCCGCAAAGACTTTGCCAGTGGCCTGAATACCTTGATCGATGGCGGTGCCGGCGTACCTTCTTCGCCAGGGTTCGTGCAGGCCGATCTCGCCGAGTTGAAGACGCGCTGGGAAATTTCCAAAAAAGATATCGAGTACCTGATTGCTCAGCAAAACATGTTGGTCGAACTCGGCGCCGCACTTGCCGAAATCAACCAGCGCAACAACGAGTTGCTCGACCTCACCGAACAGGTGGTGGCGCTGTTGCCAAGCGATTCGAAACGGCAACTCGCTTTCGCCAATCAGCAAGCGTTGTGGACGCAGCGGATGGCGAAAAACTCCAATACCTTGATGTCTTCCGATGTGATCAACCCGGAAACCGCTTATCAGCTGGGACAGGATTTGAACACTTTCCGGGAAGTGTTGACGGGGCTGCAAAATGGCAGCGCATCGTTGGGCGTTGCGGCGGTGGGGGATGCCGATGCGCGGGAAAAACTGCTCGAACTGGAAGAAGTGTTCAGCCGCTTCGAAGCGCAGGCGAGCCAGATTTTGAAGAACATGCCGCAGTTGGTCGAAGCCAAGCGCTCGGCGCGTGAGATTTTTGACGAATCGGAGAAACTCCTGGCCCTGACACAGGGCGTCACCGGGCGATATCAGGCGATGGGCAGCGGTATGTATCTGTTCCTGGCGATTCTGTTCGGCTTGATTGCCATGTTGTCGCTGATGCTGATGGGCATGATCAACGTCAAATCGGCGCAAAAGCGAGCGGAAGACGCGGCGCAAGAGAACCAGCGCAACCAGGACGCCATTCTGCGATTGCTGAACGAAATGGGCGACCTGGCGGAGGGCGACCTCACCGTGCAAGCGACGGTGACGGAGGACATCACCGGCGCCATCGCCGACTCGGTCAACTACGCCATTGAAGAGTTGCGCACCCTGGTGCAAGGCATCAACCGAGCCGCCCAGCAGGTCACCCAGACCACCTCCAAGGCGCGCACGAATGCGGACCAACTGCTCGCTGCGGCGGAACAGCAATCTGAGCAGATTGGTGAAACCACGGCGGCGGTGACGCAGATGTCCGAATCCATCGTGCTGGTATCGCAGAACGCCGCCGAATCAGCCCGGGTGGCGACCCAGTCGCTGGATACCGCGCGGCGCGGCGGCGATTCGGTGCGTGGCGCCATCGCCGGCATGAACGCCATTCGCGATCAGATTCAGGAAACCTCAAAACGAATCAAACGGCTGGGCGAATCGTCGCAGGAGATCGGCGAAATCGTCGATCTGATCTCCGAAATTACCGAGCAGACCAACATCCTCGCCTTGAATGCCGCCATTCAGGCGGCGGCGGCGGGTGACGCCGGACGCGGATTCAGTGTCGTGGCGGAGGAAGTGCAGCGTCTGGCGGAACGATCCGGCAAAGCGACGCGACGCATTGGCGCTATTGTCAAAACCATTCAGAGCGATACCCAGGATGCGGTCAACGCTATGGAATCCTCCACTCAGGGCGTGGTGGAAGGGACTGCTCGTTCCGACGCGGCGGGTAGTTCGCTGGCCGAAATCGAATCGGTTTCCGACCAATTGGCGCACCTCATTCAAAGTATTTCCGAAGCCACGCAGGCGCAGGCGAAAACCGCCGAGCGCATCGCCGGCAACATGCGGCGGATTCTCGAAGTGACCGGGCAGGCATCGACGGCGGCGCGCGGCAGCGCCAGTTCAATTGGCGAACTGGCGGTGTTGTCAGACGACTTGAAGGTGTCGGTTTCGGGCTTCAAGTTGTAATGCGTAATTCCCCAACAGCCAGGAAAAATAGCCATGAGCGTTGATACGGAATTTGATCTAGGTTCTCTGACATGGGTCAAAGGCGAACTAGATGTCGCCCTTGAAGCGGCGCGAACCGCCCTGTCCAACTGGAATGGAGAGGACAGCAATCCGCTCAAGGCCGCCGCCGCCTATTTGCACCAGGTCTATGGCGCCCTGCAGATTGTCGATTTGCAAGGCGTCTCCCTGGTCGCCAGCGAGACCGAACGACTGCTTTCAGAAATGGCGTTGCGCGAAGATATCCGCAATACCCATTCGGCCGAGACTGTGCTGCGCGCCATCGCTGCGCTGAAACGCTATCTCGACGAGTTGATGAGCGGCGGTCAGCACAGCGAATTGAAGCTTGCCGCCACTTTGAACGCGGTGGTGACCCGACGCGGCGGCGAACCCCCCGCGCCCAGCGAATTGTTTTATCCGGACACCGGCGCGCGCGTCCCGCGCGAAACACCCGAGATGTTGCTGGATGAGACGGCGCGAAATCGGGCCGTGCGCGCCGCACGCCTGCGCTACCAGAAAGGCTTGCTGAGTTTTCTGCAAAACAAGGATGCCAAACAAGGCCTTGCGCAGATGAACGCAGCGGTCTCCGAAGTCGAGAAAATGGCGCAGGGGCCGGCCCAGTACACCTTCTGGTGGACCGCTGCGGCGTTGATGGAAGTGCTGCGACGAGATGGCGTACCTACCGATTTCTGGCTGAAACGGTTGTGCGGCCGGATCGACATGCAAATGCGCCGCTTGATGGAAGGCTCTCGCCAGCTTGCCGACCGCCTGGTGCGCGACCTGATGTTTTATGTCGCCAAGGATGCGGTGCCGAGCGGGCGCTCCGCGCAAGCCCAAAAACTGTTTGAACTCGCGCATTACTTCCCCGCCGCAGAGCAAGCCGAAGATGCCGACGCGCGCGCGCAACTGACGCTGCTGCGTGACAATCTGGCGGCGGCCAAAGATCACTGGATTCGCTATTGCTCGGGCCGGTCGGAAAGCCTGCAACCATTCCAGACCGCCGCATTGACGCTGTTCGATGCCGCCATGCGCTTGGCGAATCCAGACATGCGGGCACTGGCCCGTATCGTCCAGGCAGTGGCAAAACGTCTACCCGGCGAGGCGGACGCGACGCATAACGAAGCGCTGCAACTGGAGATGGCCACCGCGCTTCTGCTGGCGCAGAACGCCAGCGAGCACTTTGCCGCGCTGGGCGACGAGTTTCACAATCAGGCAAGCACTCAGGCCATGCGCCTGCAAGCCGCGATCGATCCAGACTTCGATCTGTCGACGATTCCCGATGTGCCGATGCTGGACGAGATGTCGCGCGCGGCGCAGGAAAAACTGGTGCTGGCGCAAGTCACCCAGGAAATTCAGGCCAATCTCAACCGGGTCGAAGAAATCCTCGACCGCTTCTTCCGCGACGTCAAGGATCGTGCCGGCTTGCCGATGGTGCCGAATCTGATGAAACAGATACTCGGCGCGCTGAATATCCTGCAACTCGATGTCGCCGCCAAACTGGTGCGCGAGTCGATCTCGCGCATCGAGCACTTCAGCGAAGCCGATGTGCTGATCGCGCCGGAAAACCTCAATTGGGTAGCGGAAGCGCTGTCCACGCTGGGTATTTATCTGGATGCGATGCGGCATGGCCGCGAAGATAGCAAGACCTTGTCGCGCTTGCTGGAGCAGGCCGAAGTCGTGGTGAAGCCGGAAATTTCGGTTGAAGAACAAATCATCGCGGATACCGAAAGCATCAAGGAAACGGTGCGTGCCTGGGGTGCCGATGGCGGCAATGCGGAATCGCGCGCGGCGTTGAAGTCGCAACTAGGGCAACTCGCCCGCGATGCCGATCTGGTCGGTGATGCAACCTTGCGCGGCCAGGCCGATGCGGCGATCAAAGCGCTGGATGCGTCCACCCTGGGCGGCGATACCACGCAACTGGTATTGCGCGCGGTACAGAGTATTGGCGCAGCGCAGCAAACGGTGGAAGCGCCCGCGCCCAGCGCCGAATCGGTTCGTCTGGCGGCGGCTTCGGATGAAGATGTCGACCAGGAAATGCTGAGCACCTTCATTGAGGAAGCGCATGAAGTGCTCGGCAATATTGCGGCGCAAGTTGCGCGCCTCAACGTCAGCGCTTATGACAATGAGGCCTTCACCTCGATTCGGCGCAGTTTTCATACCCTCAAGGGTAGTGGTCGCATGGTCGGTTTGACCGAACTGGCCGAGCCAGCATGGGAAATCGAACAGACGCTGAATCTTTGGCTGCGTGATGAAAAAGCGCCCACCTCGGAAATGCTCGGTTTTCTCGAAAGCGCCGGCAATGCCTTCCTGGTCTGGGTTACCAGCCTGGAAGAGCAGGGGCATGTCCGGGTGGTATCCGGCCCGCTGATCAACGGCGCGCGTAAATTACGCAGCGAGACACCGGTAAGCCCCGCCAAAGCGCCGGAGCAACCGCCCCCAAAAGCTGAAGCCGACGTCCTCCCGGGCCAGGACGTCGGCGAAGCGCAAGTCAACAGCGCCGACATCGTGACCTCGCCGACGACCCCCGCGCCGGAGTCTGTCGGCAAAAAAACCGACGACAGCGAAGCCAATATCGGCGGCCATCTGTTGCCGGCCGAGTTGTTCGCCATCTTCAGTGATGAAGCGGTGCGGCGGTTGGCCGAGTTGGATGCCGCCTTGGCCGAAATGGCCAGCGGTCAGCGTTTATCGGCCTGGGAAGCCTTCATCCGCGCCGCCCACACCTTGGCCGGGATTTCGCGCACCACCGGCTTCATGCCGCTGGCCGAAGCCGCGCATTGGGTGGAAATCTGGGCTGGACAATGGCTCGACAAGAGCGTGCCGCTGAGCGAGTCGGTAGTCGATTACGTGCAGTTGGCGATCAGCTTTTTGCGGGAGGCCGTGCAAGGAATTTTGGCAAAACGCTTCCCCGCCGCCATGCCGGAAGTCGCCGAAGCGCTCGCGCTGACGCAGCCGACAGTGAAACCCGAGGTGGTTGCAGAGACGGACATTGAACCCGAGGCCGAAGCAGAAGTTGAGGCCGAAGCAGAGGTTGAAGCTGAAGTAGAGGTTGAAGCTGAAGTAGAGGTTGAAGCCGAGGTAGAGGTTGAAGCTGAAGCAGAGGTTGAACTCGAACCCGAACCTGAACCCGAAGCGCTGGCGGAAGCCAACCTGGATGTGGAGTTGACTGCGGCCTTGACCGCCGCCGCCGAGCAGGAATCTGTTGCTCAGGCCGCGCCTGTCGTTGTCGTGAATGACGAAATCGACGATCAATTACTGCCGATATTTCTCGAAGAAGCGGCTGAGTTGTTGCCGCGTATCGGTGGCGAACTCAGGTACTGGCGCAGCGCGCCGGACGATATCGGCGCGCGCGATGCGCTGAAACGGTCGTTGCATACCATGAAGGGTTCCGCCCGGATGGCGGGGGCAATGCGGCTGGGCGAAGCAGTGCACAGGCTTGAAACCCAGGTTATCGAAAGCGGCGAAAGGGCGGTGACGCCGGCTTATCTTGACAGTCTGGAATCGGCTTACGACCATTTCACCGACATCATTGAACAGCTCAAAACCGGCGAAACCCCGCCTGCTGCGGAAATTTCTGCAGCCGCCACTACGGGCGAAGCAGGCGAAGGTCACGCCGAGTCGATGCAGGCTACGGCCCTGGCCGAAGAACTACAGGTGATTCCGCAGGCACGCATGCAGGAAGAAATGCGCACACGGCATTCGTTACGTTTGAAGTCCGACATCATGGACACGCTGCTCAACGAAGCCGGCGAAGTCGCCATTGCCCGCGCCCGCATCGAGAACGTGCTGTCGTCCTACAAGTTGACCGCGCAAGAACTGGCGGACAACGTCGATCGCCTGCGCTCACAGTTGCGCGAACTCGAAATTCAGGCCGAATCGCAAATGCACTCGCGCCTGTCGCATGTCGATGAAGGTCAATTCGACCCGCTTGAATTCGACCGATTCACTCGGCTGCAGGAATTGACTCGACTCATGGCGGAAAGCGTCAACGACGTTTCCACCGCCCAGGACAACCTGCTTTCCGGCCTCAACGAAACCGACAACGCCCTGCTGCTGCAAGCGCGGATGACGCGGAATTTGCAGCAGGAGCTCATGCATATTCGCATGGTGCCGCTGAATACCCTGGCCGAGCGGTTGTATCGGGTGGTGCGGCAAACCGCAAAAGAGACCGGCCGCAAAGCGCAGCTGGAACTGGATGGCGGCCAGACCGAAATGGATCGCGCCGTGCTCGACAAGATTGCCGCGCCACTGGAACACCTGGTGCGCAATGCCGTCGGGCATGGCATCGAAACACCGGAAGCGCGCGTCGAGTCCGGCAAGGCGGAGTATGGCGAGCTGCGTCTGTCGGCGCGCCAGGAAGGCAACGAAATCGTGATTGCCCTGGCCGACGATGGCGCCGGCATCAACCTTTCCGCCGTGCGCGCCCAGGCCGAGGCGCGCGGCTGGCTGAAGCCAGACCAGGCGGTAAGCCGGGATGACCTGGAACAGATGTTGTTCCGATCCGGTTTCTCGACCGCCAAAGTGGTCACCGAAGTCTCCGGTCGTGGCGTCGGTCTCGATGTGGTGAAGAGTGAAATCGCCGGTATTGGCGGCCGCGTCAGGCTGGACACCGAGGCGGGCAAAGGCACTCAATTCACCATCCGTCTGCCGCTGACGCTGGCGCTGACGCAGGTGGTGCTTGCCCGCGCCGGCGGACAGACCTGGGCATTGCCAGCCTCGTTGGTGACGCTGGTGCGTGAATTCAAGCTCGAACAGGTGCAAGCGCTGCACGACGCCGGATTCATTGATCTGAATGGTGAACGTTTCCCGCTGCGGACTCTGGCCGATCTGGTGAGCCGCAAGTCGCAGGCGGAAGAAAGCCGTTATCGCACCGTGCTGTTGTTGCGCGCCGGCGAGCAACGCCTGGCGGTTCGCGTCGACGCGCTGGAAGGCAACTACGAAGCGGTGGTGAAGAATATCGGTCCGCAGCTCGCGCGTATCGCCGGCATCAGCGGCGCCACCGTGCTCGGCGATGGTCGTGTCGCGTTGATCATCAACCCGTTCCAGTTGGCCGAACGGGCGCCGGAAGTGCGGGTTGAAGCGGAACCGGCGATCACTGATCTGGCGCCGCTGATCATGGTGGTGGACGACTCGTTGACGGTGCGCAAGATCACTACGCGCTTCCTGCAACGCGAAGGCTATCGCGTCACCACTGCGCGCGATGGCGTCGAGGCGCTGGAAATGCTGGAAGACGAAATGCCGGCGTTGATGTTGCTGGATATCGAAATGCCGCGCATGGACGGTTTTGAAGTCGTTCGCCACGTCCGCGCCAATGCTGGCACGCGCACCCTGCCGATCATCATGATTACCTCGCGCACCGCCGACAAACACCGCAGCCACGCGCTCGATACCGGCGTCGACGGCTACATGGGAAAACCGTATCAGGAAGAGGAGTTGTTAAGCGAGATTGAGCGACTGACCGGGCAAACCGTGGCTGCTTAGGCGCTTGGGTGCTCGGGTGTTTGCAAGGGTTAATCCTGGAATCCTCGGTCGGGATTGAGTGTTGTGAAATATCAATCGGTTGCGCTACCTGTGTAGGTGCGAATTTATTCGCACGCAAGCGGTTGATTATGTGAATAAATTCGCGCCTATAGTCCGGTCAACAGTGTTTTTCAGGTTCAAGGGTTAAATTACCAAGAGCAACCGCATTTTGTGGGCGAACAGGGGAAAACACGCCCCATGCTGGCGTCGCGGGTTACGGTTGTTAAGCTTTGCCCCCGTTGATGCCCGGTGCTCGCTTGGCTGATTCAATGCCATCAATGGCCCGGCGGGGCCTCGATCTGGCGGAGATATTCCGCATGGTCGGGGCTCTCCTCCGTGGCGTAGTTGAGGTTCTTGAACAGGCCGGTGAGGCGGATGAAGTGGCTGCGGGCCGCCTCCTTGTCCTTGAACGTCCAGGCTTGGGTCACCAGTCGGTGGGCCAGATCGAAGACGGTGCGCTGGCGCTCCAGAGGGGTGGCGCAATCCACCGGGTCGAAGGCGTCCTGCTGCAGGTAGACCGCATCCAGGAACACGGCCTTCTGGTAGGTGACAAAGTCCTCCAGGCTGATGCCCTCCTCGCCAGTCACCTGCATCATTTGCAGGATGCCGTCGCCGCGTCTTAGCAGTTCGATCATCTCCCGCACTCGGGCGGTCCAGCCTGGCGCCACCTGGCCGTCGTACCAGTCGGCCAGTTGCTCGCTGTAGCGCGACCAGGACAGCAGCGGATCCACGGCCGGGTAGAAACGTTTGTAGGCGCGCTCGGCTGACAAGCCCAGGAAGGTCTTTACGGTGCCCAGGGTGGACTGGGTGACGGGTTCTTCGAAGTTGCCGCCAGCGGGGGAGACGGTGCCGATGAGGGTGAGGCTGCCGACTTGGCCGTCGGTGTTGCGCATCACCCCGGCGCGTTCGTAGACGGCGCGGATGGAAGAATCCAGGTAGGCCGGGAAGGCCTCCTCGCCGGGGATCTCCTCCATCCGGCCGGAGGTCTCGCGCATGGCCTGCGCCCAGCGGGAGGTGGAATCGGCCAGCAGCAGCACCTGGTAGCCCATTTGCCGGTAGTACTCGGCGATGGTGATGCCGGTGTAGATAGAGGCTTCGCGGGCCGCCACCGGCATGGACGAGGTGTTGCAGATGATCACGGTGCGGTCCATCAGCGGGCCGCCGGTGCGGGGGTCGCGCAATTGCGGGAACTCGGCGATGGTCTCCACCACCTCGCCGGCTCGTTCGCCGCAGGCCACCACCACCACCATGTCCACCGCCGAATGACGGGCGATCAGGCCCTGGAGCACGGTCTTGCCGGCGCCGAAGGGGCCGGGGATGCAGGCGGTGCCGCCGCGAGCGATGGGAAAGAAGGTGTCGATCAGGCGCTGCTGGGTGATCAGGGGCTCGCGGGGGTAGAGCCGCTCGCCCAGGCCGCGGCGCAGCATCTGCTCGGGCAAGGGACGGCGCACCGGCCAGCGCTGCATCAGGCTGACCTCCCGTTCCCGACCCCGGGCATCCCGCAGCCGGGCCACGGGCACGTCCAGGGTGACGTTGCCGGCCTGAATCCAGGTGACCTCTACCTCTCCCGGCAGGTCGAAGGGAACCAGGATATGGTGGCTGAAGCGGCCTTCCTGGACGCTGCCCAGGCTGGCGCCGGCCCGCAGCCGCGCGCCACTGGTCACAGCGGGGACGAAGGACCATTTCTGGCGCCGGTCCAGGCGGGCCATCTCTACTCCCCGGGGCAGGAAGAAGCCGTGCTCGGCGGCCAGTTTTTCCAGGGGATTCTGCAGGCCGTCGAACACCTGGCCGAGCAGGCCCGGGCCCAGTTCCACCGACAACATCTCGCCGGTCTGCTCCACCAGATCGCCGACGCCGACGCCCTGAGTGCTCTCGAACACTTGAGCCACCGCGGTGTCGCCGCGGATGCGCAGCACCTCGCCTTTCAGCCGTTCCTGGCGCTCGCCCGGGCCGGGCCGGGGGCAGACGTGGATGACCTCGTTCTTCATCAGGGGGCGGCGCCCTTCCGGCCCGGTCAGGGTTTCGATGGCCACCAGATCCTCCTGCACCGAGATCACCCTGGCCGTGGCTTGCACCAGGTCTTCCGTTGCAACCATCTTGTTACTCCTTTAATTCCTGTCGTTATATTTGATGCGGTTCGCTGCGCCCACCGATGGCCGCTTCAGGGTGCGCGCGGCGCAGCCTACGCGGTAAACAGCGCCTCGCGTCCTTCCAGCCCCGCATCGGACAATTCCATGAACCGGCGCAGCGCCAGCTCGCCGTTGTAACTGGACCAGCGCCGGATAATGTCCCACTTGAGGACATAGACCAGCACCGCCGCGAAATCGAAATGATGGCCGGCTCCCAGACGCCCCAGACGCTCCCAGGT
>JAIFKV010000175.1 GCA_020049415.1 Betaproteobacteria bacterium
GGGGGAGATTCCGGCTGCGACAGCAGGCCCGGCGTAGGAAGCACCTTTTGGTTTGAAGCCAGGCTAATGAAGGTCTAGGAGGCTGTCGGACTTTGGTCGTCGATAGCGAAAATCGACCCCGCCGAGGCCGTTTTTTGCCGGATTCGCAGCCGCATGGTTGTTCCATGGTGCAAGAAACCGGCAAAAAAGGGGCCGGCGCGGTCGATTTTCAGCCGACGATTCCAAAGTCCGACAGGTTCCTAGACCTTCATTAGCCTGGCTTCAAACCAAAAGGTGCTTCCTACGCCGGGCCTGCTGTCGCAGCCGGAATCTCCCCCCATGATCTGAGCGATTTTCCTCGTCATGGCCAGTCCCATTCCTAATCCGCCATATTTTCGCGTAGAAGAGTTATCGACCTGCTCGAAGATCGAGAACAAGCGTGATTGATCCTCAGGAGCAATACCGATGCCGGTGTCTTCGACCTCGAAACGGACCAACGCATACGAATCATCTTCCTCGATCAACCTGGACCGGATGACGATGCAACCAATTTCGGTAAATCGAATGGCATTGCTGACATAGTTGAGGAGCGCCTGTTTGAGGTGACGCTTGCCGCCCATTAGATCGTGAAGCTCTGGAGTAGCCTCCGCAATCACCTGCAAATACTTTGCCTCTGCCTGTTCACGCACAGCAGCCACCACCTCGTTCAGGAGTTCTTGAATGCTGAAGGGCTCTTCGGGAATATCGAGTTTCCCAGCCTCGATTCTTGTCAATTCGAGGATCGTCTCGATGATGCCCGTCAGATTACGAGAGGCGGCTTCCAACTTGTCCATTCTATCGGCTTGCTTGGGGGTCAGCGGTTCGCGACGAATCAATGCCGCCAGTCCGGTGACATGGTTCAATGGCGTGCGCATCTCGTGGCTGATGTTTGCCAAGAAGGCTGACTTTGCCACATTGGCTGCCTCGGCCGCTTCCTTGGCAACAGATAGCGCAATGTTTCGCTCGCTGAGGCTCTCGTTTGCAATCCTGAGGCGGTGTGCGGCAAGACTTTGTTGGGCGACCTGATTCGCAAGACCGACAAGCAACCGCATGATGGCCGGGACCATGTCTTCATCAATGATTGGCACCTCAGCCAGGGCCTCAAGATAAACATCATGTTCGAAACCGAAATCGGCGCACTGGCGCTCGAATTCTTCCAAATCCGGAGGTTTCAGCAAGAACTGGCCGATGAACAGGTTGGCGATGTGCTGCCCCTCGACCCGGATAGGCGCCGCACAGTCGGTCAGTCCGTTGCGGCATCGATAGATCGCATACCCCTTGCCTTCTTCCATCTGCCTGGAGAGGGAAACGTCACTTTCGATGCAGCGAGCGAGTGTTGTTGCGTTTACCCGGTGGAATTCCATACATAGACGTTGCCACTTCGATGAGGCAAGCACCTTGCCTTTCGGGTCGATGATGGCAACGGGCAGGCCGACAACTTCCAGGTAATTTGCGAAGGTTTCATTCATCTGACTGAAGTCAATCAACGCGGCCATATCGAGCTTGCCGGCACTTCCATCTTCAGCTTCACGTGCTGCGATGTCTTGATTCCAAGACGCAGTCAGCGGATCGCGCATCTGAGTCAGTTGGGGAGTGCGGACGAACAGCATGGGTTTTGCGGAGGTCGCTATAGATGGAGGCATTTGTCATTCCTGCGGGGCAATGGATTGGATTTTCGTCTAAAGAGCAACGCGGGCATGGCGCGCGGGTTGCTGCTTCATGAAGGCCTCGATCGAGTGGTGAGTGTGGGCATGCATTGCAGAAGTAACATCGGTCCTGCGGGTTGGTGCGATTTGTTGCCATTTCGAGAAGTCGCCAGCAACATTGATCACCGGCACTTTGGAATCATCGGCGACACATGCCCTTCTCGCCATCGACGACCCAAGCCCGACGGCGCTGGGCAGACGAAACAACGCTGCAAATCAGGCCGCTGGATACGGCAAGGGACTGAACGCCAGCTTGGCGCCAGCGCGGCTTTTCAAATGCACGTCGTTCGCATCGACGCAACTACTGTGTACCACGGCCAGCACATCGAAGCCGCCGCCGGGCGCGGGCGCGGCATTGGCGACATGGCCGGCGGCCTGATCCGACAGTTCGGCGCTGAACAACTCATCGCCGGGCAGCGCCTCAGCCTCGACGTGCGCCAGGAACAGACGCCGCTTCACTTTGCCGAGATACTGGCTGCGGGCGACAATTTCCTGGCCGGGATAGCAGCCTTTATTGAAGCTGACGCCACCCAGAATTTCCATATTTGCCATCTGGGGCACGAAATGATCTTGCGTTTGCGGCAGCACCACCGGCACACCGGCTTGCACCATCAGCCAATCCCAGGCAGGCACGCCTACCGGTTTGCAGCGGGTCGCGAGTTTTTGCCATACCGCCTCGGCGGCATCGTTTTGCACGAAGACATCAAAACGCTGCTCGCCCAGACGCAGGACGAAACTATGTTGGCCATGCGCCATGCTCAGCATGCCCTCCGGCAAGTCGTAGCCGACGGCGGCGGCCAGCGCGGCGCTGGCATCCGGACCGCTGACCCCCAGCCGCACCCATTCCGCGCCGGCATCCCGCGGTTTGACCTTGCTGCGCAGGATGAACATCGACAGGCGTTTCTGGATCGGCTCGCGCAGTGCCGCCGGCAACATGACGAGAATGTCGTCAGCGCGTTTCATCACCAGAAAATTGGCCAACATGCGACCTTTAGCGGACAAATAACCGGCAAACACCGCCGCTTTTTCATTCAGGCCGCGCAGATCATTGGTGATCTGGCCATGCAAAAAGGTTTGCGCGTCTTCCCCCGACAGACCGATCAAACCAAAATGAGCGACATCCGCCAGCACGGTTTGCGATGCGGCGGCGGCCAACTCTGCGGCGGGGTCGCCGAAACTGGCAACGACACCCTCATTGAGCATTGCGCCCTGGCTAGAAAGAAATGCGGTCCAGGCGGTCATGGGTCCATCCTTGAAAGAGAAATCTTCGGGCAAATGCGTCCGTAAGCGAAGAATTCAAGCTGACGTCGCAGCGCTACAGAAATCCATTGTGCGGCAGCCGTTCCACTCGCAAGGTATGCAGGCGTCGACTGTCGGCGCGCAAGACATGGAAACGGAAAGCGGCGATTTCAATCGACTCGCCGCGCTTGGGCACCCGCCCGAAAGCATGGGTGACGAAGCCGCCAACCGTATCGAACTCGTCATCCGGCAGATGCACGCCCAAGACCTGATTCAAATCGCCGATTTCGGTTTGCGCCTTGACCCGCCAAGCGACAACGGTCTCGGCTGCGTCGGCATCACCGGGATCTTCCGAAATGATGTTGTCCTCAGCCTCGTCGTAGTCGTATTCATCTTCGATATCGCCGACGATCTGTTCAAGTACGTCCTCGATGGTGACCAGTCCGGCAACGCCACCGTATTCGTCAACCACGATGGCGATATGGTTGCGCGAGGCGCGGAACTCCTTCAACAACACGTTCAGTCGCTTCGATTCCGGAATGAAGACCGCCGGACGCAACTGGTCACGCAGATTGAAGTCTTCCTCGTTGAACAGGCGCAACAGATCTTTGGCCAACAAGATACCCACCACATGGTCACGCTCGCCATCGACTGCGGGGAAGCGTGAATGCGCGGTTTCAATGACATAAGGCAGGATTTCTTCGCGCGGGTCGTTGATATCGACCACATCCATCTGCGCGCGCGGGATCATGATTTCGCGCACCTGCATTTCGGAAACCTGCATGACGCCTTCGATCATCGAAAGTGCGTCGGCATCAAGCAGATTGTTTTCGTAGGCGGCGTGGAGGAGTTCGAGCAACTCCTCGCGATTATCTGGCTCACGTGAAAGCCAGGAGGTCAAACGTTCCAGGAAACTGGGTCGGGGTAAGTTGCTGTCGTCCATGGGTTTACGAATTTGCGGCGTAGGGATCGGAATACCCCAGTCGCCGCATGATAAAACTTTCTATTGCTTCCATTGTTACCGCCTCGGCGTCTGTCTCATGATCATAGCCTTGCAAATGCAACATGCCATGCAAAGTGAGATGCGCATAGTGCGCTTTCAGCGTGATGCCTTGCGCCTCCGCCTCGCGCGCCACCACCGGGGCGCAGATCACGATATCACCGCTGAGCGGCGCGCCAATCGTGGCGGAGCCATAGACAAAGGTGAGCACATTGGTGGCGTAATCCTTGCCGCGATAGTCGCGGTTGAGCGTTCTGCCCTCCTCTTCATCCACCACCCGCAAGCCCACCTCAGCATCGCCCAGCAACACCGCTTTGGCCCAGCGGCGGAAATCGGAACGCCGCGGCCGCCGCGATTTTTTCACCGCGAACTGAAGGTTAAGATCAAGTTTGGGATCGGCCATTGAACGCATCATAAGCATCGACGATGCGCGCGACCAGCGGGTGGCGCACCACATCGTCATTCCGGAACTCGGTGAAGGCGATACCGCGCACTTCCTTGAGCACTTCGCGCGCCTCGATCAGGCCGCACTTCTGCCCGCGCGCCAGATCAATCTGGGTCACATCGCCGGTCACCACGGCACGCGAACCAAAGCCGATCCGGGTGAGAAACATCTTCATTTGTTCCGGCGTGGTGTTCTGCGCCTCGTCCAGGATGATGAAGGCATGGTTGAGGGTGCGGCCGCGCATGAAGGCCAGCGGCGCAATCTCGATGATTTGCCGCTCGAAGGCGCGCGTCGCCTTGTCAAAACCCATCAGGTCATACAGTGCGTCGTACAGCGGGCGCAAATACGGGTCGACCTTCTGCACCAGATCGCCGGGCAGGAAACCGAGCCGCTCGCCCGCCTCCACCGCCGGCCGCACCAGCACAATACGCTTCACCAGATCGCGCTCCAACGCGTCCACCGCGCCGGCCACCGCGAGAAACGTCTTGCCGGTACCGGCGGGACCGATGCCGAAGGTGATATCGAACTCACGCATCTGGCGGATGTATTGATTCTGCCGCTCGGTGCGGCCATGCAGCCCCGCCCGCTTGGTCATCAACACCGGCATCTCGCTCTCGGCATTGGCCAGTTCAGGCTGATGCACCGACTCAACCAGGGCGAGCTGGATTTCTTCGATCTCCAGAGGCCGGCGGGAACGCTGGTAAAAATCCTTCAGCAACCTCACCGCTTGCCCGGCGTTATCGCCATCGACCTGAAACACCTCGCCGCGACGGGCGATGCCGACGTTCAACGCGGTTTCGATCTGGCGCAGATTTTCATCCAGCACACCGCACAGATTGGCCAGCCGGACATTGTCGACGGGGATGAACGAGACCAGTTCCATCAAGCGCTGGAAATCACGACTTCGCCGCGCAAACTGTGTGGCATCGCCTGGGTGATACGGATTTCGACGAGCTGGCCGATCATCTGCTGGAACCGCTGCGGCGGCACGGCAAAGTTGACGATACGGTTGTTGTCGGTGCGGCCGGCAAGTTCATTCGGGTCCTTCTTCGACGGCCCTTCGACCAGCACATTCTGCACGCTGCCGACCATGCCGGCGCTGATCGCCGCGCCGAGTTCATTGAGGCGGGCCTGCAGACGGTACAGCCGCTTCAACTTGACCTCTTGCGGCGTATCGTCGGCCATGCTGGCGGCCGGAGTACCGGGACGCGCGCTGTAGACAAAACTGAACGAGTAATCAAAACCGACGTCGTCGATCAATTTCATCGTCGCCTCGAAATCTTCTTCGGTCTCACCCGGAAAACCAACGATAAAGTCGCTGGCCAGACAGATATCCGGTCGCGCGGCCTTCAATTTGCGCACGATGGATTTGTATTCCAGCGCCGAATAGCCGCGCTTCATCGCCGCCAGCACCCGGTCTGAACCCGATTGCACCGGCAGATGCAAATGCGAAACCAGCTTCGGCAAACGCGCATGCACGTCGATCAGTCGCTGAGTGAATTCGCGTGGATGCGAGGTGGTGTAGCGCAAGCGCTCGATGCCCGGAATTTCCGCGACCAGCTCCAGCAACAACGCAAAATCGGCAATTTCGCCATCCGCCATCGCGCCGCGATACGCGTTCACATTCTGGCCAAGCAGCGACACCTCCTTGACGCCCTGCGCCGCCAGTCCAGCGACTTCCGCCAGCACATCATCCAATGGCCGCGAAACTTCTTCGCCACGGGTATAGGGTACGACACAGAAAGTGCAGTACTTGCTGCAGCCTTCCATAATCGAGACAAAAGCGGTTGCGCCATCAACCCGCGCCGGCGGCAGATGATCGAACTTTTCGATCTCGGGAAAGGAGATATCCACCTGCGGACGTCCGGAAGCGCGTCGCTTTTCCATCATCTGCGGCAAACGGTGCAAAGTCTGCGGCCCGAACACGATATCGACATAAGGCGCACGCTGAACGATAGCCGCACCTTCCTGGCTGGCGACGCAACCGCCGACGCCGATGATCAGATTCGGATTTTTCAGCTTCAGGTGACGCACCATGCCCAAGTCGGTAAAGACCTTTTCTTGCGCTTTTTCGCGCACCGAACAGGTGTTGAACAGAATGACGTCGGCGTCATCCGGCTTGTCGGTCTGTTCATAGACTTCACCTTCAGCACCGACCGAGGCCAGCACATCGGCCATCTTGTCCGAGTCGTATTCGTTCATCTGGCAACCGAAGGTGCGGATGAAAACTTTGCGCGTCATGCTGAAATAAAAAAGGGAGATGTGGTGGCGGGCAGATACGTACCGCCGACCTGTCGGTTATGAGTCAATAATGCTAGTACTATCTGCGGGTTAACCAAAACTAAAAACCCCTGATTAATCATTGATTTACGATGACACTTACTTAATCGGCCGGCACGAAACAGGCTTGAATTTGCCCGCCCGCGTAAATACGTTTCATGCGAGCCTAGACACAGAAACAACGCGGGGCGCGATGATACAGTCAGAAGCGGGTAAGCGGGTAACGGTCTACAACGACAAGCGGCTACATGATCGTGAAGTAGTCACCTTCACCAAAGGCCGCATCATCCTGCGCGGCAGATCGTCGAACAGGACGATTACTTCGACGGCAGCAGAGAAAAATCAGGCCTGCGTTTTATCCTGGAGACCTCGGTTGAAAATAAAACGGATATATTTCAACCACATACAAGTTCAAATATCCTGATTCCTTGCTCACTGGCAGTGGCACCGAAATATTCGATACCGAAAGAACAAATCGTAGGATGGGCCAAGCGCAGCGGGCCCATCAATGCACCGAGCGTGATGGGCCCGCTGCGCTTGGCCCATCCTACGGTTATCTCGGCACCGGGCGGGTGCGGATTTCGGTCCAGTGTTGAGGGAAATCGAATCATGGACAGCAACGGCTCCCGCTTCCTGCTGCTGAACTCCGCCGATGACTTCGGCGAGCGTTCCGCCGACTGCGGCTGGGACGCGGCGCTGGGTGCGTTCACGCTGGCCCGGCGCGATACGCCACGCCTGCCGACATTGCCTGCCGCCGCCGCGCGCGCGGCGCTGCAAGCCAGCGGCCCGCTGGTGCTGGATGGGCATGGCCAATATGGCCGCCTGTCGGATGATCGGCGACAGTTCGAATTCACCCTGAAATGGCCGGCCAGGCCAGCGGATTGGCAACCGGTGCTGGCTGAACTGGTTAGTGACAGCGCACCCAGCATGGCAGCATTGGCGCTCGATCCGGTCGATGCGCCGGCAGCGACCACTTTCCGCGACCTGCATCTCGGCGGCGAAGGCCTCGCCGCGCTGGCCTGGAGCGGCGCGGCGCGCAACGGCCTGACCCTGGTGCATCTGCGCAAACGCTGGCAGGCGCTGTGCGATCTGGCCTTTGCACCGAAGCGCGTCTGGGTCGATGCCGACAACCGGGTCTGGGTCGCCGGCGATGCCGATATCGCGCTGTGTCGCGGCGGCCCGTTGCCGCAGCCTTACACGCCGCGCCCGGAGCGCTTCGAGCCGAGCCAGATCAATCCCGACCCGCTGCGTCCGCTGTGGCGGCAGACGTTGCCGGCCAACGCCGGCCTGATCGGCCTGACCAGCGACGCCGACTGGCTGTATCTGCTGGTCGAACTGGCGCCGGTGGCCGATGCCGGCTCGCGCCAGGCCATCATCCGCCGCCGCCTGGATGC
>JAIFKV010000195.1 GCA_020049415.1 Betaproteobacteria bacterium
ACATCGGTATAAGTGACGCTGACCTCGCGGCCGATGACGTGAACCACCAGCACATGCGCGTCGGTGGTGCCGATGTCGTTCTGCAACACCAGTTTGCGGCCAACCCGGGTGGCCGTGGTGGCGAGCCCGGGATGCTCGAATTTCAGCGGCCGAGTCGCCGCGACGCCGTCCATAAAGGCGGCGATCAGTGGACGGTCGCTGGCGCGGATGTCATAGGCGCTGGCGCCATTGATGGTCTCGCCGGCGACTTCGACCTGCAGCCGGTTCAGCGCCTTATGCATGTCCATCACCAGCAAATGCGGCGAATCGCCGCGACTGCGTTCGCCCGAGGTCATCGCTTCGATACTGCTGCCGCGCAGGGTGTCTGAAGCGGGGGCGTGCAGTTCTGCCAGACGGGGATCGTCGATCAGCGCCTGATGGCGGGAGGCAAACTCGCTGCCTTGCTCTTTTCCATCCGCCAAAACCAGAGGCGCCAGCATCTGACCGAGATCTTCAACAATCATCTGTAATGCCGCATCGGCACGCGGAATCTGGTAGCGCCCGTCGGGCAGTTTCTGCGCCCCGTCCACAGCGGTATCGAAGCTGGGATCGGTCACCCCGGCAGCCAGACGTTCGGCGCTGAGCGAGGAAACCGGCGCATTGGGCCGGTCGGCGTGGGAACGGGCGGTTTGCAGCAGGGTGAACAGGTACTTGACCCGGTCATTGGCGGTCAATGCGGCGTTGACCAAAGAAGGAAGCAACAGCTTTTCCTCGCCGAGGGCGCTGACAATCAGGGTTTTTTGGATCATCGAAAATCTCGCAAGGCCGGGCGCCTGTCGGTTAAACAGGCTTCTCTTTTTTATAGCAAGACAAACGGGGAGAAATGTTTCAAGTGGCAAACTGGCAGCGAGTTTGCGCAAAAGTCCGTGGACTTCGTATGGGTGGAAGCGGTCGTCACCGATTGGGAACGCCAATACTGGAGAGTCGGAATAGTCTGTCTTCGATTCTGCTCGGAAAATATGAAGGCGTGAGGTGTAAGGGATGCGGAAACAGCCCATATCCCTTTTATGGCAGCACTAACGGGCGCATTGCGTCGTTGTACCTCGCTTGTGTAGCAATCCACACGGCACTCGGCACGCCTAGCACTGCATCCCGCCAGCGCTACCAAAAACAGAACATCGGCAATTTCTGCATCCCTAAGCGCCTAAAGAGCATCCGCAGTGAATTGAAGCGGGGTGATAACGACGCTTCTCAGTTTCCGTTGTTCTTTATCGTGGTACATCTTTTGATCCGCGAGCTTGATCAGTGCCTCGGCATCCATCCCGTCTTCCGGATAAAGCGCAATGCCCATGCTCAGGCTGATACTTAACTCGGGATACTCGGGTTCCATGAAAGGTGGCAGGGTTGCAAGAATCTTGTTGCCCACATCTTGTGCTTGCGTCCGGTGCATTACTTCACCCAGCACCACGACAAACTCATCGCCGCTGATCCGGGCGACACTATCCACTGCCCGCAAGGATGCTTTGATCCGGCCGGCCACTAATTTGAGCACCAAATCACCTACATGGTGACCATAGGCATCGTTAGCCTGCTTGAATTGGTTGATATCCATGAAGATCACAGCAAAAAGCGTCTTGTTTCGTTGCGCATTACGCAGAGCCATCTCCAGTCGGTCCATCAACAAAAGTCGATTGGGCAGTCCGGTAAGGGAATCGTGGTTTGCCAGATAAGACCATTGTTGCATCTGAATTTGCTTGTCAGCCGCTTCCTGGCGCCTGAAAAAAGCGTATTTGATCAGAATGGCGAGAATGCCCAGATTGAAGATGGACAAGGCGGTAAGAACTGACAAATTGAAGTCAGTCAAACGCAATTGATGGCGTACTTCAAGCGTGAAAGGCTGGCCTGTGCCACCGAGTTCCTTGCGCATCGTAAGCACAGGAAGAAACCGCTTCTCCAATCCGATCTCATTATTCTGGTCCCGATTCATTATCAAGCTGGGGGGCGCGTCACCATTGATGCCACGGTGCCACAAGGTAAAGCCGAGTCCGGGGTTGCCCGCCGCCATCCCTAATGTGGTGGCATCGCGCAGTTGATCGACATTGACGGCCAACAAAGCGATGAATTGCCCCGACTTTCCTGCCTTGCGGTGCATCAAATAGCCTTTGCCGCCTTCCGTAAGGATAAAGGGCTCAGAGGCCACATATCGCTCTTCCTTCAGAGACCTGGCCAGTGGAATGCTCAGAAACGGCGAAGAACTAAGGTCCAGACCCAACAGGCGTTCTGTTCCCGGGAGAGCAGGGTAGATGAACACAAGCGGGTAGTAGTTGAATTGTGGGTTAAGTGAAACATTCCAGTCGCATTCTTGCTCGCACCTCACCGAGTGCAGCTTAAAGCCGGCATACCCGACGCGGACCATTGAGCGTTCTAGTTCCGGTATCTCATGATGGAAAATCATCCGGGCAATTTCCAGCATGTAGATATGAGGATAATGAACCTGCATCTGTTGGACATAGCGCGTTGCCATGGCCTCATTGATCTCGTCACCCGCGCTCAACAAACTGGAAAAACCTTCCAACACCGCCTCATTGGAAAGCAGTTTGTCATTCAAACCCGCACTCAGCGCTGCCGACTGAACATTGAAGCCACGCTCGATTTCCCGATACGACTCGACCCATACCGAATAAGTCAGAGCCAGGGCCAGCACTATCCACAACACGGGAAGCAGAAAATCGAAATCGAAAAGCTGCCATGCCCCGGATTTTGGGTTTGGTGGCATGGGTAGTATCTCTGCATGCGTCATTTTTATACGGCACGAGTGATTCGTGCGCTCCTGATTCTGTCGGTTGCTCTGAAACAGAGCTATCCGGGAAGGCATCATCGCCTCCATTTGAATCAGGGTAAATATGTCGAAAGTAATAGTTAAACCACTTGAACTAAGAAATATTGATCACTAAAAAGGGATCTACCTCTATGTTTTTATTGGCTTTAAAAGCAAAAAACAGCGATTCGCTATGTCGTGAGGTAGCAGAAATAAATTTCAATACTTTTCTTGCGTGGATAGGTGTGGGCACTGCACTTATTCACACTCCGATTCTGCTGAAGTATCCGGGCTTGATCCATCCCGGAATAACTTGGGGGCACGGCAAATCTTAGAGTGGACCAAGCGCAGCGGGCCCATCACCCACCACCACTTCCCGCCAGGCGTGTTTTCGGAAGATGCGGGGATGCCGACAGTGCTGATGGGTGGAGGTGGAGATCAGAAGGGGGCTTTGTCGCAGTCAGGTGGATCAGCGAAGAACCCGGGCTGGGCGAAGTTTTGTGATCGTGCTCCTGGATGGGCCTGCTGCGCTTGGCCACATCCTACGATTTGTTCTTTTGTATCGAATATTTCGGCGCCACTGCCAATGATCAAGGAATCAGGATATTTGAAACGTGGGTGAGGAACTGGGGCTTGCTCTCTGATCGCATGGGGCCGTCGTCGAATCGGGTTCTGGACAGCTGAATCAACTGTTGAAGACCTGAATCAACGCCTGAGTCATGTGGTGCTGGTCGAGCACGCCAGCGCTCTCGCGAAGGCTGTGCATGGCCCACATCGGCGAGCCGACATCGACGCTCATGACGCCAAGACGAGCGGCGATGATGGGGCCGATCGTGCTACCGCAACCCAGATCGGTGCGATGTGCGTATTGCTGCCAGGGCACCTGGGCGCGTTCGCAGCAGGTGATGAAGCGGGCGGCACTGTCGACACCGGTGGTATAGCGCTGATTGGCATTGACCTTGATCACCGGTCCGTCATTCACCATCACCCGGTGGTTGGGTTCGTAGGCGGCGGGGAAGTTGGGGTTCCAGGCATGAGCCATGTCGGCGCTGACGAAGAAACTGCGTGCCAAGACGCGACGCTGGTCTTCGATATCGAGTCCCTGCGCGGCGCAGAGACGCTGGATGACGTCCTCGACAAAACTACCGCCCGCGCCAGCGGCGCTGGTGCTACCCACTTCCTCATGATCGAAGAAAGCGGCGAGGCAGCTGGCTTCCGGTGCTTTAACGGACAGCAAAGCGCTGAGCGCGGCGTGGCAGGAGGCCAGATTGTCGAGTTGGCTGTCGGCAATGAATGCTTCGTCCGCGCCCCAGAAGCAGCCCGGCTGGGTGTCGTAAACATTGAATTCCCAACCCAGGATGTCATCCGCTGTACATCCGAGCCGCAGCGCGATCAGACGCCGGAAGTCGCTAACTGGATTGTCCGCCGACAAGCCCAGCAGCAGCGGGAGTTCGGTTTGCTTGTTCAACTTGAGGCCTTGCTCGTTGACTTCCCGGTTCATGTGAATCGCCAGATTGGGCAGGCGTAGCAGCGGCTTTTCGAAACGCAATAGCTGGGTATCATGCGAACCGCCATGACGCAGGCTGACCCGTCCGGCCAGACTGAGATCGCGATCGGCGAAGGTGGCGAGGATCGGGCCGCCGTAGATCTCCACCCCGAGGCGTGTGAGTCCGTCAGCGTTATGTGGCGCATTGGGTTTCAGACGCAGACCCGGTGAGTCGGTGTGCGCGCCGACCAGACGCAAACCCGCATCTGGCAGAGCGGCTTGGCCAAGTGAAAATGCGATCAGCGAGGCCCCTTCGCGCACCACGAAGTAGCGCCCGCTTGGCGTCAGCGACCACCGCTCTGTTTCGTCCAGGCGGGAGAATCCCTCCGCTTCAAGACGTTTGACGAGCGTATCGACGGCATGCCATGGGCTTGGGCTGGCATCGATGAAATCAAGCAGATTCTGGGCGTGGGCGCGGAAATGAGGGGCGTATGTCATCGACTGAAAATGTGAAGAAGCAACGCTGCGAGGATACCGGATTGATGCAACCCGATGATGGGGTACGGAATTGTGGCTTCAGTCAGCACGCACGTATTTTTGTCTTGCGTGCCGGACTGAATGCGCCAACCCGGTGTTTGAGTTCGTCAAGCTGGGTCGCTTCACGCCTGAAACCCGCTTCTCCACCCGCATTCCCATAGCGTAGCGCCAGATAAAGCTGGGTGATCCGTTGTATCGGTTCCGCCAGATCTGGACGCTGCATTATGGCGCGCGCGGCAAAGTCGGTCGGGCCTTCCGAAACACCGCGAACCAAACCAAGGCGCTGCAAGCGTTGGCAAAAACGGCCATAAAGGCGACTCGCCGCGTCGGTTTTAACGCGTGCCAGGCGGGGTATTACCAGCGCCGCCATCAATAGCAATATCACTCCACCCGCCGCCGCCAGTCCCCAGGCCATGCCTTGCCATGTCGCCAAAAACGGGTTCAAGCGGGCTAGAAACTGGCGTTGTCGATCCTGGTTATAACCCAGCACCCATTGATTCCATTGGTTATTCAACAAGTCCCAGGTCAAGCGCATGGGCATCAACCAATCTGCATTCAATGTCATCAATCCTTCCCGCCGCTCTCCCTCTGGCAGCGCGGCGTTGAGACCAAGTTCGACTCGGTTGGGCGCGACCGCGGCGGTGGGGTCGATGCGCGTCCAGCCGAAGCCAGGCAACCAGACTTCCGCCCAGGCGTGCGCATCGCGCTGGCGCACGATCCAGTAATCGCCGAGCGGGTTGAGTTCGCCACCTTGGTAGCCGGTAACTACGCGCGCCGGAATGCCGGCGGCGCGCATCAGAAAAACAAAGGCGCTGGCATAGTGCTCGCAGAATCCACGCCGGCTTTTGATGAGGAAGTCGTCGATGCTGTTTTCGCCGAGAAATGGCGGATTGAGGGTGTAGAAGAATGCTTCGCGGCGAAAATGGGCCAAGGCCTGATCGACGATTGCGCGTTCAGTCTTTGCCTCTTTGCGCCACTTGTCGGCCAGTTCCCGCGCCAGCGGATTGCCTTCCGGCAATGCCAGCGTGCGGGCGCGGCGTGCATCACCAAGACCATTCGGATCAAGCCGATAGTCAAGATCGGCTTCCACTGAGTAGCGTAAACGCTGGTTGATCGGGGCTTTGGTCAGCCATTGCAAATCCGGGCCGAGGCTGCTTTCCAGCTGCGGTATTTGCGGCGGAAGTTGGCGGGGCAAGCCGAGCAGAAACAGCCAACGTTGCCGATGTGGTTCGAGGGTGACGTTGTAACTCACCGATTGCCCGCGCGCTTCGCCTTGAACCGGGTTAGGCGGAACGGCATAACGGGTTTGCCAAGTGCGCCCATCGAAATCCCACAATACCGGGCCTCGCCAGTAAAGCGCGCTGGGGTCGGGATGCGAATTGGCGGTCGCGCCGCTGAATTCGACGCGGAAGGCGATTTCATTCGATAAGGTGAGTTGGCTCAAATCGCCCGGGCTCATGCGGTCGGACAAGCCGGTTTGCCCGCTGGTTTGTTGCGGCAAGCCCCAGAGCGGACCTTGAAGGCGCGGGAAGAGCAAAAACAACAGCAGCGCCAACGGCAATGCCTGCAACAGCAAACGAGATGCCAGACCAAGGCTGGCGCGCAAATCGGGCTTGGCTTGCAGGTTGCCGATCATTCCCGCCACCAGCCCGATGGCGGCGAGGATCATATATGCCGCCATCGGCATGCTTTGTGAATTCAGGAAGTACGCTACCAGCAGAAAACAGCCGACAAACAACAAGCCAAGACGGTCGCGAGGGGTGCGCGCTTCCAACAACTTTGCGCCGGAGAGAAACACCAGCAAAGCAACCCCGCCGCTCGGGCCAATAATGGTTCCATATTGCAGCAAAACGCCAGTAACGCCGGCGAGAGCGATGATCATCTTCAGCCAACTCGGCCAGCTTCTTTTTGACTGCGCTGAACGCAAGCTGGCGAGCGAAAAAATCAGCCAGCTCAGCGTAATCCAGATCGGCAACTCCAGCGCGTGCGGCGCCAGAACCAGCGATAGCGGCAGAATTAGCCAGAGTAGCGGGGCATTGAGGTTAATTTTTAGCATGCGATTCTGATTCGCCAAATCGCGCCAATGCTTCCAGACATTGACGAAGATGGGTCTCGCCACTGCCCATGCCGATATTGCGGCCGGGGATGACTAGATCAAAAGCAAGGTTGGCGGCATGCGCGTCGAGCGCCCAACGAGCCAAGCGAGACAGTCGAGCTTCTGTTTCTTTTTCCGGCGTGCGCGACCAGTCTAATCGCAGCTTGGAACCGCGTTGTCCGCAAAATTGCTTGGTCAGCAAATGTTGACTGCGGGCGGCGGCTTTCCAAGCGATTCGGCGGGGCGGGTCGCCAGCCTGGTAGACGCGCAAACCGGTGAAGTCGTCTCCATCAGTGTGGCTGGCTTCATCGTTCTGATCAGCACTATCCGATGCCGGCAATGGCAGTGCTTCAGGCGCCGGAGCTGGGTAGACCAGCACGCCGAAAGGTGTCGAGTCCGGACCGGTCATTTCCAATACGCTCCAGCAGCGAAACAACCCTAATGGATGGCGCGAATAGATAGCGAAACGGCCAAGCGTCAGCCAACCGCGCCGGGTCTGTGGCACGATCAAAGCCAAGTCGGCCTTGCCTCCAGCAGGGACGTCGCCGGATTCGCTTTCGCCACTTGGACAGGTCATCCCGATTTGATATCGCTTCGACGCGCTTGGGTTCTCAACTTCCAGCAGCACGCTGGCGCTTTCACCGGCGAACACCGGTGCCGATGTCTTCGCGCGTAACACCAGGCCGGACAAATTGCGTTGCGTATGCAACATCCCGGTAACGCCCAATCCGGCAAACCAGAACGTAAATAAATAAGCCAGGCTGAGCCCATAGTTGATCGCCCCAACCAACAGGCCAAGCAGCAACAGGGCGAACACCAGACCGGCGCGAGTCGGCAGAATGTAAAGCCGGCGCGCGTTAAGGCGGATCGGGCCGGATTCCGGACGCGGCGGACGCCAAGGCAGGTAGTGGAGAGCGGGGCGCTTCATTTTGTTCTGGGAGATCAAGACCGCACTTTGTCACGGCTGCGAATATTTGGCTGTGAGAATCGGCAGGAATGCCGATAGTTTCAACATGAAGCTCACATTTCATGCAGCCTCGCACAAGGTGGGGGCTCCTGTCTGCCTGCATATTTTTGATGTATGGCGAGGCGAAAACTGCGTTAGGATTCGCTGCGTGGCTGCGAGAAGGCATGGGGTGGAAAG
>JAIFKV010000009.1 GCA_020049415.1 Betaproteobacteria bacterium
GAGGAGTCCATCCCATTGGAAAAGCCGGCGGTCTCATGCCGGCGCCTTCCGCCGCATGCAACACGGTTGATCCCACGCACCGCTCTCCGGTGGGCGCATCGTCGATTTCCAGCCCAATCGATCTGGTGGGCAGGTTGCCTCGTGGTTTGGGCGGCTACGTTGCATACGGCGGAAGGCGCGATAGAGCCGCTTTTCCGCCCTACATTTGTTGCATTGATGACGCCGGCGTCTTCCGTCGCTTGCCACACCTCGGCACAATCCGCCCATGCCCGACTACCGCCGCAACCGTGTTCCAGGTGCAACCTACTTCTTCACGCTGAACCTGCTCGAACGCAGAAACACCCTGCTGGTCGATCAGGTCGATGCGCTCCGCGATGCGGTCAGGAAAGTGCGCGCAGCGCGTCCCTTTTACATCGATGCCTGGGTTGTTTTACCCGACCACATGCATGCCATCTGGACCTTGCCGCCCGATGACACCGACTACTCGGCGCGCTGGAAGGCCATCAAGATCGCCTTCGCCAAGACCCAGCCAAAAACCGAACGCTTATCCCCGGTGCGCGCCGCCAAAGGTGAACGCGGCATCTGGCAACGACGATTCTGGGAACACACAATCCGCGACGAGCAAGACTTTGCGGCGCATGTCGATTACGTTCACATCAATCCGATGAAGCATGGTTTGGTCGATTGCGTCGCGGACTGGCCGTATTCCTCGTTTCACCGCTGGGTCGCGCGGGATGTTTATGCGAAGGATTGGGCCGGGCAGGGAGTTGCCGAATTGGTTGCCGGGGAACGGGGTTGTTGAATTGATGGTGGTCATGCGGCGGAAGGCGCCGGCAAGAAACCGCCGGCTTTTCCGCCCTACACGCCCTGCACGGGCTCGCTTCAGTCCGTCAGCGCAGCGCTTGCCGAGTCCATACGATTGCGTCCCGCTTGCTTGGCACGGTACAGCGCCCGGTCGGCATGCTCCACCAGATATTCAGGCTGGTAGTTTCGGGATGGTGTCAGGCTGGCCACGCCAAGGCTGACGGTGACGATGCCGGCAGGCACGCCGGTATGCGGCAGTGCCAACGCACGGATCTCCTCCAGAATGCGATATGCGATGCTCCCCGCATCATCCAGGCCGGTATCGGGTAGCAACACCACGAACTCCTCGCCGCCGTAGCGCGCCACCAGTTCTCCCGCCCGCCGCCCCGACTGCGCCAGCAGGCGTGCAATCGCTTGCAGGCAGGCGTCTCCAGCGAGGTGTCCATATTGGTCGTTGAAGTGCTTGAACAGATCGACGTCGAGCATGATCAGCGCGAGTAGTGTGCCAGCACGTTGTCCACGGTCCCATTCCCGGGCGAGTGCCTGGTCGAAGCTGCGGCGGTTGGCGATACCGGTCAGGCCGTCGGTATTGCTCAGGGCTTCCAGCTTTCTGTTGGCGTCCTCCAGCGCACAGGTGCGCTGTTCAACCAGTGCCTCCAGTTCGCGGTTACGCTCGCGCAGGTTCGCCATCGGGTAGATCTCACCGTCCCCGGCGAGGCCAAACGGGACCGAGATGCCGCTATGCGCGATCATCCAGTCATCCCCCTCAAGCCGGAAGATCAGTACCAGGCGGGCGGTTTCCCGCGCCAGAATGTGCTCCGGAATGGGCAGGTGGATGTGAAAGAAGGCGGTCATGGCGACCACGTCGTCGGCCAGATCCTGCAGCGAAAGATTCAACATTTCGATGCGGATACGTTCGGGCACTTGCGCGAAATCCAGTCGGGTGATGCGGATCCACTCGTCCCGGTCGGTGACCAGAATGTCGCTGCTGCCCGCGTAGCCGCTGAAGTTTGTGCTGAAACGCGTGGTCAAGCGCTCGTCGCGCGAGGCGTACATCTCGATGTAGTCCTCGAACAGCGACTGGATCAGGCGCTCGCGTTCCGGTCGCAAGGGAGGGTCGATTCTGGAGAACATCGTGCTACGTCCTGATAATCAAGGCTGCCATGATGCGCCTGTTTGCCGGGGGCCACCAGTGTAGGGCGTATCAGTTCAGGAGATTGCGTGGTTACCTTGCTGCCGCCCGAAGAATCAAGTCCCCACTGCAATCAGGATTTCATTTCGACGCATGAACCACGGGGTGAACGGTGGGTTGTAGCGGGCCCAAACCGGTTCGCCGGCAGCGGTGAGGCCTTTTGCGCGTATCCACGACTCCAGCGCCAGCTTGTGCTCAAGATAGCGCGCCTCGCTCCAGAGACCGGAGTAACGCACGACGGCCATTCGACGCGCAGGAACCTGGCGCAAGGTGACCGCCGGGTTGGACGGCACGGGCAAGGTTTCCAGGGTATATCCGGCAGGCATCATGAAGCTGACGGCCCACTTCCCCTGGTTCCGCTGCTGACTCACTGGCGCGGTCATCTTGATCTTCTCCCGCGCGCGTTCCTGCGAAACCGGCGCGGTCATGGCGACTTTGTTGCGTGACTGGTTATCGCCGGAGATGTATCGAAACAGGCGATCGAATGCCTTGCTCCCCGCCTTTTCAAGATCGCCGTCGACGAGAGTTTCGGCAAGGACATGAGCCGAATAATCACGTACCTCGAACTTTTCGTCCTTGACTGCCACGTTGTAGCTCGCCTCTTCGATTGCCATGGCCTGTCCCGTTCCTGTCAGGGTGATCGCGACTGCGAAAATTAATTGGATTACTAGTTTCATGCTGATTTCCTTCATCCAGTAGGGTGGAATCCCCGCAAGGGGGGATGCTGAATCCATAGGCACCAAAGCGCCAACGGATTCGTTAAAACGAAGCGCCTTCCGCCGCATGAAACACTGTGTGATCCCATGCACTGCTCTCCGATGGACGCATCGTCAACTTCCAGCCCAATCGATCTGGTGGGCAGGTTGCCGCGTGGATTCTGCGAATACGTTGCATACGGCGGAAGGCGCGATGAAGCCGCTTTTCCGCCCTACATCTGGAGCCCGACGAACGCGTAGGGCGGAAAAGCCGGCGGTTTCTTGCCGGCACCTTCCGCCGAATGCAACACGGTTGATCCCACGCACCGCTCTCCGGTAGGTGCATCGTCAACATCCAGCCCAATCAATTTGGTGGGTACCTGGGCGCCGTCAGCCTGCCAATGCTTCCTTGGTCAGGCTCCAGGCTTGCGACAGCTTGGCGCCGCGGGCGTGGTAGGCGTGTTTCACCCGCTTGACCCGATCTTCGATACGGATCTTGACCTCACCGTTGGCCTGGGCCAGTTGCACCTGCAGTGATTCGGCCTTGGCATCGGCTTCCTGCTTGAGCATCTCCACCCGCTGCCTGGCGCGATGCACCGCACCTTCCAGGCTGATCTTTGTACTGGCCAGCTTGGCTTGCAGTTTCGTCTTTGCTGCGTCACCAGCATGCGAAGCTTCGGATTCAAGCTCATCGATCTCGGACTTGAAGGCGGCGATGTCATGGTCGAACTGCGCTTCCTCTACTTCGCTGCGGGTGCGCCGGAAAACATGACCGCCAACAGCCTCCAGCGCTGCATCGACCGGAATGACCCACTCTTCCTCGATTTCGGCCACCAGCGCAACCTTGCCGGGTTGCAAGTGCTTTTCGGCTTCATCGATGAAGTCCAGGCCAACCCCCGCGACCCAAAAGTCGCGCACTGCACCGACCGTGACGCCGGCCATGGCCCCGACCGCCACGCCCACCGGCCCGCCAAGCAGACCGATCAGGCTGCCGACGGCCAGCCCGGTGGCAGTGCCGATGGGGCCTTGATCCATGGACTTCTTGACGCTGACCACACCAAGTAAATTCTTGACCATCACGCCGGTGGCGTAGAGCGTGATATCACCTTCGGCGTGCAACTTGCGCAAGGCCTGCTGTCCTGCGTCTGCGGCCACTTCGTTATCAAAAATCGCAACCAACATCTTGTTCATTTGAGACTCCTGCCGATTCGTTGGAACAATGCGCTCGAACGCGCATGGGTTGTCACTTCGTTGCCGTTTCTATCGACTTGTGCATGCGGGCAATGGCCGCGCTGACACCCGCTTCGAATTCCTTCCAGTGCGCGGCGGTCGCTTGCTTCATTTCGCCAAGCTTCGCCTCAGCGGAGATCACATCGCCTTTGAGGGCAGTGATCTTCAGTTCAATACCGGCCTTGGCCTCGGCAGCGGCGGCGCCGGCCTTCTTCTCCAGGTCGGCAACCTTCGTCTTGGCCTTGGCGATGTCCTTCTCCGCCGCAGCGACGAACTGGTCGCGTTTCGCATTGTGTTTGGCATACTCGAAAGCCGGCATCGCCTTGATCATGTCCTTGGTCGCGCCCGACATCACCAACTTGCCGGCCTGATCCTTGATCTGGGTGACCGGAATCGCCACGTCATGCCGACCGATGCCGATGAAACCGCCCGCGCCGACGATGACGTAAGACACGCTCTTGTCCGGCGAGATGATCAAGTCTTCCACATTGCCGACCTTCTGACCCGCATCGTTGTAGATGGTCTTGCCCATCAGGCTCTTCTTGACACTCCAGCCCATGGCAATTTGTGTCGACTCAAGGACGGCAACTCCAACCGTGGTGGAGCCGCCGGCAACCTGCGCCGCGACCGGTCCTGCACTGCAAAGCACGCCGGCAAGCGTCAAGGTGGCCAAAGCCAGCCTGGAAAGTTTCCTGTTCATGATTTATATCCTCGTGGGTGGCGCCAGCAAGAATTTGATGGCGGTTGTCTACGCAGCAAGGTTGTATGCGTAGAGCCCAGGTCCATCTGTTCGGCAGCGCACGCATCGATGAACAGGCGCCGCAGATAGATTGAGCGGATGCCTTGCCTGCGGCGGAAGGCGCGATAAAGCCGCTTTTCCGCCCTACATCTGGAGCTCGACGAACGCGTAGGGCGGAAAAACCGGCGGTTTCTTGCCGGCGCCTTCCGCCGTATGAAACAGCCTTCATCTCAACCACCGCTCTCTGACAGAGCACCTTCAACGACCAAGATTCGGCATCCCCCTTGCGAGGATGCCGTCCTACGCGCTTTTCATCGCGCGAATTTATGAAATATCCGGGTTCAGGCGAAAGTGTCTTGCATCAATGTGCCAAACCAGGTGTGCATATCGCTGTAGTTCGAGCGGGTAGCGCCGGTGGATGCGCTGAGCTTGCTCAATACCATGCTGGCGCTGGCCGAATCATACTGATAGACCCCGGATAACCAGGTTGCCGTCGAAGCGGTTATTGGCGAATAACAGGCAGAACTGGTTACCGGTGCGGGGTCGGGTTGTTGTCCGCTTTGCAGTCGCAAAATGGCATCCGCGCAGATTTTGGCTTGTTGATTGGCAACATGTCCGGCCTTCGGTTGCGTGGTGTGGCTGGCATCGCCAATGATATGAATGCCCGGTGTTCGGGTCGATTCATAACTCAGTACGTTGACTACCGCAAAATGACCATCGGGGCTGTTGAGCAGACCTGCGTCGGCCAGCAACCGTGGCGCTCGCTGTGGCGGGATGGGGTTCAGCACGTGAGCAGCGAGTTGCTGATTCGCACCGTTCTGGGTAAAGACCACGGTACGGCTGATACTGTCGATATGGGTCAAGGTGCAGGCTGGACGGTAGTCAATTACGCCGGCGTGGGTCTGATTGAAAGCGATGAGGAAATTGTCTTTTTCTACAATGATGTCGGCATTGGCATCCAGGACGATGACTTTGCTGCCGGGTTTGTTAGCCTTCAACCAATCGGCCATGATACAGGCGCGTTCATAAGGCCCAGGCGGACAGCGGTAGGGCGCCTTCGGAATCGTCATGACTACAGTGCCGCCGGCCGGCATCGCCAGTAACTGATCACGCAGTAGCTGGGTCTGGGGTCCCGCTTTCCACGCGTGGGGGATGTGAGTGTCATATTCACTCAAGCTGTTCATCCCTGGCAGCAGATCAAAATCCAGGCCGGGCGCCAGCACCAGACGATCGTAATTCAGGACACTGCCATCGGCCAGGCTGACTGATTTGCTCGCGGCATTGATGGCTGTCACTTCAGCATTCTTTCGGGTGACACCGTAATGATCGCTCAACACATCATGACTGTAATCGAGTTCGCCCAGACTCTTCTGGCCGTTGAGCACCAGATTGCTCATGATATTGGAGGTGTACGCAGCCGACTTTTCCACCAGCGTGACATTCATGTGGGTGCCGCCCCAGAGCCGCAGATATTTTGCCAAGGTGGCGCCTGCCATGCCGCCGCCAACTATGACGACATGGCCGGTGATGCCGGTATTGCCGGGAATGGCAAAAAGACTGGAACTGGTGCTGTTATTCTCGTCATCATCGGCCCAGAGCCGTGGCGAGAGAGTCATTAAGCCGGCAGCACTGGCCGCTAACAGACTAAAAAATTGACGACGTTTCATGGTTATTTTCCTCAAGGATTAGACAGATAGGTAGCGATAGCTTGTAGTTGGGCATCGGTGTAGCCCTGCGTATGAGCCGCCATGATGTCGCTGCCGGCGTTGGCGCCCATGTATTCACGCAATTCCTGCAATACATCGCTTTTGCCCAGGATTCGGTCAAAACCGCCGCTGCCGTTGGTGCCGTGACATTGGAAGCAGTTGCTTGCCAGAAGGCGCCCGGCAGTATTGCCCTGGACGGTGGCAATAGTGCTGGTGGTGCTTCCATTGGGCGTCACGGTGCTATCAACTGTGGTGTCAGGCACTGCGGTATGACTACTTTCGTCGATGGCTACGCTATCGCTGCTGCTACCGCCGAGACAGCCGGTCAAGGTTGTCGTGAGCAGCAAGATGACAGACCAAGGCAGATTTTTGTTGTAAAACATGGGGATCCTTGTCATTGATTGACCGCGGCTTGAAAGGTCAAAAGGGGATTTGAAAGCCGCAGACACAGTAAATCTGCGTTCTTAATCAAATCTTAATCAGCCCGCGTAAGGCGAAAAAGCGCAGCGCCTTCCGCCGAATGAAGCAGCGTTGACCTCACGCAGGGTTAGCCGGCGGGGCTCCGTCAACAACCCGCCCAATCCAGGCAGGCTAATTGGTCGATTGTGCGGATGCCTTGAATACGGCGGAAGGCGCGATAAAGCCGCTTTTCCGCTCTACGCCGAATACCACAGCACGGCCAAGAAATGGCAGGTGGTGCCAGCCATTACAAAGAGATGCCAGACAAAATGGCCGAATTTGTAGCGTGCGTCGGTCAGGTAGAAAAAGACGCCAACTGTGTAAGCGAGTCCGCCGGCAACCAGCCAACCTAAGCCGGCAGTAGATACGCGCTCCAACAATGGAACCGCCGCGATCACCACCAGCCAGCCCATCGCTAGATAGAGGCCGGTCGAAAGCAGGGGATGTGACAGTTTGTCGAACGCTTTCAGTACCAGCCCAACAACGGCAAGCCCCCAGATCAAACCAAACAGTGTCCAGCCCCAAGCGCCATTCAGGACGCCCAGCGAGAACGGGGTATAGGTGCCGGCGATGAACAGGTAGATTGCGCCGTGGTCGATCTTTCCGCACCGGTCTTTGGTGCGTCCGGGCGGCAACGCGTGATAGAGCGCCGAACTGAAGTACAACATCACCATGGTGATGGCGAAGACACTGGCGCCGACGATGTTCAGCGCATTTCCCTGCCGCGCGGCGGCGATGATGAGCACCGGCGCGGCGACCAGCGCCAGCAGAAAGCCGATGCCATGACTCAGGCTGTTGGCGCGTTCTTCTGCAATCGATTGAGGCCGATCGTGCATGTTTGAATTTTCTCAAAGGTAAAGGGCGAAAAGCCCTGCTGACATCCAGGGGGTATTGGGGTCGGATTTTCGCGCCAAGCCAAAGGTATCGCACATCGCGTAGGGCGGAAAAGTCGGCGGATTCTTGCCGGCGCCTTCCGCCGTATGCAACACCGTTAATCTCGGCGCACCGCTCTCTGGCGGAGCACCTTCAACAGTCAGCCCAATCCAGGCAGGCTGACTGGTCGATTGCGCGGATGCCTTGCATACGGCGGAAGGCGCGATAAAGCCGCTTTTCCGCCCTACATCTGGAGCTCGACGAACGTGTAGGGCGGAAAAGTCGGCGGTTTCTTGCCGGCGCCTTCCGCCGTATGCAACACCGTTAATCTCGGCGCACCGCTCTCTGCGCGGATACCTTGCATACGGCGGAAGGCGCGATAAGGCCGCTTTTCCGCCCTACCGGTGCCGGCGTCGACTCAAGCCAAGGCCCGCTAATCCGAGTCCCAGTAATGCCAGCGTGGCGGGTTCGGGGACGCTCACACCTACATCAACGGGAATGCTCGGAAGGAAGGCCACCCCCTGCGCTGTAACATCCAGACCACCGCTCAGTCCATTACTGTCCGCCAAGTCGCTCGCGCATATTCCTGAAAGGCTATTCATTTGCAAGGTCACCGCACCCGTGTCCGCCAAAGCTCTGCCGCAAAGATTGGTGGCTTCGGTAAACATGCTGATGCTGGTGAGCGCGAGGATGTTCCCCATGAATGTGGTATCCGCACCAATGGTCGCGGAGCTACGGACATTCCAATACACACCGGCACCAGCCCCGGTATTGATCACGTTCACGACCGAGTTGGACGAAGTGATCAGATCCGAATCCATCTGGAAAACCCAGGCTGCGTTGGCGTTTCCTTGACCGTCGAGCGTGAGCGCCCCGGACAAATTGGTCGTGCCCGAATGAACGGTATAGACGCCTGGGAAAAGGATCCCCGCAAGGGTGAGATCGGCAAGTGCGATGTCGGTACCCACCCCGAGAGAATCAAGATTCAGCCTCGCGGTGGTCAATTGCGCCTGAGCCGACTGTGCGAGCGGGGTGTTTGAGTGAACCAGTCCTCCAGTCACCTGCGCGTCCGCTGTCGCGATGCCTGAAACGGAGCTAAAGCCCGGGAGTGCAGTGCCTGGCCCGACGCCGACATTTCCGTAGATCGTGCTGGTGGGAACATTGGTCACCGTCTCGGCGCCCAGAACCGTAAAGCTCGCCAGATCCGAACCCAGCAACGGTATTGCCCACGCGGGTGTAACGCCATAGAGCACGCCAACCACTGCCAATGACAGCATTGACATTTGCTTTGGTATCGCCATTTCACTACTCCTGAACAATTGTTGAACTGTTGCCAACGATCAAACGGGAAGAGCCAGTGACCGTTGGAAAACAAAGGGGTAAACATCAAGCAGCTTTCTGCAAACCGATGTTATGGAGCCGATGCGGTGCCGTCTGTGCGACAACGCACACAGCTTGCGTAGGGCGAAAAAGCGCAGCGCCTACCGCCATGAGAAATACCGTTAATCTCGGCGCACTGCTCTCTGGCGGAGCACCTTCAACAGTCAGCCCAATCCAGGCAGGCTGACTGGTCGATTGCGCGGATGCCTTGCATACGGTGGAAGGCGCGATAAAGCCGCTTTTCCGACGAACGTGTAGGGCGGAAAAGTCGGCGGTTTCTTGCCGGCGCCTTCCGCCGTATGCAACACCGTTAATCTCGGCGCACCGCTCTCTATTACGGCGGAAGGCGCGATAAAGCCGCTTTTCCGCCCTACGACCTTAAAACAGAGAATCACCTTGCGGGACCAATACAAATCAATGACTACCCATAAGAAACGATTTTGTTTCCATTAATGCGGCATCCAAGCGGGATTCGAATCCATTGAACCATGCTTGGTTTTTGAGCTCGGCGGCATTCGTGATGCTGCCCGTGGTGATGCCACGCCCAGGGTCGTTTTGCATCGTCGCCATCGCGTCTCGGATGAGTTTGACCAACGGAATGTCACTGTCGAGGTTTTCCGGTGTCCGCCCCATTAGCTCCATACCCGATTCATAGGCTCGTTGGGCAGAGGCCCGGTTCATAGCCCAGAGGACAGAGGATTTTTCCTCATTGCTGACCTTGTCCAGAAACGAAACCCCGGCCTTGCCGACGCTGGCGTAGTCGCCAGTCAATGTCGGTGTGTTGCCGTAAGTGACAGCAAACTCACCGGCTAGCCGTATCGGCCCAGCGTACAACCCCATTGCCAGGCCCAGTTGCTGATTCATGTAGGAATCAGCGGTGCTTTGTTCATCCTGCGTGAATAGACCGCCCGCATTGCTGCTCACGGCATAGAGCGAACGGCGGTCGAGCTCGCCTAACAATGCGGCGGAGTCCACGCCTTCCCAACTGTTCGGATCATAGGGTTTACCGCTGGCGCTCATGACAGCGTACTTGGCATCCATACGGGCTCGTGCATCCAAGGCCACTTCGTTGAAATTCTTGCCAGCGGAACTGGTTTGCATGCCGGGATCTGTTACTGCGTTTGAGAGCGCGGTTGAGGTGAAGCCGGCGCGAACAGGGAAGTATTTATTGAATCCGTTGATTGGCATGTTCGTGCCGGAAGTGATGGCGTTCGCGGTTTCAGAAGATAACGAAACCGTGTCGGTAACCGAGACCGAGGATTTATCGCTGGCAGCTACCCCAGTCAGGGGGCTGCCGCTGTTATTGGAGGCGCTTCCAGCAGTGGCCTGTATCTCGGTTTGGTTGGCACTTCCGATCAGAACGGTGCTGATTGAAGAAATCATTGTGCCTCTCCGTGGGAGTATGAATCACGAGCATTTTTGCCAGCCCGTATGGAATACCGTTGCTCTCGGCGCACCGCTCTCTGGCGGAGCACCGTCAACGACCAGCCTCAATCCAGGCAGGCTGACTGGTCGATTGTGCGGATGCCTTGCATACGGCGGAAGGCGCGATAAAGCCGCTTTTCCGCCCTACGCGAACGTTGTCGTCGCAACAAATACTGGGTGGCACCGTCTAGCGCATCCCGAAGCGTTGCAGCTGCGCTTGCAGGGTGGCGATTTCATCGAACAGATCGAGCGCCAGTGCGACACCGGGCAGGTTGATTTCCAGATCGCGGGTCAGCCAGAGTGCCAGTTTGCCGCGACGCAGAGCGGGGCCGGTGAAGCGCCACTCTGGCGGTGCGCTGCCGGTGGCTTCCAGCGCGCCTTCATCCACCCAGGCGATGATGTGTTCCTCGCTGACATGACAAGCCTGGCAGAGCTCTGACAGGGTGAGCTGGATTTCTTCGGCGACCACAGGGCCTTGCGTTATTGGCGTGTTGCTATTGCACATATCAGTTCACCCTTTGCGTTCGGGGATTGAAATCGAAAGCGGCCGCCATGGCGCGGTAAGCCGCCTTGGCGCTGTCGCTGTCTGCTTGTGGCAGGGCGATGGTGAGCACGGCGTAGAGGTCGCCGGGCGGATCGCCGGGAATGCCTTTGCCTTTGAGGCGCAATTGGCGTCCAGCCGCCGAGTCCGCTGGCACCGTCAGTTGCAGCGCGCCATCCGGGGTGGGTAGCGGAAGCGCACAGCCCAGCGCGGCTTCCCAGGGGGCGAGCGGCAAATTGGTATAGACATCGCGGCCATCGACGCGGAATTGGCTGTGCGGGTTGAAGCCGATTTCCAGAAACAGGTCGCCTGCCGGGCCGTCGCCGTGGCCAGGCTGGCCTTGCCCGGTCAGGCGCAGGTGCTGACCAGCGCGGATGCCTTGCGGGATGTTGATGTCGAGTCGACGTTCGCGCGGCGCAACATGCCCCTGTGCATCGCGGCCTGGCATGCGCAGCGAAATGCTGCGTTGTGCGCCGCGATAGGCGTCCTGCAGATCAATCAGTATTTTGGCGTGATGATCTTCGCCGCGGGCGTGCATGCCGGCTTGGCGCGCGCCTGGCGCCTGCCGTCCGAACAGTGCTTCGAAGAAATCATTTTGATCCAGGTCGTCGCCAGCACCCGGATCAAATCCGCGCCCACCGAACTCGAACCCCGGCGGCGGCTGGAAGTCTTGTCCGGCCTTCCACTGGTTGCCCATCTGATCGTAGGCGGCGCGCTTCTCCGGATCTTTCAATACGGCGTAGGCCTCGCCCAGTTCCTTGAAGCGGGTTTCGGCATCGGCGGCCTTGCTGACGTCCGGGTGGTATTTGCGCGCCAGCTTGCGGTAGGCGCGCTTGATTTCATCCTGCGTAGCGCTGCGCGGCAGGTCGAAGGTGGCGTAGTAATCCTTGAATTTCATGACGCCACCGACGGTTACGGCTTATCGCCCTTCGCCGCATCCTGAACCTGCTCACCCGCATTTTCGATGCTCTGTCCGGCCCTCTCCGCTGCGTTATCGACTGCCTGGCCGGCCTGTTCCACCGGGCCGGCTTTCGGCTGGCCGAAGTTCTCGACCGCCTGGTCGACTTCCTTGCCGGCTTTTTCTAGTGGGCCTTCCGGTTTTTGGCAGCCGGACAGGGCGAAGAAACACGCACTCATGATCAGGAATGCGCGGACGGACTGAGAAAATTTCATCTGTTTCATCATTTCTTCCTTTTGGTTCACCGTTCAATAGGTCGTTCAATAGGCCGCTCAATAGGCAACTCAATAGCGCGGTTTCACTTGCAGCGTGTTGATCACTTCCTTGACGCCCCCCACCGATTCCGCCAGGGCTCGGGTTCGATCGAAGCCGGCTTGCGAATCGACCGATCCGGTCAAGGTCACAACGCCATTCTTGGTGTCAACGCTGATGCGCAGGGTTTTGAGTCCGGGTTCCGAATAAATGGCGCCTTTGACCTTGGTTGTTATCTCGGCATCGTCCAGGGCAATGCCGGCTGCATCGCTTTTCTGGTCCAGTTTTTCACCCATCTTGTCGACGCTTTCTTCGATCTTCATGCCGGTTTTGTTTGCCGCGTCGTCCAGCTTCTTACCTGCTGTTTCGGCGGGGCCGGGGCTGTCACATGCGGCAAGTCCGGCGGCAGCGCCGACCATGAGCAGCAGCGAAATGCCGAGTAACTTGAAATTCTCCAAGGCGTTCATTCTGATTCCCTTCTTTGGTTGTAAAGGCGGCGGTAAAAACACCTTCGCCCTGGTTGCAAGCGTTGCTCGGGTTATTTCAGGTAGTTGAAGATAATGTTGACCCGGCGGTTTTCCTGTTGCCCCTCCAGGCTGGTGTTGTAGGCGATACGTCGGGTCTCGCCGAATCCTTCGACGGCCAGCCGCGACCGCGCAATGCCGAAATCATTGGCCAATGCATTGACCACGTTCTCGGCGCGTTGGCGGGAGATTTCCATCGCCAGTTCAGGCGTTGCTTGCAGATTGCCGGTATGGCCTTCCACTGTGGCGGTGACCAATGGATTGCCTTGCATCAAATAGGCCACCTTGCTCAGATCGTCGCTGTATTCGGGTTTGAGGTCGGCCTTGTTCTGGTCGAACTCGATCTGCAAGGCCATGGTCAGTCGAGCGCGCAATACGGTCAGTCCCGCGACATCCGTCACACAGGCAATGACGGCATCGATCCGACGATTCATGCGTTTGCCCAGTTCGCTGTCATTTGGCGCCAGCGGGCGCGTATCGCCATAGCCCACAGCCGACATTCGGGCAGGCGGGATGTGGAGGACTTCCTCCAGGTAGCGCACCACGCTATCCGCCCGCCGCCAGGACAGCGCCATGTTGTATTCCGGCGTGCCGATGTTATCGGTGTGGCCTTCGATCAAGGCGAAGCTGTCTGGATGTAGCGTCAGGAACGCGCCCAGCGCGGCAAGCTTCTCTTTCTCTTCGCGCTGAATTTCGTCCTGATCGATTTCAAATTGAAAGTCGAGGATGCCGCAGTACTGCTGGGTACGCGCTGGAACCGGCACGATAACCCGCACAGGCGCAGTGGTGGCGACAGCTGCTGGCGGAGTGCGGGTCGTGGTTGATGCCGGCGGGAATGGCGCTGGGCAGAGCGTGACCGCATCGGGCACCTCACACGGGATGCCCAACAGCGCGCGGCCGGGACAGCCGATGGTCCTGTACAAGGTGTAACCGATCGTCTTGCCGGTCGGGCTGGCAGGATTGGAAGGATCGTAAAAATGGCCGTTTGCTGCTTGTGCGCTTACCGCGCCGGCCGTAATCAAGGCTGTCGCAAGGTGGCAATAAAGCAAAGGTGTGGAACGCATGATGAGCCTCCTGAACATGACGACATGTGATGCGCCGAACGCATCGCACGTCGGTCATTGTTTGTCGCGTTACTTATCCTTTTACTTGTTGATCTCGTGGCCGATGATGCCGCCGACGGCCGCGCCGCCCGCAGTTCCGATGCCGCTGCCGCCGGTCAGAATGGCGCCACCGATTGCACCCGCACCTGCGCCGATGGCGGTGTTCTTGTCCTGTGACGACATACCGGCACAGCCACCCAGGCCAAACAACATGCCTGCAACTACTGCGCTTATCGTGAATTTCTGCATTGATTTCATGGTGTTACCTCTTTTTTAAAGTTGTCTTGCTGGACTTCATACCGATCAAACGCGACTTACGATTTACCGAAGCGCGCCTTGGCATCTTTAACGCAAACATCTTTCGCATTGCCGGCCATGTCGTCGCACTTTTCCTTCGCGACCTTGAACTCGGCGTCGACTTTGCTGGCGGCAAAATCCTTTTCCGCATCATCGGTCTTGCCGATTGCTTCAATCCGCGCTTCGATGGTCTTTTCGTTGGCGGTAGCACGTGCGGCGGAGGTTTTCATCTGTGCCTTGGCATCGGCTTTGGCGATGGCTTCAACAGCCTGGGCTTGTTTCACGCAAACATCCTTCGCATTGCCGGCCAGGTCGTCGCATTTTTCATTCGCGACTGAATAGACTGCCTCAGCAGTGGCGATCCGCACTTGGTAGAGGCTCTTGCGAGTGAGCTTGTAGCTGTCTTCCAGTTCGGCTTTGGCCACATTCTCTTTACCCTTGGCCTTGGCGATGCAGATATCGTTCGGATTGCCGGACAACGCTGAGCAGCCTGCTTTGTCTACCTTGTACTCGGCAGCAATCTTGTCCTTGCCGGCGTGGTATTCGTTTTTCGAGATACC
>JAIFKV010000159.1 GCA_020049415.1 Betaproteobacteria bacterium
AACAGTTTGCGTAACGCATCGTGGCGTTCATGCAGGTCGCGCGCCAATTGCGTGGCGATGACAAACTGGAAGCGACAGCCTATTTCCGAATCCGGCTGATACAACAACAAGTAAGCGGAAAACGGTAGCCTGGCGACCTTCACCGGCCCGCGCGCGGCGCAGGCAGCCACAGCGGGTTTGCCCATCGATAACGAGGGCAAGCCGAAGAATTCGCCTGGCAACAACATTTTCAGCGCGTAATGACGGCCCGTATTGCCATAGTGGGTGACTTCGACCTGGCCTTCAAGCAGCAGAAACAAGTCCTGGTTCAGGCGATCCTGATAAATGAAGACATGCCCGTTCGGGTACTCGTCGACCCGCATCGCGGCGGCAACGTGTTCGACATCGATATCGGAAAGAAACTGGAAACCTGGCAACGAGCGCAGGTAGTTTTTTAAAATCATCCGCGCGCTCCCAACAGACTTTTGATGAAATCGATAACACCATGAGGTTTCCGACTCAGCTCGGATAGCGGTACGGTGAGATCGCCCAGCAACAACAAATTACCATCCGGATCGACCACCGGATTGTTGGCGGTGACCTGCAAACGTCGAATCAGCATCTGGATGAAGGCATGCGTCAGGCGGCAGACGGCGATGGAGTCCTCCGCGATCAGCGCATCGAAATCAGCATAGGAAAGACGCGCCACGGTGGTGTCTTCGCCTGCGGTCACCGTGCTTGAAGCACGCCGAATACCGCTGAAATAACCCAGTTCACCGCACCAATTACCGGGCCGAATTTCGCCCAGTTGAATGGTGTGGCCGGAGAGTTCTATCGCGAGTTGCAAACGTCCGCTCAAAACCAGAAAAAAGGCATCGATAGGCTCTTGGTCATACACCATGATCTGGCAGTTTTCCAGTTCGTGTAGCGTAATCCGGTCCAGCAAGGGCTTGATGTGGTCGGGCCCGAGTTGATCCACCAGTTCCGGCAGATATTCAAACAGGATGTATTCGTCCATATGACCTCCAGTCATTTCAGTGTAGGCGATCAGGCAAGAACGACGTTGCCGCCAGACTGAAGGGAGGCAAAGCGCGACAGTGCGGCAAACAATTCTTCGTTGCCGCGGGTGTCGCGCCAGACCGCGCCATCCCAGCGAAAGTGGAAGCCGCCGCTCTTCGCGGCAACCCAGATTTCCTGCGCGGCGGCTTGTTTGTTGACGACGATCACCGAGTCGTCTTCGAATTCAATTTCCAGAATACCGCCAGCGGATAATTCGTAATCGAAATCGGCATCGGCCTGTTCGATGGCTTGTTCAATCCTGGCCAGGGTTTGGTCGGCCAGACGGGTGTATTCGGTTTCAGTCATTTTGGTCTCCGTTGGGGCGCAGCTTGGGTCGAGAAACTGCGGGCTGCTAAACTGTCCGCGATTTTAGAGGCTCCTTATGCGATTTTTCCCGCTTCGATTTTTCTTCCTGCTATTCACCCTCCTGGCGCTTGCCGGCTGCGGCAAAAAAGGCGCGTTGTATTTACCCGATGCCGCCCCTGTTGCCGGCCCAGTTGCGCCCAATACCCAGCCTGTCGAGAAATAGGTCATTTTGAATGAACGCACTCACCCACCGGGGCGGCCTCCTGTATGTCGAGGACGTGCCGCTTGATTCCATCGCCGCTGAATACGGCACGCCTTGCTACGTTTATTCGCGCGCCGCGCTTGAAGCCGCTTACCAAGCTTACGACCTGGCGCTGGCGGCGCATCCACATCAGGTTTGTTTCGCCGTCAAAGCCAACCCCAGCCTGGCCATCCTCAATCTTTTCGCCCGCCTCGGCGCTGGCTTCGACATTGTCTCTGGCGGCGAATTGGCGCGCGTGCTGGCGGCTGGCGGAGACCCCGCCAAAGTCGTCTTCTCCGGCGTCGGTAAAACAGCGGCGGAAATGCGCGCCGCCTTGCAGGCCGGTATTCATTGCTTCAATGTCGAATCCGAAAGCGAACTGGCGCGGCTGAATCAGGTCGCCGGTGAAGTTGGAAAAACTGCCGCGATCAGCTTGCGGGTCAACCCGAACGTCGATGCAAAAACCCACCCCTATATTTCAACCGGCCTGAAGGGCAACAAGTTCGGCATCGCTCATGAGCAAGCCCTGCGCGTCTATCGCGAAGCCGCCGCCATGGCCAACCTGCGCATCATCGGCATCGATTGCCATATCGGCTCGCAATTGACCGACATCGCGCCTTTCGGCGAGGCGCTGGATCGCGTGCTGGAATTGGTCGACAGCTTGCACGAAGATGGAATCGAACTCCGTCACATCGATATCGGCGGCGGCGTCGGCATCCGCTACCGGGACGAAACACCGCCCGCGCTGGACGATTACGCCGGTACTCTGCTGGAACGTATGCGTGGGCGGCCGGAGCATCTGATCGTTGAACCCGGCCGATCTCTGGTTGGCAATGCGGGCTGGCTGCTGACACGGGTGGAATATCTGAAGCATGGCGAAGCGAAAGATTTCGCCATTGTCGACGCCGCCATGAACGACCTGATGCGTCCTGCGCTATATGACGCATGGCACGACATTCTGCCGGTTCGCGCCCGTCAAGGCGCGGCACGCAGCTATGCTGTTGTCGGCCCGGTGTGTGAAAGCGGTGATTTTCTGGGTCATGACCGAATCTTGGCGCTGGAAGAAAGCGACCTGCTCGCCATCTGTTCCACCGGTGCTTACGGCATGAGCATGAGTTCCAACTACAACTCCCGGCCGCGTGCGGCGGAAGTAATGGTCGATGCCCAGCAGACACACCTGATCCAGCCGCGTGAGCGGATTGAAGCGCTGTTTGCGGATGAAATCTTGTTGCCAAAATGATTTTTATGCATTGAAACCTGCATAAATTTCGTAAAAGCGCGCTGCGGGCCTTGCCGAGTGCGCTTTTTTTTGACCACAATCTCGATACGCCTCTTGAACGCGTGGAAGTGCTTGAGGCAAAAGGCTTTCCTGCCAAACCCTTTATCAATCAAGGAGTCAGATATGCCCGTTGCCAAGCCCGTAAAAAGTCCCGCCAAGAAAGCCGAAAAGAAACCTTCCACCGCGTTAGCCGCCAAGAGCGAAAGCGAATCCGCAGTCAAGCAAGCAACGCCTGACATACCCGCTAAGACAGCCAAAAAAGTGGCCGCAGTCAAACCTGCCGCCGCCGAGCCGGTAACAGCCAAGGCTGCGGCGCCAACCAAAAAAGCAGCTGTAGCCAAGAAACCGGCTGAAGCCAAGCCTGGCGCAGCCGCAGCCCCTAAAAAAGCAACCGCGACCAAGGCAAGCGTCGCCAAACCGGTAACCGCTAAAGCCGCAGCGCCGGCGAAAAAGGCTGTGCCCGCTAAAGCGCCGACGGTAGACCAACCGGCTGCAAATGCGTCCGCCAAAAAGCCGACCGTAGCAAAAGCAGTCGAATCCAAGTCAGCGGCAGCCGCGTCGGCGAAGAAAACTGCCGCGCCTAAAGCAAGCGCAAGCCAAGCAACCGATAGCAAGGCGGCAGCCCCGGCAAAAAAATCCGCTGCAATCAAATCGCCCGTTAAAGCGCCGGTCGAAGCAAAAGCAACCGCGCCAGCAAAAAAGGCCGCCGCACCCAAGGTCGCTGCCGCTAAAACCGAAGTTCCGGCTAAAAAGGCCGTCGCGGTAAAAACCCCCGCAGCGGCCAAGAAAACAGCCGCACCCAAAAAGGCGGCAGCAAAGTAATCTGCGCCCAGTGGCTGTCCATAAAGTGGGGCTGCTCTGCTTTATGGACATTTTTCTGTCCATCCGCCTAATCGATTTTTCGTCTTCCCGCTGACCGAGAGATTCCATTCAAAGCGGTGTTTTTCCACCGCTGAATGGCAATGAATATGCAACTTGATCTGTTTGCGGATAGCCGTGATGTGCTCTTACGCAATGACGCCATCTCCGCATTGCGCGCGCGCGACCAACCGGCCGCCATCAAAGCGCACGCCAAGTTGCTCGCCGAATACCCCAACGACCGATTTTTGGCGCCGATAGAGCGGCTCCTGGAGGCCTTGGCCACACCCACGGATCGCCTGACGCATGTTCAGATAGCGAGCATTGCATCAAAGCGGATGGAAATGCAGGCCGCAGCGGCGCATCAATTGTTTGGCGCCGGGCACGCTCAGGAATGGCTGATGCCGCTTTGGCGGTCTCTCGCCGAGCGTGTGGCGGGGCTACCATTCTGCGCCGAGATGCCTTCTGCTCATGCCGCCCCGATGCTGCTGAAGGCGGGTGAATGGGTTGCGGTAGATCAAGCGGTTGCGTCGATTCCAGCCTGGCGCCGCATGCCGCAAACACTCGCCTGGATGGCCGAGGCGCGCCATGCGCATAGCGGCTTGGCCGCCGCCTGGCCATTGTTGATCGAACTGGCCTGGCGAGCGCCGACACGGTTCAGTGAACTGGCCCGACGGCTGAATGCGCCAGCACTGGAAAAGTTGTTACATCATTTCGAGACCGAGTTCCTCACGGCGGGAGACGCCGAACTGGCCTGGTTTCCGGCCTGGGCATTAGTCGTCGAACCCAGCCTTGCCAAGGTGCTACGCCAAGTCGACACCACGCGCGGCGACGCCCCTGAGCGTACTTTTCAAATTGTCATGCAACTGCTCGATCTGGAACGCCAGGGACGCCACGCCGACCTCATCGACAACCGCAAGCGTCTGCGTGACCTGCATCCGGAGCTGTTTGCGTTCTACATGAGCAGCCGCTGAAGCACGACCGATTTTCCGCCTTGCGCTGTGCTATCCAAGGGGCTGCTGATGCTTCAACCTGTTCAGTAATCCATCGGATCGACATCGAGCGACCATTTCACGCCCTTGCCAGGCAATGCTTGCAGCAGCGGTAACCATTGCCCAAGAAATTGTTGCAAACGCTGGCGGGCATTTGCCTGCACCAGCAGTTGCATGCGATGGTGGTTGGCGATGCGCGCCATCAACGCCGCCACCGGATCAAATAGCAGGATGCCGGTTTTTAGAGTCAGGCCGGCGTCACGCGCGGCAAGTAGAAATCCGAGCGCATCCGCCTCCTCACGCGCTTCCGCGCGCAACAGCGCCTGGCTGACATAAGGTGGAAAGTCGGCGCCACGCCGCTCACGCAGCGCGGTTTCGGCAAAGCCGGGATAGTCGTGGCGCATTACCGATTGATACAACGGATGCCGTGGATAAGCGGTCTGAATCAGTACTTCGCCAGGATGCTGCGCCCGTCCGGCGCGTCCTGCGACCTGCATGAGTTGCGCGAAAAGCCGCTCGCTGGCGCGGAAATCCGGCGAGATCAAGGCCTGATCCGCACCGATGACGCCGACCAGTGTGAGATGCGGAAAATCATGCCCCTTGGCGACAATCTGGGTGCCCACCAGGATATCTACTTCTCGCGCTTCAACTTGTTCACGCATCGCGGCAAATGCACCCTTGCGCGCCGCGGTATCGCGGTCGATGCGCAAAATTCGGGCGGCCGGAAAATGCTCCGCCAGGGTTTCCTCGACGCGTTGCGTGCCTTGGCCAGCGGGGCGTAAATCCAGATTTCCACATTCCGGGCATGCCTCGGGCGGCCGCGCAATCAAGCCGCAGTGATGACAAACCAGACGATAGCCGGATTGGTTTCGATGCAATACCAGATGCGCGGAACAGCGCGTGCAGGGAAACACATAGCCGCAGCCATTGCACAGCAGGGTCGGTGCGTAGCCGCGCCGGTTGATGAAGATCAGGCTTTGCTCACCGCGTTGCAAACGCTGCTCCAAGCCGCTCAACAGCGCAGTGGTCAGACCTTGGCGCGGCCGATCCGTCCGGCTGTCGATCAAGCGCACCTTCGGCAACACGGCTTGCGAATGCGCCCGTTTGCTCAAACTGAGCAGCGTGTAACGCCCTTCCCGGGCGTTGCGCCAGCTTTCCAGCGCCGGCGTGGCGGAGCCCAACAGCACCGGCACCTTGCGTTCATGCGCGCGCCAGACGGCGACATCGCGCGCCGAATAGCGCATGCCCTCCATCTGTTTGTAGGCGCTGTCGTGTTCTTCATCGACGATGATCAAGCCGAGCCGGGGTAGTGGCGTAAACACCGCCAAGCGGGTGCCAAGGACGATATCGGCGCGGCCTTCAAGCGCATCCAGCCAGGCGTTGCGGCGTTCACCGGCGGCCAGATTGCTGTGCAAGCCGACCAACTTGCGGCCGGGAAATCGTCGCGCGAAACGCTCGATGAGTTGCGGCGTCAGGTGGATTTCCGGTACCAGCACCAAAACTTGTTGGCCGCGCGCCAGGCTGTCTTCAACCAGGCGTAAATAAACTTCGGTTTTGCCGCTACCGGTCACACCATGCAGCAACAGTGCACTGAATGCGTGGGCGGCGGCACGAATGGCGGCAACGGCGAACGCCTGTTCATCGGTCAACGCCGGCATGACATCGGTTTGCACATCCGCATGCGATGGCGTCACCGGCTCGACCCAGGCTTGCTTGAGCCAGTCGCGCAGCACGGATTTATCACGTGGCGTGAGATCGGCGCGCAGCACTTCGGTGCGTGTCCCTTCGCCGCGCAAAAATTTCTCCGCCAACGTCTTGCGTGCAACATGCCCTTTGGGAATTTGCTCCGCTTGCGCGCGCCCGGTTTCGGTCAGACGGTAAGCCAAGGCTTCCGCCGGCTTCGCCGGGGTTGCCGCGCGGCGCAGCGCCGGTGGCAGCATCATCGCCAGCACCGCACCCAGCGAATGATGGTAGTAACCGGCAAAAAAGCGCGCCAAAGCCAACAAATCCGCCGGCAAAGGCGGCGTGCTTCTATCGATGGCATGCAGGCTTTTAAGGTTCTCCAACGGCACTGCGGTGGCGTCGGCGAGTTCAAGCAGCACACCAATCAAAGTGCGCGTGCCGAATGGCGCTTCTACCCGCCTGCCGATATCGTCGGGACAGGCGTCAACCGTCCGATAGTCGAACAATCGATCCAGCGGGGTATCGAAAGCGATGCGCGCTATCGATGCCGATAATGTAGGGACGAAATGCTTTGCCTCTGACACAGCGAACTTATCGAGCTGACTTAAAGTAAATTAACAGAAAAATCGATGAACCCCCGACACGCAAAGGGGGTTTTGGGATTGTCCACTGAAGCTGTGGATAACTATGTGGAAAACTGCCAGGAAACCGCCCCGGAGCCATATAAAACGCCGCTTCGAGGCGCCGGCCTAAAAAACAAGCAACTTAAATAATATCTAATAATCAATGGGTTACGTATTTACATGAATTTCGAGTAGCTAGCGCTCCAGATAATGGGTGTCAAGCTACAGATGTGCATAAGTAAAGGGCGATATGCAAAATTTTTAGTTTTTATGCAGTTGCTTTATCGGTGAAATCAATGCAAGTCATTTCAGCGCCCACTCCAGTAGCGCGGTTTCCGCCTTGCCGCCCGCCGCCGCATTGGCATGATTGATGAGCATAACCAGAATACGTCGACGCCCTTCCGGCCCAAGCACATAGCCAGCCAGACTGCGCGAACCATTCAAGGTGCCGGTCTTCAGTCCGGCCAAACCTGTCGCCGTGGAGCCGTTCATGCGCCCTTTCTGGGTGCCTTCCAGACCGACAGCGGGCAGACTGGCGGCAAACTCGTAATAGATCGGCCGGGTCGCCGCATAGGACAGCAATCGCGCCAGTGATAACGCCGAAATGCGCTCGCTACGCGACAGCCCCGAGCCGTTTTCCAGCACCAGTTCCGGCATCTCGATACCCCGTTCCGCCGCCCAGTCATTCAGCGCGCGCCGACTCTTCTCCCAAGTCGCCGGCGGTGCATGCCGAATTGCGCCCAGATTCAGGAAAAGCATTTTGGCCATGACGTTATTACTGTATTTGTTGATGTCGCGCACCAGTTGCGCCAACGGCGCGGATTCGAATTCGAGCAGCAAGCAGGCGCTCTCGACCGGCTTGCCAACACCGATTTTCCCCCTGTGGACACCGCCCATTTCTTGCCAGAGCGCGCTGAACAACAGCTCGACGGTGGCTTCTGGCGCCAGCAGATTGAGCGCCAGGCTTTGCGCCCCGCAAGCGCCTGGGTAGCTGCCGCCGAGATGCAGTTTTCCGGCATTGAGCGCCGGCTGGATCATCTCTCGCCATCCATTACAGGGCTGATCGACGAGTTGTAGTTGATTGATCAATTCGAGCCGCTCAACCGGCGGCTGTGGATAAAGCCGAACATCGACCCCGTTCGGCACGATTCCGAAGCGCAAATTGAGCAGATTGAAATTGACCAGAAGCGCGCTTGGAATTGCGTTGTAGGGGCGCAGCGGGGCTTGATCAAAGGCGGCGGAGTCCATTGGATCAAGCTGGTAATAGCTGGCGTCTAAAATGACATCACCGTGAATCTCGCGCACGCCGCGCGCACGTATTTCACGCAATAACGACCAGAATCGCTCCAGCGTCATCGACGGATCGCCGCCACCTTGCAGAATCAGATTGCCTTGCAGAATGCCATCGACAATCGGCCCATCGACCAGTATCCGTGTCTTGAAGGTATGTGCCGGACCGAGACTATCCAGCGCGGCCAGCGTGGTGACCAACTTCATTACCGAGGCGGGGTTGAGTGGCGTTGTTTCGCCGTGCGCCAGAAGCGAGGCTGGATTGTCGATATCCCGCACCAGGATGCCGACATGGCTATCCGGGATGCCGGCTTGCTGTAGGGCCTGCGCCACCGAATCGGGTAATTCCGCGCGCGCCACGCCGACGCATAGCGCCAGCGGCATGAACAACAAGCAGGACAAAAACGCGGCGACGCCTGCCACCCCGTTGCGCAGATTTCGCACTACACAAAGAATCACTTGGTCAGATCGCTCACATACCAGTCCATCGCCTCAAGCAGGCCTTCCTGGATACGATGGCTCGGGGCATAGCCGAGCAAGGTGCGCGCCTTGGTGATATCGGCCAGGGAATGGCGCACATCGCCGGCGCGGAAATCGCGATAAGTTGGCTTGAACCCTTGCAGGTGCGGGAAGCGCGGTTCCAACGTCACGCGGATCGCTTCAAACAAATCATTCAGCGTGGTGCGATCACCCACGGCGACGTTGTAGACCTGATTCGCGGCATCGGGATGTTGCGCCGTGGCGGCGAGCAAATTGGCCTGCACGGTGTTGGCGATGTAGCAAAAATCGCGGCTGGTTTCGCCGTCGCCATTGATGAATACCGGCTGGTTGTGAATCATTGCCGAGGTCCACTTTGGCACCACGGCGGCATAAGCGCCTTCCGGATCCTGGTGCGCGCCGAAGATGTTGAAGTAGCGCAGACCGATGGTCTTGAAGCCATACGCACGCGCGAAAACATCCGCGTATTGCTCATTCACCAACTTGGTCACCGCATACGGCGACAAGGGTTTTCCAATCACGTCTTCGACCTTCGGCAAACCGGGATGGTCGCCATAGGTGGAGCTGGAAGCGGCATAGACAAAACGCGACACCTTGGCATCGCGTGCCGCCACCAGCATGTTGAGGAAACCGTCGATATTGGTGCCGTTGGTGGTGATCGGATCTTCCAGCGAACGCGGCACCGAGCCGAGCGCAGCCTGATGCAGGATGTAATCGACCCCGGCGCAGGCCTTGTGGCAATCATCCAGGACACGGATGTCACCTTCGATGAAGTTGAAGCGAGCCCATTGCTGCGGTGTCACCGCATCTTTGATTTGTTGCAGGTTATGACGGTGCCCGGTAGCGAAGTTATCCAGTCCAACCACGTTCTGATCCAGCTTCAGCAGTTGTTCCAGCAGGTTGCTGCCGATAAATCCGGCAACGCCGGTAATCAGCCAGGTCTTGGGTTGATTCGGAAGTTGGGCGAGGAGTTCGGTATAGGCGGTCATTTTAGGGGCGGGGGTCAGGAGGCAAAGGGCAAGGAAGTCCAGGTTCAATCGGCTTTTTTGAATTGGAACCAACCATGCAGCGTTTTCAAGATTTCAATTATTTCACCTGCTCATATTCTTCCCTGCGGTTGGTCGATGCATCCGATTTCGCTTCCGCTGCAGATTTGGCTGCGTAGCGCTGCCGCCGTACCTTGGCATGGGACTGAAATGCACCCTTGCCTGCCATGTTTGATCGGAGGCAACGGCCGGCAGGTGCAATCGGGGTCGCGGAAACCGTAATCGTGCAACGCGGCAAAGGCAGGGCTCAACTCAGCTCACATTCGAGCGCTACGCCGCCTGACTTCGAGCGTTTCAAACGACGCATAAACAACTCGGTTTCCTTGAACCTTGTCTGCCTCCGCTGATGCCCGTATCACAGCCGCCAGAGTTTGAAACCGGCGGCTTTGACCGCTGTTTGATCGTATGCCGACTTCACATCGGTAAAGACACCGCCCGGGCTCAGTTTCGAAGTCAATTCGGCCAGCGACATCGCCAGATATTCCTGATGCGAAACCGCCGCCACCAGCGCATCGGCATGATCAGGCAACTGCTCCCACGGTGTCAGGCTGATGCCATATTCATGTTCCGCTTCGGGCGATTCGGCGATGGGGTCATGCACATGAACATCGCAGCCGAAATCCTTCAATTCCTTGACCAGATCGGCAACCTTGGAATTGCGCAGGTCTGGGCAGTTTTCCTTGAAGGTGAGTCCGAGCACAATGACTTTGGCGCCCTTTACGGTAACGCCATTATTGATCATGCCTTTCACTGTTTGTTGGGCGACATAGGCGGCCATGCCGTCGTTGATGCGGCGGCCGGCAAGAATGACTTGCGGGTGATAACCCAGCATTTCAGCCTTGTGGGTCAGATAATAAGGATCGACGCCAATACAGTGACCGCCGACCAGACCTGGGCGGAAGGGCAGAAAATTCCACTTGGTGCCGGCGGCTTGCAACACTTCCAGGGTGTCGATGCCGAGACGGTCGAAGATCAACGCGAGTTCGTTCATCAAAGCAATATTGAGATCGCGCTGGGTGTTCTCGATCACCTTGGCGGCTTCGGCGACTTTGATGCTGCTGGCGCGATGCACGCCGGCGACGATGACCGAGGCATACAACTCGGCAACCGCCTCCGAGGTCGGGCCATCATCACCAGAAACGACTTTCACGATCTTGGTGATAGTGCGCTCCTTGTCACCCGGGTTGACGCGTTCAGGTGAGTAGCCAACGTGGAAGTCCTGCTTCCATTTCATGCCGGAGTGCTTTTCCAACAGCGGGATGCAGACATCTTCGGTAGCGCCAGGGTAAACCGTCGATTCATAGACGACGGTTGCGCCCTTTTTCATGTGTTGGCCAACCGTGGTGGAAGAACCCACCAGGGGAGAAAAATCAGGAATATGCGCTTCGTCAACCGGTGTCGGCACGGCGATGATGATGAAGTCGGCTTTGGCTATCTCGCTCGGGTTGGTGCTGACGCTGAGCCGGGTTGCCGCTTTCAGATCCGCAGTGCTGACTTCGCCGGTGGGGTCGCAATAGTTCTTGTAATTGGCGATTTTGGATTCCGACAGATCAAACCCGATCGTCTCGAATTTTTTACCAAACTCCACAGCCAGAGGCAGGCCGACGTAACCCAGACCAACAACAGCAACAATAGTCATGATCTCTCCCAAGAGAAACGAAAAAAATAAGCTACAAGCGGATGCATTCTACCCAAGCAACGACTTGCCTGTAGGATGGCTAAGGAACGAGTACGGAATAACTTGGGTAATTATGGGTGTGCTGGCGGGAGACGATGCAAGGCGACGAACACGCCGCATGGCCATTCCCTGCAAAGGTTCGTCAACGCCGCAGCGCGCCTGTCAGCACACCCAGGAATATCCAGATTATTTCTTACTCGTTCCTAATCTACGACTTGAACACGATAACCCGATTACGGAGCCCGACTATGCCCGCAAAATCCTCCGCCGTGCTGCTATCGGCCTGGCTGTGCATTTCATTAAGCGTATTTTTTCAAACTGCGCAGGCCGATATCACTGAAATTCTGCCGCGCATGAAAACGTCCATTGTCGGAATCGGCACCTTGCATCCCTTGCGCAGTCCGCGCATCAAATTGATGGGCACCGGCTTCGTTGTCGCCGATGGCCAACATGTCATCAGCAATTCGCATGTCGCGCCGGAGTTGATGGAAGAAGAAAAAGGCGAATCGATGGCCATTTTTCTACGCACCGATAACGGTATCAGTGTGCGCAAAGCCACTATCGTTGAAACTGACAAGGCGCACGACCTGCTCCTGCTGAAGATTGAAGGCAGCGCTTTGCCGGCGTTAACGCTTGCCGATTCAGACCAGGCCGTTGAAGGGCAAATCTATTACTTCACCGGTTTTCCCATTGGCGCGGTACTCGGTCTTTACCCTGCCACGCACCGTGCCGGGCTTGCCGCCATCGCGCCGATTTTCAGCCCGCCAGCGGCGGCTCGGGGACTGACCGCCAAACTGATCAAACGCGCGGACGACCCTTTCCTGATGTTCCAGCTCGACGCCACCGCTTACCCCGGCAACAGCGGCAGCCCGCTTTACGATGGCAATACCGGCTTGGTGATCGGGGTGGTCAATTCGGTTTTCGTCAAAGGCGCAAAGGAAAACGCTTTAAGCAACCCGAGCGGAATTACCTATGCGATTCCCGCCAAATACGTGCAGGCGTTACTCGACAAAACCGGCTTTCAAAGCCCGCCCACACGCGGCATCAAGTGAAATATCAGCATGTTGCCGTTGCCCTTGATTGTGACGATAGGCAAATCAAGGCAATTGCGGCTTTATCTTCTGGCCATTCATATATGCGCTGCCGCCGCCGTTGTACTGGCGGCGATTAAGCCGCTATTTCAGATGGCAGGCGTGGCGGTTTTGCTTGTCAGTCTGATGTATTACTGGCGGCTGGCGCCAGAGGTTCGGCTGCGTGGCGATGAAGAAGGCAATGTGCAAATCTGGCGAGACGCAAAATGGCATGCCGTACAACTTGAGGCATCGAGTGTGGTTTTACCCGGCTGCACCGTATTGCGCATAGGCACACCGAATCGCTGGCGAAAAATGAATCTGCTTGTTCTGCCGGATAGCCTGACCGCTGACGAGTTCAGACATCTGCGCGTCTGGTTGCGTTGGCGAGCAAGCAAAGCCTTCTCGGCACAAGCCCAAACATCAAAAACAAGCGGGAAACCAATTCAATAACGGTAATTCAAGTTGTCTGGCAACCAGGGATTGGCTTTGGATTCGTGCGCTGGCAATTGCATCCAGTCTTGCGTCCCGGAGTTCGCCAGCAAACGCTTGCTCGACAGCGTAGACACCGCCTTTGTTGAATTCACGCTCTTTACATATGCGGCATTGTTCAAACCAGTCGAATAAAGCCCCCATCGTTTCAATTTGCCGGCTTCAGTCATGCGATTGAAAACCGCCTGATAAAAATTCGGGTCAAGGCCCGTCGCCATCCAGCGCATATAAATCTGGGGATCGGCAAACTCCGCCCAATTTCTTGCCGCAGCGGGATCAACCATCTTTCCCAGCGTGTTGGTGTAGGTTTCCGGTGTCAGCGCAACCGAAGCAAGCGCGGTCATGAAACGCGGTTCAGTCACCGCATCCAGCCATTCGGCAAACAATTCAGGATGCTTCAAGACCAGGCCATGGCGGGTTGGGTCCAGCATGCGCGCCAACCAGGCTTCAGGTGAATCGGGCAAAACATCATGTCCATAGCGATTTTGGGCTGCGGTCAGTTTTGCCGAATGGGGCAATTTCAGGCGGTCTACCACGCTCCCATCCGGCTGAATTACAGCCTGGATAGCGGGCTTGATTGCGATCGATGGCTCGATAGCCGAATTGGCCTCTGCTCGCAGTGTCGACATACAGATCAGACCACCCAGCCCGATCAGCTTGCAAAAGTTCATCATCAAAGCCTTACCAATCAATAGGATATAAGAATATTAGAAATATCTTAACACGCTATCCGTGAAAAAAACAAAAAGGGTGGAACCTTGCGGTTCCACCCTTTTTTACAACCAGGCTCAGTTTATTGACTGATTAACGGCCGTAGGCGGGTGCTGTCGGGGCGGGCATGAAACCAGCCAACGGGTTGGCAATGTTGCCGTAAGAAGCCGGGTTCAGGAAGTTGCCCCAAGTACCGTAGGTAGCGGGATTAGCTGCGGCGCCAGCCCACTGGGTGTAAAGATTGGGGTTCAACGGAGCCATCATCAGGTTCAGGTTGGCGGGAGCCAAAGGAGCCATCGCCCAGTTGGTGTACAGGCTGGGGTTCAAAGGAGCAGCCATCATCTGCAGAACGCGGGGATCCAGAGGAGCGGCCAACCACTTCATGTACATGTTGGGGTTCATCAGCGGAGCCATGGCAGCCGTGTAGAAGTTCGGGTCCAGGGAAGCAGCCAACCACTTGGTGTACATGTTGGGGTCAAGGAAACCGGCATAAGCTTTCAGGATGTCGGGAGACAAACCGGATTGCATCATCTTGGTGAAGGTGGCCGGATCAAGACCACGCTGCATCAGCGCGATGGTGGTGGCGGGGTCCATCAGGTTGGTCATGGCAGCGATAGCCACTTTCGGGTCCTTGGCGATGTCGACAACCTTGGCGGGGTCCAGCAGTTGAGCAGCGGTAGATTCCGGGGTGGCGACGTCAGCGGCGAAGGCGGATTGGGCGATCAAAGCAAGCAACAAGGCGGAAAACTTTTTCATGTCGAGGACTCCTAGATGTTTGAAATTAAAAGGATTAGTTTGAACCACGGGGCGCAGTATAAAGATCAAACGCGGAACATTCGAATAGCCCGACAAGAAGCGGAAAGTACCGCGAAGAAGATGTTGCAACACCGCCACAAGACAGTTTCACGCACAAAACCCAGTGCCATATCAATCACCCAAATAGGCGGCGCGCACCTGCGGATCGCGGGCTAATTCGTCGGCTGCGCCGGACAGGGTAATGACACCGCTTTCCATCACATAAGCACGATGACTCACCTGCAAAGCGAGATGGGCGTTTTGCTCGACCAGAAAAATCGTCACCCCTTCACTGGCGATGGCGGCGATGGCTGCATAAATCTTCTGCACCATCAGCGGCGCCAATCCCATGCTTGGCTCGTCCAGCAGCAACAGACGCGGACGTCCCATCATGGCGCGGGCAATTGCCAGCATCTGCTGTTCGCCGCCCGAAAGCGTTCCCGCCAGTTGCACGCGACGCTCCGCCAGACGCGGAAAGTGCTCATAAGCGCGTGCCAGATCAGCCTTGATACCGGCGCGGTCGTTGCGCAGATAAGCCCCCATGTCGAGGTTCTCCGCCACGGTCAGGCGTCCGAAGATGCCACGTCCCTCCGGCACCAACGCGAGACCGCGCGCCACGATGGCATGGGTGGCAACCTGGTGCAGCCGAACACCATCGAAATGAATTTCACCGCCACGCGCCACCAATCCCATCAACCCTTTCAGCGCACTGCTTTTTCCCGCCCCGTTAGCGCCAATCAGGCAGACCAGCTCGCCCTTGGCAACTTCGAAATCAATGCCGCGCACCGCGTGGATGCCGCCATAAGCCACCTTGAGTTGGCGTACCGAGAGCAGACTCAAGCCGCTTCCCCCAGGGCTGGCGAAAGAGCGGCCGAAGTCTTGTTTGCGGGCAGCGAACAAGTACGGAAAAACATCACTCACTCCCCAGATAAGCGGCGATAACAGCCGGATTTTTGCGGACTTCTTCCGCCGGCCCCTCCGCGATCTTGCGGCCGTAGTCGAGCACGGCGACCCGATCGCACAGGCCCATCACCAGTTTTACATCGTGTTCAATCAGCAGCAGGGTGAAGCCGCCATCACGCAGTTTGCGGAACAGCTCGCCCATCTGCATACGCTCGGCTGGATTCATGCCGGCGACCGGCTCATCGAGCGCCAGCAGTTTCGGCTCGCTGGCGAGCGCGCGGGCAATTTCCAGACGACGCTGATCACCGTATGAAAGATGGCTGGCGAGGGTGGATCCTTTGTTGGCGAGGCCGACATATTTCAGCAATTCATGCGCGCGGGCGCGAATGGCGGCCTCCTCGGTACGCGTATTTCGCCCACGAAATATCGCGCCCAAGACATTGGCATGGGTGCGCGCATGGCGACCGACCATGACATTTTCCAATGTGCTCATATTGGCGAACAGGCGGATGTTCTGAAATGTACGGGCGAAACCGAGCTTGACGATTTGGTGCGGACGCATCGCCTGCACCGCAACACCCGCCAGGCTGACCACCCCGGAAGTCGCGCGGTAAAGCCCGGTCATGCAGTTGAACAAGGTAGTTTTTCCCGCGCCGTTAGGACCGATCAAGCCATAGATTTCGCCACTCCGCACCGTCAACGAAACATCGTCCAGCGCGGCGAGGCCGCCGAATCGCTTGCTGACATTTGCAACCCGCAATAGCTCGGACATCGATGCCATCAGCTCAAGCGCGGGCATCGTAAAGACTGGCTTGTTCCTGCTCCGCCACGCCATCCTCGGCGGCGAACTCACGCTTGCGTTGGCGCGATGGCAGCAGACCCGCCGGACGGAAAAGCATCATCGCAACCAGCGCGATGCCGAACAGCAGCATGCGCAGATCAGCTGGATCGACTACAACATGCCCCAACGTTGCGCGCTGCAAGTCGCCCAGATAGCGCAACGCCTCGGGAATCACCGTCAACAGCACCGCGCCCAGAATTACGCCGGGGATATTGCCCATGCCGCCCAGCACGATCATGCACAGCACCAGGATGGATTCCCACAGATTGAAGCTTTCCGGACTGATGAAACCCTGGAACGCCGCGAACAGACCGCCGGCGAGGCCGCCGAAGGTCGCGCCCATCGCGAACGCCAGCAATTTCATGTTGCGGGTGTTGATGCCCATCGCCGCAGCGGCGATCTCGTCTTCTCGAATCGCCGCCCAGGCGCGGCCGATGCGCGAATCCTGCAAGCGCAGCGCAACGAAAATTGCCAGCAGGGTCACGCCGAGGAACAGGTAGTAATAGAAGTAAGTCGGCGGAAAAGTCATGCCGAACAGATGCAGCGGCTTGCCGAAAGAGAAACCGGCCAAACGCACCGGGTCGATCAGGTTAATGCCCTGCGGGCCGTTGGTCAGGTTGAACGGTGCATTCAAATTATTCATGAAAATACGGATGATCTCGCCGAAGCCGAGGGTAACGATGGCCAGATAATCGCCACGCAAACGCAAGGTCGGCGCGCCGAGCAAAACGCCAAACAGACCGGCCAGCATCGCCCCGATCGGCAGCACCGCCCAAAACGGCAGATGCAACCCGAAATGCGGACTGGCCAGCCAGGCGTAAAGATAGGCGCCGAGGGCGTAGAAAGCGATGTAACCAAGATCGAGCAGACCAGCGTAGCCAACCACGATATTCAGGCCGATCGCCAGCAAAACATAGAGCAGCACGAAATCCAGCACCCGCACCCAGGAATTGCCCAGGCCGAAGCCCATCATGAAGGGTAGAACGGCAAGCAGAACCGCCAATAAAGCAAAGACCAGACGGGGCCGCTGGCGCAAGCGCTCAAGCACGATTCGCCACCCGTTCGCCGAGTAGACCGGAAGGCCGGAACACCAACACCGCGATCAGCACGAAAAAAGCGAACACGTCCTGATAATGGCTGCCGAGAAAACCGCCAGTGATGTCCCCGATATAGCCGGCTCCCAGCGCTTCGATCACCCCCAGCAACAAACCGCCGAGCATCGCCCCGGCAATGTTGCCGATACCGCCCAGCACCGCCGCCGAGAAAGCCTTCAAACCGAGCATGAAGCCCATGTAGTAATGCGCCAGACCGTAATAGGCGCTGACCATGACGCCGGCGATAGCGGCGATGGCGGCGCCGATGATGAAGGTGGCGGAAATCACCCGATCCACATTCACCCCCATCAACTCGGCGACTTCCTTCGATTGCGCCGTGGCGCGCATGGCGCGGCCAAGCCGGGTGCGTTCCACCAGCAACCACAGCCCGGCCATGATGCTCAGCGCCAGGCCGACGATAACAATCTGCAACAGGCTGATATGCGCGCCGAGCAGTTCATATTTGGTGGTCGGCAAAATTTCTGGAAACGACACGTACTGGCGGCCCCAGATCAGCATCGCCAGATTTTGCAGAATGATCGAGACGCCAATTGCGGTGATCAGCGGCGCCAGTCGCGGCGCTTTACGCAACGGCCGATAGGCGATTTTCTCGATACCGAAAGCAAGCAGCATGCAGATCGGAATCGCCACCAGAATGCCGCCCAGCACCACCAGCACCCCCGGCAGATCCGGCGCCACCCCGACCAGCATGCCGATAGCCGTCAAAGCCACCATCGCGCCAATCATGGTCACCTCGCCGTGGGCAAAATTAATCAGCTCAAGGATGCCGTAAACCATGGTGTAGCCGAGCGCGACCAGCGCATAAATACTGCCCAGGACAAGGCCATTGACGAGTTGTTGCGTAAATATGTCCATACCGTAGTGCGTTATCAGAAGGGGGAAGCCGGGTCAGTCTTTATTTAACCGTTTCCAGCACCTGCCAAGCGCCGCCTTTGACTTCATAAAGGGTAATTGCGCCGCCGGTGGTGTCACCCTTGGCATCAAACCTGATCGGGCCGCTGACGCCTTTCAAGTCAGTCTTCGGCAACTCCGCCAGCACCTTGGCCGGCTGCGCTGAATCGGCGCGCTTCATGGCATCGACCAACGCATAAACCGCATCGTAGGCATACGGCGCGTAAACCTGAATAACGCCATATTTAGCCTCGAAGCGCTTGCGGAATTCAGGTCCGCCGGGCATCGAATCGATCGGCAGGCCGGGCGACGAAGCGACCACGCCTTCGGCATCGGAACCGGCCAGTTTGACGAAGTTGACGTTCTGCAGGCCATCGCCACCGAGCAGCTTGGCAGTCAGGCCCAGGCTCTTCATCTGCTTGGCCATCGGCCCACCCTGCGGATCCATGCCAGCAAAGAAAATCAGTTCCGGCGTTTTGCCCTTGATGCTGGTCAGAATGGCGCTGAAGTCGGTGGCCCGGTCATTGGTGAATTCTCGCGCCACAATCTCGCCGCCAGCAGCCTTCGCCGCCTTCTCGAATTCATCGGCCAGACCCTGCCCGTATGCGGTGCGATCGTCGACGATAGCGATCTTTCTGGCCCCCATCCTGGCCACCGCATACTGGCCCAACGCCTTGCCCTGCTGGGCATCGTTGGCCATCACCCGATAAGCCGTCTGGTAGCCCTGAGCGGTATAAGCCACAGCGGTGGCGGAAGGCGAAATCTGCGGAATGCCGGCATCGTGATAAATCTTGGAAGCGGGAATGGTGGTGCCGGAGTTCAGATGACCAATCACCGCCACCACACCGGCATCAACCAGTTTCTGGGCAACGATCGTCGCGGTTTTAGGCTCGGCCTGGTCATCTTCGCCGAACAACTCCAGCGTCACCTTCTTGCCACCCAACACCAACCCGCCGGCATTGATTTCTTCCACCGCCAAACGCGCGCCGTTTTCGTTGTCTTTGCCAATATGGGTTTGCGGACCGGTCAGCGGCGAAACCGAGCCGATTCTGATGACATCCTTATTGGCGGCGTCCTTCTTGCCGCAACCACCGACTCCAGCAAGCAGCGCCATGAAAACCACGGAAATTGCAAGTTTGTAAGCGAATTTGTTTGAATGCACTGAATTACTCCCCAAAGCCTTGAAAACCGGCGTTTTATATCATGCCGACGCCGCCGGTTTTTCAGAAAATCAACGCCGGGGCGAGCGGATTCAAGACTTTTCAGGTGCGCAGTCGGAGGGTTCGTGCAAAGAACTCGCACGAGCTTGGCCACTCCCACGCCATTTCCGTGCCGCGCCTGTCAGCGCTGCCGGTCGCTTTGCGCGCGAAAAATTTGGCAAAAGTTCTGATATAAACAGGCCGCGAGTTGCGGCCCAAGGGGTTGCCGCCACACAACAAACTCAAGGAGACATTGATGGACAAGCAAATCAGCCAGTATTCCGACCTGATCGCCACCTATGCCACCGAGGTGGGCATGAAGATTTTGGCCGCCATCGTTTTCTGGATTGTCGGCCGCTGGCTCATCGGCTTGGTGGGTCGCATGTTGCAGGCCACGCTGGGCAAGCAAAAGGTCGACCCAACGCTGATGCGCTACATCGGCAGCTTCGTCGGCGTCACCCTGAACATCGCCCTGGTGGTTGCCATCCTCGGCTACTTCGGCGTCGAGACAACCAGTTTTGCCGCTCTGGTCGCCGGTGTCGGTATCGCCATCGGCGCGGCCTGGGGCGGACTGTTGTCGAATTTCGCCGCCGGCGCTTTTCTCATCGTCCTCAAACCCTTCAAGGTGGGGGATTTCGTCACCGTTGCCGGCCTTACCGGCACCGTCAGAGAATTGGGCCTGTTCGCCACCGCCATCGATACGCCGGATAACGTGCATACGCTGATCGGCAACGCCAAGATATTCGGCGACACCATTCAGAATTTCACCGCCAACCCCTACCGCCGGGTTGAACTGAAGTGCCAATTGGCCGGTGCAGCCGACCACGTCGCCGCCATGCTGTTGCTGCGCGAAAAGCTCTCCGGCATTCCCAATGTCCTGCCCAAACCCGCAGTGGAGGTGGAGATTCTCGATTTCAACCTGGTTGGACCGGTGCTGGCGGTGCGTCCCTACTGCCACAACGACCACTACTGGCAAGTGTATTTCGACGGCAATCGGATGATTCGCGAAGCACTGAACGAAGCCGGATTCCCGGCTCCCATGCCATCTCAATTGATGCTGACTCGCGATGCTTGAATCTTGAATCCGGCTCGGGGATTGAATGCGCCAACATATCAATCATCTGCGCTACATATGTGGATGCGCCTTCATCGGCCGAGCAATACCCGAATATGCGCCGCCACACTGCGGCCCAGTGCATTCAGGTTGTAGCCACCTTCCAAAATCGACACGATCCGCCTCTGAGCATGGCGTTGCGCAACCGCCATCACTTCCGCCGTGATCCAGGCGAAGTCGTCTTCCAGCAGATTCAGGCCGGCCAAAGGATCGTCGCGGTGGGCATCGAAACCCGCTGAAAACAGGATTAATTCAGGTTGGAAGCGCTCCAGCGCCGGCAGCACCCGAGCCGCGAAGGCGGCCCGATAGGCGACGCCATCGATACCGGCCGGCAGCGGCACATTGACGATATGGTCGCTGACGGTATCGGCCCCGCTATACGGAAAGAGCGGATGCTGAAAAGTCGAGCAAAGCAGCAAGCGCGGTTCGTCGCGAAAAATATCCTCGCTGCCATTGCCGTGATGCACGTCGAAATCTACGATGGCAATGCGCTCCAGGCCATAGACCTCAAAAGCGTAGGCGGCAGCGATAGCGATGTTGTTGAACAGGCAAAACCCCATCACGCGGTCGCGCATGGCGTGATGGCCGGGCGGCCGCACGGCGCAAAAGGCATTTTCGATCGCCCCCGCCATGATCTGGTCCACCGCCAGCAAGCCTGCCCCGGCCGCTCGCAACGCCGCATCCAGGCTATCGGGATTCATCGCGGTATCGGGGTCCAGATCAACCCGCCCGGTTTCGGGCGCATTACGCTCGACAAAACCGACATGCCGGATGTCATGCACCCGCAGTAAATCGGCGCGCCCGGCCAACGGCGCTTGCAGATGCTGTAGCGCCCGCAGTAAGCCTTCTTGGCGCAAGCGCTCATCAATCGCCAGCAAGCGCGCCGGGCTTTCCGGGTGCCAGGCACCCATCTCGTGTTTTCTACAGATCGGGTGAGTGATGTAAGCGGTGGTCATCGCGGCATCTACGGCATCGTGTTGTTCAAGTTACTCAATATAGTCAGCCGGCAAATCCGCGTCCCAATCCAGAATCAGGTCTTGAAAACATCAAAAACCGCGTCGATACCGGGCTACAGACGAAAAAAAACCGCACGAGCTTGCACTCGCGCGGTTTACGTTGACCGGAAGCCCAGCCTTACATGGCCAGAATCCAGCCAGCCAGTTTCTTCGCGTTGTCGTCAGACACTTGCTTGTGCGGGGGCATCGGAACCGGACCCCAAACACCCTTGCCACCCATCTTGATGACATGAACGATGTGATCAGCAGCCTTGGCATCGCCCTTGTATTTCTTGGCAACATCCTGGAATGACGGGCCAACTACTTTTTTGGCGACCTGGTGGCAGCTCATGCAAGCGCTTTTCTGGGCCAGAGCCAGATCAGCGGAAGCAACACCAGCACCCATGGCGAAAATGGCGGCAGCAGCAATTACGATAGCTTTCATATTGAATCTCCTGTTTTGATAAAGGCAACTTGCGTTGCGCGGCGGATGTTACTGGACCGCCCGGTTACTGAGAATAGCCAGCAGATCAGGTAATTGGACTATTTCAGGCAGGCATCTAACGCCATCGCAAATCGTCGCGTTGACTGCTGTTTGTACTGTTTTATGCAGGCTGGTAGGAATTTCCCGGTCATCGCTGGTTGGTTTGAATACCAGACTTGCGTTATCAGCCACTTTATCCGCCGCCCGCTTCCATGCCGAGACTTCCGGCTCCGGCCCGCGCAGCACAATCACCTGTGGCGGCAGCAGCACGCCTTCGAGTGTCCGCAGCAAACTTGGATATGGAGTGGGATGTTCGGTCATGCTCGCCTGAAACGCGCGCAAGGTACGCTCCGCCGCGTTTTGATAGCGCGTTTCATCGAGCAAGCGCCCAAGCCGCAGCAAACATAACGCAGCGATGCCATTGCCGGACGGCGTGGCGTTGTCATAAGCCGGCTTGGTGCGGTGGATAAGTTGCTCGTGATCGTGGCTGGTAAAGAAAAAACCACCTGACTCGGCATCCTCAAAGTGCAACAACAAGGCATCGGCCAATTGTCGCGCCCAGATCATGTCCGCATCGCGCCATTCGGCTTGCAGCAACTCCAGCAACGCATCGAGTAGAAAAGCATAGTCATCCAGATAACCGTTGTGCCGCGCCTGGCCGCGCTGAAACGAAGCGGCCAGGCGACCATCGCGCCAGACGTTGCGGAACAGCGCATCCACAGCGGCTTCAGCTTGCACAATCCAATCAGCGCGGCCAAAACGGCGTCCGGCGCGCGCCAGGCCTTTGATCATCAACGCATTCCAACTGGTCAGCACCTTGTCGTCGCGTCCCGGTCGAATCCGGCCTTCTCGCGCCACAAACAATTTGGCGCGGCTGGTCGCCAACAAGCGGGCAACTTCACTTTCCGGCAAACCCAACCGTGTCGCCGCATCCGGCAAGGACAGCAACATTTCCAGGTGCCAGGCGTGATCCTCAAAGTTGGGCGCGGTATCCAGCCCCCAGCAAAGATGCGCCACCGCATATTCCTCCGGCGTCACCAAGGCCTTGATCTGATCCGGTGTCCAGACATAGAACTTGCCTTCCTCGTGTTCGGAATCCGCATCCAGCGCCGCGTAGAACAGCCCCTCCGGCGAAGTCATCTCGCGTTGCAACCAACCGACGATGCCCTCCGCCGCTTGCGCGAACAAGACGTTGTCGGTCAGCGCCCAGGCGTCGGCATAGAGCGCAAGCAAAGGACCGTTGTCGTAAAGCATTTTTTCGAAATGTGGAATCGACCAGCGCTCATCTGTCGAATATCTGAAGAAACCGCCGCCGAGTTGGTCCAACAAACCACCTTGCGCCATCTTCTCCAGTGTAAACAACACGTTGTGACGCGCCTCCGGATCACCCGAACTGAACAAAAACTCCAGTTCGGCCGGACGCGGAAACTTCGGCGCGCGACTGAAACCGCCATAAACCGGGTCGAAACCTTGCTGAATGCCGGCGATAGCGGCGTTGATCGGCGCGGCATCAAGCACGCCATCCGCCACGGCTTGTGCATCCGTTTCGGCCAGCGCCGCGCGCATCGAAGCATTCTGCTCAAGGATGTCGGCGCGTTGGTTGCGCCAGGCATGCGCCACACTTTCCAATAATTGAGTAAAACCGGGCAGATTGAAACGCGCCTGCTTGGGAAAATACGTGCCACCAAAAAATGGCGTGCCATCCGGCGCAAGAAACATCGTCAACGGCCAGCCGCCGCCACGCTGACTCAACATCTGCAACGCGGTCTGATAAATCTGATCAATATCCGGCCGCTCCTCGCGATCCACCTTGATGCAGACAAAATGCCGGTTCATCAACGCCGCCACCTCGGCATCCTCGAACGACTCATGCGCCATCACATGACACCAATGGCAAGTCGAATAGCCCACCGAAAGCAGAATCGGCTTGTCATCGTCCCGCGCCTGCGCCAAAGCCTCCGCCCCCCAAGCCTGCCAATCCACCGGGTTATCCGCATGTTGCAGAAGATACGGACTGGTTTCGAGCGCAAGACGGTTGGACATGGCAGCCATCCGGAAAGGAAAGGGCGCTCAGTTTAGGATGTCGCCGCCATACCCGACAATACTTGTCAGGTATGGCGGCGCTTGTTTTGGGGACTGCCCAGGCTCGGTCATTGTTGGGCTTCGTACCTCAGCCCAACCTTCCAAGTGACTGGCAACACGGTTTGGTACCAACTTAACCCGTGTAGGGCGGAAAAGCGGCTTTATCGCACCTTCCGCCGGACGTTTGGCATACGGCGGATAACGCCGGCAAAAGGACGCCGGCTCATCCGCCCTACGGTTTGACCTCTGGGCTCATCAACATGAGAAGAAGGGGATCGGAGACAGGCCATTAATTTCAATACTGGCGGCACCCAAGATTCGTTGGTCGGTGATGCAGGGTTGGTGGGGCATCTGGTCGCCATTCATGATCGAAAAAAACTGCTGACCGGCAGAGTTGCATGCCTTCGACGCGCAAAGCGGAAAACTACTGTGGAAAAACACCGACCAGCCGGTTTACAACGTGTGGAACTCCACCTATTACCGCTCCGACGACAACCCGCCGCGGGTGGCGGATGGCAAGGTGATCATCAAAGCGGGGCGCATGCTCGACCGGCGCCACGGCGATAACGAGATGGTCTTGCGCGCGTTTGATCCGCGAATCGGTGCGATCGCCTGGTCAACCGGGCCGATGCCTGAAACAAGCGCCGGCGGAACGCTGACACAGAACATTGGCGCATCCGTCTCATTGCCTACCGAAAACGCCCTCGCAAGGCAGTTGCGAAGGATGGAACGATCGGGCGCCGAGCACGCTTTCAATCATGAAATTTCCGGGTTAAGTATTCGTTAAGTCTGCCCATGGAAAATGTTTTTCAGCCGCACGATAAACGTAAGGCAATTTTTCCACCTATGGAGACCTACATGAACAAAACCTTGATCGCCCTGCTCGCCGCCGCTTCCCTGTTCGCTTTCGGCGCTGCTCAGGCAAATGATGCCGACAAGCCCGCCGCTGCCGCTGAAGCCAAAGCAGATCCCGCTGCCGAAGCCAAGCCGGCGAAAAAAGTCATGAAGAAAAAAACCAAGAAGACTGAAGAGAAAAAAACTGATGCTGCTGCACCTGCCGCTCCTGCTGCAAAGTAAGCAAGTCTTGTCTTGAAAGGCCGGGCGTCGAACGACGCCCGGCCTTTTTTGCTTATGCATAGCCGGTTTATCCTTGGGCTCCACCGGATGTGGCATCGCCATGAAACTACTCCTCGCCGAAGACGACCCGATGATCGGGGCAAGTATGGAACAAGGTCTGCGTCAGGCGGGCTTTGCCGTCGATTGGACTCGAGATGGCAAAGCAGCCGAAGAGGCTTTGCTTAACGACACCTATTCGCTGTTGTTGTTGGACCTGGGGTTGCCGCGCCAGGATGGACTCACCTTGCTGACGCGAATCCGCCGCATGGGCAACCCTGTGCCGGTGTTGATCGTCACCGCGCGCGATGCCGTTCCCGACCGAATCGCCGGACTCAATCTGGGCGCCGACGATTACCTGGTAAAACCATTCGACCTGGATGAACTGATTGCACGGGTGCATGCCTTGACGCGTCGCCAAAGCGGTCGAGCCCAGTCCGACATGCGCTTGGGCGGCTTGCATCTCGACCCGTTGAAACGCGAGGTTCGCCTTGATGGCGCACCACTCAAGTTATCGGGACGCGAATTTACCCTGCTGGAAGCGTTGCTTGAACAACCCGGCGCGGTCTTGTCGAGGGAACAACTCGAAGACCGCCTGTACGGCTGGCAAGAAGAAGTGATGAGCAATGCCATAGAAGTCCATCTGCACAACCTGCGCCGCAAGCTTGGCGCAGCCTGGATACGCAACGTGCGGGGCGTCGGCTACAAGATCGTCGAACCGGCATGAGCAGCATCCGCGGCCGGCTTCTGTTATGGCAAATCAGCGCCTTGATGCTGACCGGCCTGTTGGTCAGCATCATCACCTACCTGCTGGCCTGGGATGCATTCAACAAGATCCGCGACTACGGCCTCGAACAGATCGCCTATTCCGTCGTCCGCCACGGCGTGCAATACGACAACGACGAAGAAGTACGCAATGACCGCGGTCAGTTCGTCAGTCAGATCTGGACGGCGGACAACAGCCTGTTTTTCTCCTCGATCGACGATGCCGGGCCACCCAAACAATCGCCCGGGCTGCATGTTCTGGAATGGCAAGGAACTGAATGGCGCATTTTTACTTTGCAGGAAGGAGGCATGACCATCCAGGTCGCGACCACCTCGGCCAGTCGCGCACGCAAGTTTGCCGCCATCGCCCCCTGGCTTCTGCTTCCGCTGGTGGTATTGGTTGTCGTCCTGGGCTTGTTGATCCGTGCCGCTGTCGGTCGGGCGCTGGCCCCCCTGCAACAGGTACGTGCGGAAGTCAGCCAGCGCGGTGTGTCCTCCCTGCATGCGCTCGACATGCACGACATGCCGGATGAAGTGGCCCCGCTGGTCGCAACCCTGAATGAATTGCTGGTGCGACTGGATGAAGCGCTGATTGCGCAACGCCGATTCATTGCCGATGCGGCGCATGAACTGCGTTCACCGCTCACCGCCGTCAAACTGCAAGCCCAACTCGCCAGCCGCGCCAATACGCAGAGTGAGCGCGAAATCGCCCTGGCGCAACTGACGGGTGGGGTTGATCGGGCAGCGCATCTGGTCGAACAACTGCTGCATATGGCGCGCCTGGAACCTTCCGCGCGCCAGAGCACATTCAAAACGCTCTCCCTCGATGCACTGATCAAAAAAGTCGTCGCCGACTTTTCGGCCCAGGCCGATGCGCGCGACATTGATCTGGGCGTCGGCGCTTGCGCAGCAATCAACCTGACCGGACAAGCCGATAGTTTGTACATGCTGCTTGGCAACTTGCTCGATAACGCCTTGCGCTACTCCCCAACCGGCGGACGGGTGGATGTCGAACTAGGCAAAGAGGGCAACCAAGCCGTGATCAGCGTCTACGACAGCGGCCCAGGAATTCCCGAGGCCGAGCGCGAGCGAGTGTTCGAGCGCTTTTATCGCGTCGCCGGTTCCGATGTGCCGGGCAGCGGACTCGGCTTGTCGATTGTCAGGCAAGTCGCCGTAATGCATGGTGGCCATATCGAACTGAACACCGCCACAACCGGCGGTCTGGCGGTCCGGGTTGTCCTGCCATTGCACTGATGATTGCTGACGGTTCGGCATGTCCCGCTTTGGATGAGTTCAGGGTTGTTTTTTTGCAGAAGGATGGGGGGATGCGCTGCGCTTTTCTCCGCTTCGTTTCTGCTCGGATAATGCGAGGACTTGAGACACATTACTCGCGCCAGTACTGCTCATCGGCAAGGGACTGAGCGCAGCGTACAGTACTGCTTTTCTCTGTCAGCGCATCCTGCTTTTCCCGTTCTCGCCGTTGCCATGTTGTCCGGCTATAAAGCCGGAGTTCAGAACGAACTCGATGCCTTCTTTGCCCACTTGGTGAACCAGGCTGATCTGCTTCGTACAGTCAGCGCCCAAGCCTTTTCCAAGGCACGAAAAAACTTCTCCCACCTCGCTTTCTCCGCACTCAATACGCGTTTGTTGGAACTCGTTCAGACGCACATGGACATCCCTCGCTGGCACGGTCTGCGCGTGGTCGCTGCAGATGCCTCGAAGATGCGCCTGTTCTTGCAGGATGCGACCAGCCGCAAAGTGCGTGAGGCGATCGCTTTCGCTCTGTATTTGCCCGGCCTGGAAATGACGCTGGCGGCAAAACTGTATTCGCCGTCGACGGGTGAGCGGCAGATGCTGTTCGAGCATCTGGAATGCCTGCTCCCGGGTGATTTGCTGGTCCTGGATCGCGGCTACCCTGCGCGTTGGCTGATTGCCCATCTCGTACAACACAACATCCCTTTCTGTATGCGTGCCGATGCTTCGGGTTTCGCGGCTGTCAAAGCGTTCTTGCAGTCTGGCAAGCCGGAATCCGTCGTGATGGTGCGGGCGCCGGATGCGATCGACGCGGTTGATTATGAGTGCGCGCAAATCCCGACTCAGGTTCGCTTGGTTCGCGTGGTGACGCCGAATGGCCGCGTTCATGTGGTCATTACTTCGTTGCTCGATTCTGTGGCCTATCCGGCCGAGGGCTTTGCCGATCTGTACCACAGCCGTTGGCGGATTGAGGAAGCTTTCAACACTTGGGATCGACGCGCAGTGATGGGATGGTTGCTGACTTCAATTTAAGCTCCTTTTGCATTGCATATGCTCTGAAGCATGCGATCGCATTACATGCATTGCAAATAGCGGTACGGATGTTAACCGGGCCACTGGCTCGTTTCGCTACGATATCGGGTCTGACCCGGGCCAGGCTCAAATTGTTCTGCAAAGGAACCTGAACAACGGATCGAGAAAGTCACGCCTGAGCTGGGTCTCGTTGAAGCCCGCTGGTAGTCGTCGAGTTGCTCGGCGAGACGGGCGAGGAGGGCGGCGGGAGTAGGCATCGGGTCAGCTTAAAGCCAGGTGCATCCGGATGGCTGCGTCCACGGCCTGCATCTTCTCCGGCTTGAGCCGACCCGCCGGCTGCCCGGAAATACGCTCCTTGGCGATGGTCCTGATCTGCTGGGCCTGGGCCTTGGAGTCCTTGGGCAGGCCGGATTCCACCTGGGACAAGGCCACTTCGAAGGGGTAGACCTTGGTGATGTTGGACGTGATGGGCAGGATGGTGACCGTGCTGGCCGCCCGGTTGTTGGCGTCGTTGCTGACGATCAACACCGGGCGGCGCTTGTTGACTTCGGAGCCCACGGTGGGGCTCAGATCAGCGTAAAAGATGTCACCACGCTTCATCATTCAGCAGCCCGTCGCTGTTGGCCTCATTCCACGCCGGATCGACCTCCCCGCTGGCTTCGCGGTAGGCCGATTCCAGTTCCTGCTCACGCAATTTGCGCAGGGCCAGTTCCACCACCTGGGAGCGGCTCTTGATGGCATGGGACGTCCGATAGGTTTCGATGAAGGCCACCGTATCAG
>JAIFKV010000104.1 GCA_020049415.1 Betaproteobacteria bacterium
ACTTGAACGGCGTCGATGCCACGCGGCAAATCCGCGCGCTGCCGAGCTATGCCCAGACCCCCATCCTCGCCATGACCGCCAACGCCTTCGACGAGGATCGCCAGGTCTGCATTGACGCCGGCATGAACGATCACATCGGCAAGCCGGTTGATCCGGAGGTGCTGTTCGAGACATTGCTGAAATGGCTGACTCACGCTTAAACGAGACCTCAGATGACCCCGCTTATCAATAGCCCACTGCCCACCGTCACGGGGGGCGCCATGAATTCAAGTCAGGAGTTCCAAAAAATGATCCTGCCCCGGTTGCGTGTCATCCTGCTGGCTGCGTGTTGCGCGGTGATGGCCCCCATCTCCGCCAGCTTTGCCCAGGGAGCCGCCAAGGTTCACAGCTTGCTGATTCTCGACTCCCAGAAAGGCAATCCCTACGATGAAGTGCGCGCGGCGTTGGCGCAGGCCTTGCAGGGGCATGGCTATGTCGAGGGCAAGAACCTGCGCACGACGCTCCAGGTCACCGGCAACGATGCCAAGGAAGGCGAGCGCATCCTGCGTGATGAACTCAAGGCCAACCGCTACGACGTCATCTTGGTGGGCGGCACGGTGGCCACTATCGCGGCGAAAAACCTTCTGCTCGGCGACCTCAAGCAGCGCGTCGTGTTCGCCTCGCCGACCGACCCGGTCGGCATCGGCGTCATCAAGGACTTCAACAGCAAGCCGTTCGCCAACTTTACCGGCGTCTGCTATCCGGTGCCGCCGAAAGCGCGCTTGAAGTTCATCAAGCAGTTGCTGCCCAAGGCGAGGACGCTCGGCCTGATCTATGCCGACATGCCCCAGTCGCACAGCTACAACCAGTGGCTGAAAGAACTGCTGGCAAAAGATCCCGAGTTCAAGGGCCTGAAAGTCATCTTTCGTCCGGTGCCCCTGGTGACTGGCGAGAATGGTGACCGGCTGATGGCCGAGGCGGCGATTCCGCTCATCCGCGAACTCGACCCGCAGGTCGATGCCTTCATCAAGCCCAACGACCAGATGGGTACGCGCCGGCAATTCGCCGAGGTGGTTTACCAGACGGCGAGCAAGCCGCTGATCGGCATCACCAAGGACGACGTGATGGGCGACTGGGGCGCGACCGCTGTTGTCTACCCCTCGCACACCAGCATCGGCGAGCAGGCGGCGCGCATGGTCAAGGCGCTGTTCCAGGGCAAATCGATCGCTGACATCAAGCCTGAATGGCCGAAAAAATACGGCTTTGCTGTCGATCTGCCGAAGGCGAAGCAATTTCAGATAACTGTTCCGGTCGAGATATTGCAGCTTGCCGGAGACAACATCGTGAAATAACTAAAATGAATAACCGTGCTTATCCGGTTAACGCCCAAGTCGTCGGATGGGCGAAGCCGAAGGCGCGCCCATCCTCTACGCACAAAACGATGGGCGCGCTGCGCTTCGCCCATCTTTCCGGGTGGTGCTCGTTCCACATCAGTTTGAATCGCCCCCGGAGTGGATTTGGGTGACAACCGGATAAGCACGTGAATAACGAACAGGAATAGCCAACATGGAAAGAACACACGCAGCATGCGACTCAACCGAAAAATCCTCCTGATCACGATCGGCGTCCTGTTCGTCTCGTTGTTGATCAGCTCCATCGTCAATATTGTCGGTTTCCGCCGCAACTATACCGAGGCGCTGATCACCGGCAGTTATGGCCTGGGCCATAGTCTAAACAGCGTCGTCGGCGAATTGCTCAATCTCGGTCTGCCGCTGGACAGCCTCGCGGGCATGGACAAGAAGGTGCGGCAGCTGGTGGAAAAGAATGCGCATATCAGCTACGCGGCGATTGCGGATCTCGGCGGGCAGGCCCTGTTCCATAGCAACCCGGAAATGGTCGGCAAGGTCTTCTCCGACAAGGTGATGGCGAAGAGTATTGCTGCCGTGGCACCGATCGCCCAGATCTATCATCGCTTCGATGGCCACGCTTACTACGACGTCACCCTGCCGATCTTCGACAGCAGCAACACGCACGTCGGCCTGATACGGCTCGGCTTTCGCACCTCGGTCGTCGACAGCAAAGTACAGGAAGCGATCATTCAGGTCGCCATCAACTTCACGGTGGCTTTCCTGGTGATCGCCTTCCTCATCAATCTTTTGCTCTCGCGGCTGGTTTCGCAGCCGGTGATTGCGATTTCCGATCACGCCCGCAAGATTGCCGCCGGCCAATTCGACAACCCGCTGCCGGTGACCCGCAGCGACGAGATTGGCCTGCTGACCGCTTCCCTCAATGCGATGGCAGCCACCATCAAGTCGCAGTTGGAGGCCTTGCACAGATCGCGTGACGATCTCGAACAGCAGGTGGCGACAAGAACCGCCGAATTGAACGCGGCCAACCGGGAGCTACAAGACCACAAGACGCATCTGGAAGAAAAGATTCAGGCACGCACCCTGGAACTGGCAACCGCCAAGGATGCAGCCGAAGCCGCCAGCCGGGCCAAGAGCACCTTCCTCGCCAACATGAGCCACGAGTTGCGCACGCCGTTGAACGGCATCATGGGAATGGCCAACCTCGCCCTGCGCCATGCCGAACAGCCGAAGCTCAAAGATCAACTGGATAAAATCGACCAGTCCTCGAAACACCTCCTGGGCGTCATCAACGACATCCTCGACATTTCCAAGATCGAGGCTGATCGGATGACACTGGAGCAGGTGACATTCAAGATCGGCGAAGTGCTGGAAAACCTGATCAGCCTGATCGGCCACAAGGTCACGGAGAAAGGGCTGAAGCTGCGTGTCGATTTGACGCCCGATGTCGCCCGCCTGACGCTGCTGGGCGATCCCTTGCGCCTTGGCCAGATCCTGCTCAACTTTGCCGGCAACGCCCTCAAGTTCACCGCTGCCGGCTCGATTACCCTGCGCGTGCGCCTGCTGGAAGACAGGCTGGACGAGGTGCTGCTGCGCTGCGAAGTTGCGGATACCGGCATCGGCATTTCAGCCGAAGACCAGACACGCCTGTTCACCGCCTTCGAGCAGGCCGACGGCTCGATGACCCGCAAGTACGGCGGCACCGGGCTGGGGCTGGCGATCAGCAAGCGGCTGGCGCAGATGATGGGCGGCGAGGTCGGGGTGGAGAGCCAACCCGGCAGCGGCAGCGCCTTCTGGTTCACCGTGCGGCTGAGCAAAGCCACGGAAACCGACGCGCCAGCGCCGACTTTTTCGCAAGACAGCGCCGAAACCCGGCTGGCAGCCGAATATGCCGGCAGCCGCGTCCTGCTGGTGGAAGACGAACCGATCAACCAGGAAGTTTCCCGCGGCCTGCTGGAGGATGTCGGCCTCAGCGTCGATCTGGCCGAAGATGGCGTGCAGGCCGTGGCCATGGCCCAACAGAACCGCTACGCCTTGATCCTGATGGACATGCAGATGCCTAACCTGAATGGCGTCGAGGCCACTAAAGCTATCCGCGTCCTGCCGGGTTATGCTGTCTCGACGCCGGCATGAACGATCACATCGGCAAGCCGGTCGAGCCGGAGCGGTTGTTTGAAACTATGCTGAAATGGCTGGAACGATGCAAAAAGGAATAAAAGCCATGAAAAACCTGATCCCCCTCGCTACCCTGCTGGTCGCCGTGCCGCTAGCGACCTTCGTCCAAGCCCAAGCCCAAGCCCAAGCCCAAACCAGCCCGGTCTGCCTTTACGTTTCTTCTTACCATGCCGGCTACCACTGGAACGACGGCATCGAGGCCGGCCTGAAGCAGAGCCTGGGCAAGGCCTGCGAACTCAAGCGTTTTTACATGGATACCCTGCGCAACAAAGCGCCGGAATTCGCCGCCGCCAAGGGTGTCGAGGCAAAGCAGTTGATCGACGCCACCAAGCCTGCTGTCGTCATCGCTTGCGACGACCCCGCGTCGAAACATCTGGTGATGCCCTACCTGAAGAATGTCGCCACGCCAGTGGTCTTTTGCGGCGTGAACTGGACGGTGGAGCCCTATGGCTACCCCTATGCCAACCTCACCGGCATGATCGAAGTGGCCCCGATCCAGCCGCTGATTCAGGAAGCACGCAGTCTGCTGCCGAAAGCCCGCCAACTCGCTTTTCTTGCTGCCGATGTGCCAACCCAGCACAAGGAGGTCGAGCGGCTGCAAAAGGTGGCGGCGGAGGAAGGATTGACGCTGAGCGTCAAGCTGGTCAACAGCTTCGAAGCCTGGCGCAAGGGCTTCGAGCAGGTGCAGAACGCCGACCTGGTCATCCTCGGCAACCCGGCCGGCATCAGCGGCTGGGATGAGGCCGCTGCCGGCCGTTTCATCCAGGCGCAAACCCGCCGCCTGAGCCTTAGCTTCGGCGTTGCCATGAGCCGCCATGCGGTATTTGCCATGATCAACATGCCGGAGGAACAGGGCGAGTGGTCAGGCCAATTGGCGCGCCTGATCCTGGCCGGCAAGCCCCCCGCCGAACTGCCGATCACCGCCAATCGGCGCTGGCAGATGCTGGCCAATCCGGAACTGGCCCGCAAAATCGGCATCCGCCTGCCTGAACGCATCCTGCAGCGGGCGATCATCGTCGATGCCGGGGCGGACAACACGCTACCGGGACGCTGAGCCATGCGCTTGTTCGACCTTAGCCTGCGGGAACACATCAACTGGCGCAGCGGCTTCGCCTTGGCGACGGGCGTGGTTTTTACCCTCGCCGCGCTGATTGCCAGCGTGCTGTGGAATCAGGCCGAACTGCGCCAGCGCTACGAACTGGAGACCGCCAACCGTGAAATCCTGCTGGCCAGTCGCGCCCAGCAGGCCAATGCCGCCATCGCTGCTCTGACCACCCTGTTTTCGGCGGCCCAGAGCGTCGATGCCGACCAGTTCAGTCTGCTGGCCAACGCAGCCATCGAGCGCTGGCCTTTCCTGCGCGCCGCTTTCTATGCCCCGCGCGTGATGCCGGCGGATCGGGCCAGTTTCGAAGCCAGCGTTGCCGATAGCGGCCTGCCCGGCTTCCGTATTCAGGACGACGGCAAGGCGGAATTCCATTATCCGGTTCGCTATTACGAACCCTTCACTCCGCTGACTAGCCGCTGGCTGGGGCTGGACTTGATGGCCACCCCGCATGTGGCCGCCGCGATCAATCAGGCGATAGCCACCGACGACACACTCATCGCCAGCGGCGGTGGCCCCTTCGGCCAGGAAGCGGAACACTGGCTGCTGCATTCTCTCTACAGCCATCGCGGCAGCCCCACAGCAGATTTGCGCCAGCAGTTGGCCAATGGCGTGGTGGGCTTCGCCTTGGCGCCGGCGGCCTTGAGCGCGGATATCCCGGTTCCCGGCGAGTGGCTGCGCATCAGTCTGCGCCAGGGAGCGTCCAGCCAGGCCCTGTTCGAACAGGGCGAATTGCCGCCCACCGGGCTGTTCGGGTTGTTCCGACTGGTCAAGCGCCACGAATTTCCACTGGCGGAGGACCGCCTGGTGGCGGAATTCGGCCGTGATGTCGGCCTGGCTGAACTGCTGGGCACTGCCGGTGTCGCCGCGCTGGTTCTGGGCATCTTCACGACCTTGCTGTTCCTCCTCCAGGTTGCCCACGGCAACGCGCGGCGGGCCGCCGAAAGGCGTGATCAGCAACTTAATCAGCGCACGCTGGAGGCGGAATCGGCCAATCGCGCCAAGTCCTATTTCCTGGCCAACATGAGCCACGAAATTCGCACCCCGATGAATGCTGTGCTGGGCTTGTTGCAACTGCTGCAACATACCGAATTGAGCCAGCGGCAACTCGATTATGTGCAAAAGGCGCAATCGGCGGCGCAGGCGTTGCTTGGCATCCTCAACGACATCCTCGACTTTACCAAGGTCGAGGCGGGCAAACTGGAACTGGAGCAGGTGCCCTTCCGGATCGACCGGGTGCTGCGCGATCTGTCGGTGGTGCTTTCCGTCGCTGTCCGCAATAAGGATGTGGAGGTGCTGTTCGATCTGGACAGCACCATTCCCCCCGCCTTGATCGGCGATCCCATGCGTCTGCAACAGGTGCTGCTCAACCTGACCGGCAATGCCATCAAGTTCACCGAACACGGTGAGGTGGTGGTGGTGCTGCGGGCGATTGCGGTTGACGCCGAGCACGCCCGCATCGAATTCACGGTGCGCGATTCCGGTATCGGTATTGCGGCCGACAAGTTGACCACTATCTTCGACGGCTTCACACAGGCCGAGTCATCCACCACGCGCCGCTTCGGCGGCACCGGGCTGGGCTTGACGATCAGCGTTCGTCTGGTGCGCCTGATGGGCGGCGAACTGCAGGTGAGCAGCGAACCGGGGCAGGGCAGTCGTTTCTATTTCACGCTGGACTTCACTCGCGGCGCGGCGGATATGACGCTTGACGCCGAGGAGCGGCGCATCCCCGGCAGCGGGACCGAGCGTCGGCGGCGGTTGCATGTGCTGATCGTCGATGACAATGCGATTGCCCGCGAGGTGCTGCAACACATGGTTTGCCAGCTTGGCTGGACCCCGGACGTCGCCGTCGGCGGGGCCGAAGCAATTGTCAGGATGGAACAGGCTGCCGCTAACGGCCGGCCTTACGATACGGTGCTGCTCGACTGGAACATGCCGGAAATGGACGGCTGGGAGGTCGCCCAGCATATCCGCGCCCATCATCTGGGCGAGAAGTCCCCGGTGATCATCATGGTCACCGCCCATGGCCGGGAGACGCTGGCCGAGCGGCTCGAATCGGCCAGCAACCCGCTCGATGGTTTCCTGGTCAAACCGGTGACCGCTTCCATGTTGTTCGACGCCGTAGCCGACGCGACGGCCGGTGATACGGTATCCGCCAACCGGCGCATGGCGGCGACGCCGCCGGGGCAAGCGCTGGTCGGCTTGCGTCTGCTGGTGGTTGAAGATAACGCCATGAATCAGCAGGTAGCCCGCGAGTTGCTGACCTATCAAGGGGCGCAGGTGGAGGTGGCCGGTGACGGCCGGCAGGGCATCGAGCGCGTTGCCGCAGCGCAGCCACCCTTCGATGCGGTGCTGATGGATATCCAGATGCCGGTGATGGATGGCTATGAGGCCACCCGCATCCTGCGGCAGGAAATGGGCTGGACGGCACTGCCGATCATCGCCATGACCGCCAACGCCATGGCCAGCGACCGCGAAGCCTGCCTGGCTGCCGGTATGAACGATCATGTCGGCAAGCCGATCGACATCAATGAATTGGTGGCCACAGTGCGGCGTCATTGCCCGATGTCGCACCCCACGCCCAGCGCAAAGTCGCCATCTGCACCCCCGTCTGCGTTGGCATCAGCCTTTACGTCCCCCCCGACTAATCCGGCGAGTTCTGTCATACCAGGCATGCCGGTCGGCTTCGATCTGGCGGCCGCGCTCCAGCGCCTGGCTGGCGACCGTGCGTTTTATGCCGTACTGGCGCGCAATCTGCGTGCCGACCAGGGTGACAGTATCGAGCAAGCGCGCCGGCAACTGGCTGCCGGCGACCACACCGGCGCGGTGCGCACGCTGCATACGCTAAAAGGGGTTGCCGGAACGCTGGGCGCGCAGTCCTTGGCGCAACTAACGGCTGCGGTCGAGGCGAGTGTCAAGGCAGGCGCACCGGTCTCGGACAGTGCGGTGCTGCTCGACCGACTGGCCGGAACACTGGCGGAAGCCATCGAAGTGTTGGAGGGGGTGGCGAATACCTTTGCGCCACCAGCCGCAATACCCGCTACTGCATTACCCGCTACCGCAATACCCGTCGCCGCCGCGAACACCATTATTCCGCTGCTGGCTGAACTGGAACCGTACCTGACCGCCAGCAATATGCGCGCCCTAAATATCCTGACGGCATTGAAACAAGCCTGCGGTGGCGCTTTGCCCGCCCAACACGCCGCGCTGGAAGCCGCCCTCAATCGCCTCGACTTCGCCACCGCACTGGCTGAAAGTCGGCGTTGGCGGGATGAAATGCCCGGCATGGGGCACGATGCCTCTGCGCTATCCAGCCACACACCCAAAAGCACGAGCAGCGCATGAACCCATTGCCTACGTTTGCCAGCGACCTGCCTGCCACCTTCGGGCCGGAGACGCCGTCGCACCTGCTGGTGGTCGACGATCAGCCGATCAATATCCAGGCGCTTTACCAGATATTTCACGCCGACCATGAAGTCTTCATGGCCACCAGTGGCGCGCAGGCGCTGGAAATCTGCGCGAACAATCCGCCCGACCTGATTTTGCTCGACGTGGTGATGCCGGGCATGGACGGCCTGGAAGTCTGCCGCCGGCTGAAGGCCGATCCGCTGACGGCAAACATTCCGGTAATTTTCGTCACCGGCCAGAGCGACCCCGCCGACGAAACCCGGGGCTTCGAAACCGGGGCGGTCGATTTCATCTCCAAGCCGGTCAACCCGGCGGTGGTGCGCGCCCGTGTCAAGACGCATCTGACGCTGAAGGCGCAAACCGACCTGCTGCGTTCGCTGGTATTCATCGACGGCCTGACCGGTGTCGCCAACCGCCGCCATTTTGACGAGTCGTTCGCCACCGAATGGCGTCACTGCCGGCGCAAGACCAGTTCGCTTGCGCTGCTGATGATCGACATCGATTTCTTCAAGCTTTACAACGATCACTATGGCCACCCTGCCGGCGACGCCTGCCTGCAAGCAGTGGGCGCAACGCTCAAGCAAGGCTTCGGTCGCTCGCATGATCTGGTGGCGCGCTATGGCGGTGAGGAGTTTGTCTGTCTGATGCCGGAATGTGATCGTGCCGGTGCGCTTATCAAAGCCGAGGCGCTGCGACTGGCCATCGCACAACTGGCCATCCCCCATGCCGCCTCCCCGGTCGCGCTGGTCGTGACACTCAGTATTGGCGTTGCCGCCCTGGTTCCCGGCGAGCAGGATCAGCCGCGTGATCTGGTCAATCTGGCCGATCTCGCACTTTATAAGGCCAAAAAAGAGGGTCGCAATCGTGTCTGCAATAGCGACTGACCCCTCTAAGTTGACCACTGCGCCACCAGTCAGCGGTGCTTCCGGCGCGCACCCGCAGGCCAGCCTGCTGGTGCGCTCGACCGCCGGCGAATTGCGCCTGCCGGTGGTGGCCGGGCTATCGGTTCGCGATTTGCTCGACACCACCGAACTGCGAGTGCGCGCGGCCTGCGGCGGTACAGGCATGTGCGGCGCCTGCGGAATTCAACTACTGAACGGTGCAAGCAATCCGCCGACGCTGGCCGAATACCAGAAATTGACCGCCGACGAGCGTGGCCGGGGCCTGCGTCTGGCCTGCCAGTTGCGGCCGCAGGGCGACATGGCCATCCTGCTCGAAGACCCGGCGCCGCCTTCATGCTGGAAGAGCCTGCCGGCGGAGGATTTGTCGCCTTCACCGGGCAGCCTGCCGGCGCTGGCCGAGCACATTTACGGTGTTGCTGTCGATCTGGGGACTACCCATATCCGTGTCGCCCTGTGGGATCGCAAACACGGTAAACGCCTCGCCACGCGGCGCGGCCCGAATCCGCAGGGCAGCTTCGGCGCCGACGTGTTGAACCGGCTGAGTGCCGCCCGGGGCAGTCCCGCGCATGCCGCCGAGCTGGCCAAACTGGCGCGGACGGCAATTATTCAAGCGGTGCGCGACATCCTCAAGCGCGATGTCGGCGAAGTCACGCCGATGCTGGCCGAAATCGGCGCGGTGATCATTGTCGGCAATACGGCCATGCTCGCCCTGCTCACCGGGCACGGCATCGACGATTTGCTGGCCCCCGATTACTGGCAGTTGCCGGTTGATTACCGACCGCGCGATGCGGCGGCCTGGCAGGCGCAGTGGTTCATGCCGCATGCGCACATCGCGCTGCCCGGCCCGGTTGCGGGCTTTGTCGGTTCCGACCTGCTGGCTGATCTGCTCGCCACAGCGCTGACCAGCGGACCCGCCGGATCGCTGCTGCTGGATGTTGGCACCAACACCGAAATCGCCTTGTGGGACGGTCAGACCCTGCACATCACCTCGGTGCCCGGCGGGCCGGCCTTCGAGGCCGTCGGCATCCGCTTCGGCATGGCCGCCGAGCTGGGCGCAATCTGTCGGGTCAATGCGCACTCGACGCCGGCCGGCAAGGCCTTCACCTGCGAAACGATAGGTGCTGTCTCGCCGCGAGGCTTCTGCGGCTCCGGGCTAGCCGACGCGGTCGCCGTGCTGCTGGCCGAGGGCACACTCAAGCCATCGGGGCGTTTTGCCGTGTCGCCCGGCGCAGAAGGGTTTCGTCTTGACCCCGGCAACCCGCGCACCGCCATCACCGGTAGCGATGTTGACGCGTTTCAACGCGCCAAGGCCGCCACGGCGGCGGCCATGGCGGCACTGCTGAAGAACGCCGGGATGGACTGGTCTGACCTGCAACGACTCTGCGTTTGTGGCGCTTTTGGCCACACGCTGGAGATTGGCCATGCGCAGGCGGTGGGGCTGCTGCCGCCGATTGATCCGGCGCGGATCGAACTCACCGCCGATGCCACTTTGGCCGGCTGCGAACGCGCTTTGCTGACGCAGCGGGGCGAATCCCTGTTTGCCGAAATGGGCACGAAGATTCATGCCATTAACCTGTCATTGCTCGTCGAGTACGAGGAAAATTATATCAACCACCTGCGGCTGGAACCCGTTCCAGCGGTGCGTTGAAAGGAGAAAGACCATGCTGGACGCAATCATCAAGGCTTACAACGAGGCGGTTTTCGAAACCGACAAGGCAGCCGCCTTTGAAGTCGTCAATGCCGCGCTGGAGGGTGGCATGAAGGCGGAGGACATCGTTTTCAAGGTGGTCATTCCGGCGGTCGAGGAGATGATGGCCAACATTACCAAGGACCCGGATGCCAACCTCGCCCAGCATTTCATGACCGCGCAAATCGCCGCCGAAGTCACCGAGAAGATGCTGCTGAAGTTCGAGCATCCGCCCGAGATCATCGGTCGCGTGGTGATCGGCACGGCGCATGGCGATCTGCATTCGCTCGGCAAGCGCATCGTCATGGGTTGCCTGAAGGCGCTGATGGTCGATGTCACCGATCTGGGCGTCAATGTGACGGCAGAGAAATTCGTCGATGAGGCCATTGCCCACGACGCTCAGGTGATCGCCGTGTCAGCCATGATGGTGCATACCGCCACCGGCGAGGGTGGCGCGCGCAAGGTACGACAAATCCTGCGGGAGCGCGGTCTGGAACAGCGTTTCCGACTGGTCGTCGGCGGCGCACCCTATCGCTTCGACAATGAACTCTACAAAACCGTAGGCGCCGATGGCTGGGCGGCCGATGGCGTCAATGCCGGCCGCGTCATCATCGACCTGAT
>JAIFKV010000010.1 GCA_020049415.1 Betaproteobacteria bacterium
GATGCCGCGCGAGGCCTTGAACACCAGCGCCTCGAAGCCCGGCGCTATCGGCGTTTCGAGTTCGGCGCTCAACGCCTCTGCGCGCGCAATCAGTTCCTGCTCATCGGAAATATCGGCCGGGGTGATCTTGTTCACCACGTCGGCAGCGGCGTAGCCCAGCATGCGTTCGGCGCCGACGTTGAAGATCTGGATCACGCCTTTGGCATCGGTGGCGATGCTGGAAAAATTGGCGCTGTTGAAGATCGCATGCTGCAACGCGCCGGTTTTAAGCAAGGACTCCTGGCGCAGAAGCTCGGTGAAGCCATCTCCTTTGCCAGCAGCGGGATCAAGCATGGCGGGATCGCGGGTTTCTTCGGGCATGGTCATTGTTTGTTAAAGCGTTTTCAAATGCGCCAGCAAGATGTCGCGCAGGCCATGCAGTTCGCCCAGCCGCGCCAGCGCTTCCGGCATACGGCCCTGAGCCTTCAGGTGTAACAACGCCACCGCCAGTTCATGCACTTGCTGGTGCAACGGTTCGATGGCCTGCAAAACGGGCACCGCCCTGCGACCAGTCAGAATCTCTCCATATAGCCACGCGCCGAAGCGGCACTGGCGGGAGTCCAACTGCGGCGGGTCGGCGCGTTCACCCTTGAGGTGACTTTCCAGCGCGGCAACCCAGGCGATGTATTCGACGCTGGCAAACAGCACCGGCAAATCGTCACGACTAATAACGGACACCTCGCGCCAGGATGGATCGGGACGCCAGGCCGCCGACCAGCCCGGTAATTTGTCGGCCGGCATCGGGCGCGCAATGCCATAGCCCTGGGCCAGTTCGCAGCCGAATTGCAGCAACATCCTGCCGTGCTCAACCGTCTCCACGCCTTCCGCGATCACCTGGCGGCGAAACGCGGTGGCGAGACCCAGCACCCCCTCCAGAATGGCCAGATCGTCCGGGTCGCCGAGCATGTCGCGGACAAAACTCTGGTCGATCTTGAGCTGAGCCACCGCCAGCCTTTTCAGGTAGGTCAGCGAGGAATAACCGGTGCCGAAATCATCCAAGGCGAACATCACCCCGATCTCCCCGCACGCCGAGATCACTTGGGATACCTGGGCCAGATCCTCCAGCGCGCTGGTTTCCAGCACTTCCAGCTCAAGGCAACTCGGCTTGATTCGCGGATGCGCCGCCAGCAACCCACGCAGGCGTTCGACGAAATTGGACTGCTGCAACTGGCGTGCGCCAACATTGACGCTGACCGGGATATCCAGCCCGGCCGTGCGCCAGGTTTCCATCTGCTTCAGGGCGGTATCGATCACCCATTCGCCGATATCGATCGCCAGCGGATGTTCTTCGATCAGCGGCAGGAATACCGCCGGCGGCAGCAGCCCTTTATCCGGATGTTGCCAGCGGATCAGCGCCTCGGCGCCGATCACCGCGCCGGTGCGCATGTTCACCTTGGGCTGGTAATAAAGCACGAATTCGTTCGCGTCGAGGGCGCGGCGGATACGCTCCAGGCTTTCGTGATGGCCGCGAATACTGCGATCCTGCTCGGCATCGAACAGTTGGTAACGATTCTTGCCGGCCAGTTTGGCCTGATACATGGCTTGATCGGCCTGTCGCAGCAGTTGGTCGGCATCGACCTCATCGGTTTGCGGATAGAAAGTCACCCCGAGACTGGCGGTGACCTGCAGCACGAGCGTGCCGCCAGTGTCGCCGATCAGCTCTGGATGGGCGGCGGCGGCGAGCAGGCGGTTCAGCATCGGCGCGCTGGAGATGCCATCCGGCAGGTCGAGCAACACGGCGACGAACTCATCGCCGCCGATACGCGCCAGGCTGTCGCCTTCGCGCAGCGCCTGTTTGATGCGGGTGGCCAAGGCGATCAGCAACTGGTCGCCGGCGGCGTGGCCGTGGTGATCATTGATCGCTTTGAAGCCATCCAGGTCGAGATAGGCTACCGCCAGCCGCTGTCCGTGCAGACGGGCCTGGGCCATGGTTTGCTTCAGTTGGTCGGCCAGTTGCACGCGGTTGGGCAGCGTGGTCAATGCGTCGAAGTTAGCAATGTGTTCCAGCGCGCGTTCTTGTTTCTTCAGTTCGGTGATATCAGAAAACAGGGCCACGTACTGCTGGGTATTGTTCTCCGCATCGCATACGGCGCTGATCGTCTGCTGGATGGCGTAACGCTCGCCGTTCTTGCGCCGATTCCATATTTCGCCGTGCCAGTGGCCTTTTTCCAGCAGGTCCAGCCACATCTCGACATAGAACGCCTTTTTCTGGTGGCCAAAGCTGAGTATTTGCGGGGTGCGGCCCAGAACTTCGTCACGCTGATAGCCGGTGATGCGGGTGAAGCTGTCATTGACGTCGAGGATGGCGCCATCGGCGGCGGTAATCAGGATGCCTTCGCGGGCATGGGCGAAGATGTTGCCGAGGAGAAAGAGTCTTGCCTCGGTCTGCTTGCGCTCACTGATGTCGGTCAGCACGACATGCCAGACCGGCGCGCCATCGGCCTCGCGCGCAATGGCGGTTTCCAGGCGCGCCCAGAATGAAGCGCCCGCCAACTTCTGCATCTGCAATTCGCACGCCTGCGGCTCCCCGCTCGCAACCAACCGTTTGTGGTAGAGGTAAAAACCATCCTGAGATTCCTTCAGGATGAAACGAGAAATTGGCTGATTGACCAGCGCGCCTCGGGCCGTACCGAGCAACGTGGCGGCAGTGAAGTTGGCCTCCAGAATCAAGCCCGCCTCGCTGAGGCTGCAATAGCCCACCGGCGCCAGATCGTAGAGGTCGAAATAACGCGCCCGCACGGCGTCCAATTCCACCTGCGCGCGGCGGAGTTCTTCGTTTTGCAGCTCCAGCTCGATCTGATGCACCTGCAACTCGTGCAGCATCTGATGCACTTCTGCGGGCGATAAAGCATCGATGCACGTCGGCGGCAGGGCCGCCTTTCCAAGCGCAATGGCTTCGGCACGCCGACGCAAAGCCCGCACTGCGCTAACCGTAAGGGCTGCGTTGCCGGCGTATTCATCCTGGTTTTCCATGTTCTCAATCAGCGCCATATGGAGTTTTCGCTTCTCGGGGCTTCGTTTCTCCGGGTTTCGTTTCTCGCGCCCGTTCCGTGGTCGCAATCGCATACATCTTCCCGGCCTCGTTCAGCAAAGCGGTGGCTGTCATCCAGACCTCCACGACCGTGCCGTTTTGGGTGATGCGTTGGGTGCGAAACGGCTCCAGAATTTCTGATTGGCTGAGCTGATGCACCCTTTCCATCGCCGCTTCGCGCAGCGCCGGCGGAATCTGGTCGCGCACATTCATTTCCAATGCCTCGGCTTCGCTCCAACCGTACATCCGCACCGCCCCCGGATTCCAGGCCAGGATGCGGCCATCCAGGTCCTGCACGGTGATGGCATCGTGCGCGTCACGCACTACCACCGCCAGACGCAACACTTCATTGGCTTTATGCAGCGCTTCCCGCGTACGCACCATTTCAGTAATGTCGACGAAGGTGATCACCGCCCCCTCGATCACGTTATCGAGCGTCCGGTAGGGCAGGATGCGCATCGTGTACCACTTGCCCGCCGTGGTCTGCACGTCCATCTCTTGCGGAATCAGGGTATCCAGCACTGCCTGTACGTCGGCCACCAGGCGGTCATAGCCAAGCAGATTGGAGACAATATGAGCGACGGGCCGACCCTCGTCGCCGCGGATCAGGTTGATGATCACTCTGGCTTCGGGCGTGAAACGTAGAATGCGCAGTTGATGATCGACAAACACGGTGCCGACGCCCGTACCGGCAAGCAGATTGTTCATGTCGTTGTTGGCCCGCGACAAATCCGTCACCTTGGTTTGCAGTTCGGCGTTGACGGTGATCAACTCCTCGTTGACCGATTGCAGTTCTTCCTGGGAGGTCTCCAGTTCTTCGTTGGTCGACTGCAATTCTTCGTTCACGGACTGCATTTCCTCGTTCGAGGATTTGAGGTTTTCGTTGGAGGTTTCGAGTTCCTCATTGGTGGTCTGGAGGTATTCCTCCTTCGCCCGCAGCTCCTGCTTGAGCGCCGCGATACGGGAATCGCTGTTGGCTGCGGGGTCGTCCAGGTTATCCGGATTTTCGGCACTGGCGATGACGCTCAGGGCGGCCTGTTTGGCCAATTGCGCCGGTTCAAGGTTGATGGGCGCTTCCGCCAGGATAACCAGGTACAACAGCGCTTCGGACGTCACAGCAGGATCAGTTGCCAGCGGGCAGATACTCAAATTGACCGGAGTGAAGTGAGCGTTGGTTTTGACGCGCAAACCGGGGCATTGCACGAATTCGGCTGTCCGCACCGCTTTGTGCAAGGCAATGGTCAGATCACGCCGCAGCCCTTCGCGGGCCATCTTGAGGATGTTGTTGATGCCCGCCTCGCCCGGTGTCGGCTCCAGATACATGCCGGCGCGACCATGCAGGTAGAGGATGTCGCCCTGGCCGTTGACCAGCGCGCCGACCGGCGCGAGCTGCTGCAAGAGCGCCTGTTCGGTCAGTTCGCGCAAGGGCTGCTTGACCGGGAATGCCGTCCTTCTGGCGACCCATGGCTGCGCCGCATCCCTTGCCGCCATCGGCGAGAGCAGCCGTCCCAGGGCGGCGCGCTGGGCGCCGTGGATATCTTCCTTGCGCTGATACAGTTTCGATTTTCGATCCAGTACGGCGAACAGATCACCAAACTCGCCGACACTTTCGGAAGTGCCCAGGAACAGCATGCCGCCCGGGTTCAGTGCGTAGTGGAACAAGGCGATGAGCTTATGCTGCAACTCACTGCCCATATAGATCAGCAGATTGCGGCAACTGATCAGATCGATTTTGGAGAAGGGCGGGTCTTTGATTACATCCTGCTCGGAAAACACCAGCATGTCGCGGATGCCCTTGTGGATGCAATAGACATTTCCGTCAGACTCTGCCGTAAAAAAATGCGCCAGCCTTGACGCTGAGAGATCGGCGGCGATGCTGGCCGGATAGCGGCCTGCGCGGGCCTTCGCAATTGCCTGGCTGTCGATGTCGGTAGCAAATATCTGCACCGTGAAGTTTTGCTTCAGCGCCTCGATGTGCTCCAGCATAAGCATGGCAATGGAATAGGCTTCTTCGCCAGTGGAACATCCCGGCGACCAGACGCGAATCAGCGCGCCCGCCGGCTTGCCGGCAAACAACTGCGGGATGATGTCCTTCTCAAGCGCCTGAAAGGCCTCCGGATCACGGAAGAAATGGGTCACGCCGATCATCAAGTCGCGAAACAGCGCCTCCACTTCGGCCGGCGTCTGCTGCAAATACTTGGCGTATTCATCTATCGCTTGAATCTGGTGGACAGCCATGCGCCGTTCGATACGCCGGAGAATGGTGCTCGGCTTGTATTTTGAAAAGTCGTGACCAGTCTGCGCGCGCACCATAACAAAGATTTTTCTCAGCACGATCTCGGTCTTGGGCGACAGGGCGGCGGCCAGCCGGGGGAACTTGCCGGAGGCGTAAGCGGCATAGGCCATGAGTTGAGCGGGCATCTCTGCTGGCGCCAGCTCGCAATCCACCAAACCGGTAGCGATGGCGCTGCGCGGCATGCCGTCATACTCGGCGGAATCCAGGCGCTGCACCATCACCATGCCGCCCTCGCCCTTGATCGCCCGCACCCCCAGCGTGCCGTCACTGCCGGTGCCGGTGAGCACAATGCAGATGGCGCGCTCGTGCTGGTCCTGCGCCAGGGAGCGAAAGAAAAAATCAATCGGCAAGCGATGACCGTGCGGAGAAGTCGGCTCCAGCAAATGCAATGCGCCATGCAGAAATGCCATGTCGCGGTTGGGCGGGATGATATAGACGCAGTCGGGCTGCACGGTCATGCCGTCCGCAACCTCGAAAACTTGCAGGTGCGTGTGGTGCTGGACGAGTTCGCTGAGGATGCTCTTGTGGTCTGGCGACAGATGCTGCACCAGCACAAAGGCCATGCCCGGATAGGTGTCGGCGGGCATGGCGGAGAAGAATTCTTGAAACGCCGCCAGCCCGCCGGCCGATGCGCCAATGCCAACGATGGGGAAGTCGATGGCGGCGGTGCGGTGTGCTGCCTTTTCCACCGCAACGATGGCGTTGACCGGAGCGACCAAAGATTCAGCCGGGGCATTCTTCGAACTATTGGGTTTGGTCATGAGTTCATCCTGGCGCCTGGCTGGCGCACTGCTGGTCGATACTACTCCATGAAATTTCGCGGGCTACCGGCGTGCTTTGCCACTGCGCAGCATGTTCACAGCTTGGCGGCATGTTCACAGCCAATACTCCCAGACCCGCGCGAACCACTCTTTCAGGCGCAGGTTCAAGGCGCGGCGCTGCCACTGCTCCAGGGTGATTTCATCGGATGCCGCCAGATCCTTGGCGAACATCGCCTGCACCTGTTTGCCGAACTCCGAGCCAAGCACGACGGCATTCAATTCGTGGTTATGCAGGAAGCTGCGCCAGTCCAGGTTGGTCGAGCCAACTGTGGCCCAGACGCCGTCGATCAGCGCCGTTTTGGAATGCAGGATGACGCCGCGCCGCTCGAAAATCTTTACGCCGGCGCGCAACAACCGCTCGTAATAACCGCGCCCGGCGTGAAACACCAGCCAGGAGTCGGTCCGGCTGGGCAAGATCAATGTCACGCCAACGCCGCGCCGGGCGGCGGCTTCGAGCGCTTCAAGCAATTGCGGATCGGGAACGAAATAGGCGTTGGTGATATTCACGCTGGTCTCGGCGCTGCTGATGGCTGAAAGCAGCGTGGCGTAGATCAGGCTGAACGCTTCGTCGGGCGAACTGCCGATCGCGCGCACCACTTGGCGACCGGCGTTTTTAGGCGGCGGAAAGTAATTTTTCTCCGCCAGCGGCGCGCCCTTCTGGCTTTCCCAGGCGGCAATAAACAGTTTCTGGAACTCGGCCACCACCGGCCCTTGCAATTGCAGGTCGGTGTCGCGCCAGGCCAGGCTGGCGTCGGGCTCCGCATCGGGCTGCACTTCGGGCTGCACTTCGGCTTTACCCCGCAATAATGACTTGAATGAACCGCCGGAGTAAACGCCGCTGATGTTGATGCCGCCGAGAAAAGCAGTGCTGCCATCGACGATCAGCAATTTGCGATGGTCACGCTGATTCAGCGTCCATTCCTTGCGCGTGACCAAGGGGTTGACCGGATTGAATTCGAGCACCTGGATGCCGCTGTCGGTCAGTTGTTGGAAGAAGGCCGCCGGGGTATTGAATGTGCCGAAACTGTCGTGGATCAGATTGACCTGCACGCCTTCCTGTTGCTTGGCGATCAGCGTCTGGGCAAAACGCTGCCCCACCGCGTCGTCGTCCAGGATGTAGGTTTCCATGTTGATGTGGTCCCGCGCCGCCAGGATGGATGCGTGCATCGCCTGGTAAGTCGCCGGGCCGTCCTGCAGCAGTAACACCTCGTTGCCGGTGGTCAGCGGACTGCCGACGATGGACTCTTCAACCTCCAGGTGGCGGTCGAAGATGCCGGTGTTCTGGGCACGGTTCTCCAAGCGTTTGAGGATAGCCCTGCTTTGCGCCGCCGACAGCGCACCGCGCGCACCTTCCAGCTTTACCGGCGCGCCAGGCCGGCGCGCCAGGTCGGGCACGATTTTGGGCAAGCTGCTACAAGCAGTCAGGCCGACCAGACAGAACACAAACATGGCCAATAAACCCAGCCCCTGCAATTTCACTGCCGACGAAAACATTGCACACCCCCACCAACGATTCACCCGGCTGCATCAGCCGGGCAGCTGCGCGGGACAACCGGTTATAGCCGTCCCAGCAACATCAGAACGAGGACGATGATTACGATCAAACCCAAGCCGCCGCTGGGCCCGTAGCCCCAAGACTTGCTATGCGACCAGGTCGGAATCGCGCCGATCAGCATCAGGATCAAAATGATCAACAGTACGGTTCCCAGTTTGCTGGCGCAGGCGGTGCGGGTGGCGTCACGATAACCGTGGTGTTCTCGCCGGGCTTGCCGGTTGCGCCCTGGCTGCCGGTTTCCCCTTGATAGCCCGTCTCGCCCTGGCTGCCGGTCGCGCCTTGGTAACCGGTAGCGCCCTGAAATCCCGTTTCACCCTGGCTACCGGTAGCACCCTGCGGCCCGGTCGGTCCGGGAACTGCAACTGGCGTGGCGGGCATGTTGATCACGGTGGGGGTTCTGTCGCAGGCAGCCAGGCTCAGCACGCCCAGCAATCCTGAAATAACAATCGAACGGTTCATGGGAAATCCTCATTAAAAGTGGAAATACTTGCTGCAGTTGGTTATGCAACGTTTTGAAGCAAACCGGTCCGACCGGGTTGTCGCACTCGGCGCATCTACAGCATGTATCAAATGCCCGAAGCAGTTCAGTTCGTTAGCGAACACAAGAAAATCAAATACCGTGGTTGCCCGCGCCTGGCGTTACGGTGAAACAACCAGACCATCCGCACGGACAGGAGCGTCAGCTTGCTTCACCTTCGCGGGGCGGCTGATCCAGCGATTCGCTATGTTCGTGTCCGCACAGACGGTGGCGTGAAGACTCGCAAAAATGTTCGCCTGATTGCCTCGACGGTCGGGATTGCATTCCCGTCAACCTCGGCTTCGGACCTACCTTCACCCCACAGGAGAAATTCATGAATGCAATTTTGAGAAACGCGCTGGCACGTGAAGACTTCAAAGGTCGATCTTTCAATACCGAACAGCAAATCGACAATTTCAAAAGCGTTGGCTTCAATGACCGCGCTTCGTCAGTCGTGGTTGACCGCGACTGGTGGCAGGCTTGCGAAGATGTCCTGTATGGCGGCCGCTGTGTCTTCCTGCGTCCGGGCAGGTATGCCTCATTAGGCGACATGGGCTTGAACAACAGTGTTTCATCGGTACGGCTGATGAGCCATATCCCGAACGGCAGTGGCAATCCCATAGGCAGCCCCATGGGCAACCCGCATAACAATCCCTATTTGCAGCAGCCCATCGCGGCAAATGATCAGCATCAGCGCATCGACGCGCGCAGTTATGGCAATACCCATCCGAATGCGAATCCCTATCTGTCCAGGCCGGTTGCAGCGTATGACTTCCACCGCCGCTACAACGAGCGGACTTACGAAGCGAACGTAACATCGGTGCGCGCGGTGGTTGGACCGCCCGAGCAGCGCTGCTGGGTCGAACGCGAACAAGTAGTGGCGGA
>JAIFKV010000194.1 GCA_020049415.1 Betaproteobacteria bacterium
CTCACCGTGAACTTGAGCGCCTGAGCGGCGGCATTCCGGAATGTTCAGACGGCAGGTACCTGAAAATTGCCGTCTATCATTACAGCACCTCGAAACCCTGCGAACAGGGCTGCGCGGCGCACGGCAGTATTGATAACAAGGCGACCGATTCAGCTCTGGCGCGCTTGAACGAACTGCGCTCTGCCATCGAGAACACCTTCGGTCGAGGCGCTGCGCCTGAAATTCTGCTGGTTGGCATGGACACCGATGTAGATGCCATCCGGGTGCATCTGCCCGACGGCAATGGTGACATCAGCCCGCACCGCTTTGTCGAAACCGCGGGCCTGTATCGCGATACCCTGGACATGAACGCACAGGCGGCCCGCGCCCATATCGAAGCGCAGGTTGCCATCGCTGAACAAGCCGAGGGTTGGGCGCGCGGCAATGGCGGCATTGATCCAGGCATGCGCGCTTTGATTTTGCGTTTGCTGGAAGCGAATCTGTCGCAAATTGAATTTGTCATCCAGCATCACGCCGGCCGCTACAGCGTGATCGGTCATGACGAGGAATTTATTTGCGCGGGTGAGGCGACGCATTGGGTGCAGATGCGCAACAAGTATTACTACGCCCATCTGGACACCGTCGAAGAAGGCGCTGCTTGCATGGATGTCGGCATCAAGATTTTTACCGGTCTGAATGTCAATCATGGTTTACCGGTACCGGTACTGGTGCACTTTCATTACAACGGTCGGGTACCTGGATCACGTGAGCGCACCATTGCACGCTGCAAGCGGGTCAAGGCGGCCATCGAGACGCGCTATCCGCATCTGCACAAGAATGGATTGCTGCATTGTCAGATGGCGATAAGCGATCACATGGATAGTGAGCGCTGCCAATTTATTGAAGACGATGCCCCGGTAGCCGGGCATTGAACAGGATGATTCGCTGAGGCCACACGATGAGAATCATGAGAGTTGAGAAAACCCTGGTATCCACCAACCGTATCGACTCGTTTGGGCATAAGCCGTTGTTGGTTGTGCAGGACAAGGTTGGTGGCGCGCGGAGTGTGGCGGTCGATTCCGTCGGTTGCATTCCGGGCGACTGGGTCATTTGTGTCGGCTCGTCGGCAGCGCGGGAAGCGGCGGGCAGCAAGGAATATCCGTCTGATCTGACGATAGTCGGCATCATCGACCACTGGTCTGAAGAAAGCGTCTGATGGAAATCATGCGCGTCAAGGATGATCTGGTTTGCACGCGGCGCGTACCGGGGCTGAAGGCAACCTCCTTGCGCGTGCTGGAAAGCCAGAAGGGCGCATTGCTGGTGGCGACCGATCCGGTTGGTGTGCCGGTCGGCAAGTGGGTGTTCACCACGACGGGTAGCGCGGCGAGATTGGCAATGCCGGATGTCAAGGTCATGACTGACCTGACCATCTGCGGAATCATTGATGGCTGGGACGAGTGAGCAGGGTTATTGGCGGCAAGGTTGATGAATGGTGTTGGGTGGGCAAGATAGACGTGCTTGGGCGCGGTTGCCCTTGAGTGGATTGCGGGAAGAATTTCGTTTCTTAACTTGTTGGAAAAAGGAGTATCAAAATGGCTGAATATATGGGTGTTGCCCTGGGCATGATCGAAACCCGCGGACTGGTTCCCGCGATTGAAGCGGCTGATGCGATGACCAAGGCTGCCGAGGTTCGCCTGATTGGTCGTCAATTCGTTGGCGGCGGTTATGTCACCGTATTGGTGCGTGGCGAGACCGGTGCGGTCAACGCGGCAGTCCGCGCTGGCGCCGATGCATGTGAACGTGTCGGTGACGGTCTGGTTGCCGCGCACATCATTGCTCGCGTGCACAACGAAGTGGAAGGCATCCTGCCCTCCGCGCCTTCTGCCTGATTTCTAGATTGCTTGATTCAAATCCCAATTTTAAGGAGCTTTAACATGGCTAACATGACTGGTGTCGCCCTTGGCATGATCGAAACCCGCGGACTGGTTCCCGCGATTGAAGCAGCTGATGCGATGACCAAGGCCGCCGAAGTGCGTCTGATTGGTCGTCAATTCGTCGGCGGCGGTTACGTTACCGTGTTGGTTCGCGGTGAAACCGGCGCCGTCAACGCCGCCGTACGCGCTGGCGCCGATGCTTGCGAACGCGTTGGCGATGGCCTGGTTGCCGCGCACATCATTGCTCGCGTGCACAGCGAAGTGGAAGGCATTCTGCCGTCCGCACCTTCTGCTTGATCAGCTACGAAACGCAATCTGTACTTGCGTAATGGAGAATATTTATGGCTAAAGTAACCGGTGTTGCCCTGGGCATGATTGAAACCCGTGGACTGGTTCCCGCGATTGAAGCGGCTGATGCGATGACCAAGGCTGCTGAAGTGCGGCTGATTGGTCGCCAATTCGTTGGTGGTGGTTATGTCACCGTACTGGTGCGCGGCGAGACCGGGGCTGTCAACGCGGCCGTGCGCGCCGGCGCCGATGCATGTGAACGTGTTGGCGACGGTCTGGTGGCCGCGCACATCATCGCGCGCGTGCACAGCGCGACGCTGAATTGACCTCGACGCTGAGCTGAGCAGCCAATCAATGAACGTCGATCCACGCACCCTGGGCTGGTTGTCACGCGCGCTCACTCACGAGATGGGCGCCGTGCAGCAGTATCTGGCACAAAGCGTGCTGGCACGCTTGTGGGGCGACGAAGCATTGGCGACTAAACTGCGCAAAGAGGCCGACGAAGAACTTGAGCATGCCGAACGCCTGATGCAACGGCTGATCCAGTTTGGTGTCGCGCCATCCTCCGGCAATCTGCCGCCGACCCGTCTGGGTCGTAGCGCGCAGGATCTGCTGGCGGCGGATCGCGTGCTGGAAATCGATGCCGTCCGACTCTACCGTGAAGCCATCGTGCACGCCGAACGCATGCGCGATCCCGAAACAGCCGCGCTGCTGGAGAGCATTTTGGACGAAGAAATCGCCCATGTGCACCAACTGGACGGCATGATGAACAGGCAGATTGAGCATGGTTGAATTGCCCAAGGGTTGGGAAGCAAGGGGCAAACCGCTTGCGTTGTTCCGCCGCTTCGAATTTGAGCGTTACAGTGCAACGAGGGATTTCCTCGATGCGATGGCGGTTTTGTCTGAACAGACGGGTGTGCATCCGCAAAACATCAATTTCGGCACAACCTACGTCAATATCACATTGGAAGGTGCGGAAGGTAGCGATCCGGGCGAAGAGGTGTATGCGCTCGCCGCGCGAATCAACGCCTTGATCCAGGCAGGCAGCTGACATGGCGACACATGTCATGGCCATCATCAACCAAAAGGGTGGCGCCGGAAAAACCACCCTGGCCATGAATTTGGCGGCGGGGTTGTCGTGCCGTGGCGAAACTATCGTGATCGATCTCGATCCGCAGGGTTCGTCCTTGCAATGGGCCAGTTCCGGCAGCAAACCGTTTCCCGCCACCGTCAAGCAAATCGGTGGGAAATGGGATGCACGCACCTTGCATCAGAATTACCGCGCCTATCAGCACATGGTGCTGGATTGCCCGCCTTCGGTAGATAGTCATGCCTCGGTGCAGGCGCTAAGGGCGTGCGATGTCGCGCTGATCCCGGTGTTGCCCTCGCCGATCGACCTCTGGGCCAGTCTGCGGTTGCCGCAGGAGGTTGAAGAAGCAAGAAAGGTCAACGCCAATTTGAAGGCCTTTCTGGTGCTTAACCAGATCGAGCCGAAGAGCGCCATCTCTGCTGCCATGCACGAAGCACTGGCTGAATTCGGTATGCCGGTTCTACAGGCGACCCTGCGCCGCCGTGCCGCTTATCGTGCCGCTGCGCTTGAAGGCGTATCGGTGTTTCAAATGGGCAGCCGGGGCGCTCCGGCCGCGGATGAAATTGAAGCCATCATTAACGAGGTGATCGGATCATGACGAATCTGAAAGATAAACTCTCCGCCAGCGTACGCATGGCCAAGGCTGGACAACAATCGGCTGAGCAACCTGTCAGTGCGCCCGCCGCCGCGGCCAAAACCGCGCCGGTCAAGACTGGCGCCACAAAGCCGGCGGCAACCAAGCCCGTCAAAACCCAATCCGTCACCACGAAACCAACGTCGGTCAAACAATCCGCCGCCGCCAAGAGCAAACCGACGAGCGTCAATCAAGATAGCGGCAACGAGCTGTTTCCTTCGCGCGTTTGGCCGGACTGATCGCAACCAACCAGGTATTTGTCATGCAAAACGATCCCTTCATGCGCACCTATTCACCCCGTCAGGAAGCCATCGCACGCGCGGCCCAGCAACAGACCGGCGTACAAACCGCCGCCGCGACCCGTCCCGCTTCCAGCGGATCGAGCGTCGACCTGCTGGCGCCTTACATGGTCACGCGCGAACCGTACTATCGCGGGGTCTCGGACGAAATCGAACTCTATGAAGCCGCCTATTCGGTACGTATGCCGATGATGTTGAAAGGCCCAACCGGTTGCGGCAAGACACGCTTTGTCGAGTACATGGCGTGGAAACTGCAGAAGCCGCTGATCACCGTGGCCTGCAACGAAGACATGACCGCTTCCGATCTGGTTGGCCGTTTCCTGCTCGACAGCAATGGCACCCGCTGGCAGGACGGCCCGCTCGCCGTGGCCGCGCGCCATGGCGCCATCTGTTATCTCGACGAAGTAGTCGAGGCGCGCCAGGACACCACTGTGGTGATCCATCCGCTGACCGATGCGCGGCGCGTGCTGCCACTGGAGAAAAAGGGTGAGTTGATTCAGGCGCACCCTGATTTCCAGATTGTCATTTCGTATAACCCTGGCTATCAATCGCTGATGAAGGATTTGAAGCAGTCCACCAAGCAACGCTTTGGCGCACTCGACTTCAACTATCCGGAGCACGACACCGAAGCTGAAATCGTTGCCCACGAATCTGGCGTCAGCCTGGATGTGGCAAAGAATCTGGTGCATATCGGAGAGCGCGCGCGCAACCTGAAGGGACACGGCCTGGATGAAGGACTGTCGACGCGCATGCTGATCTATGCCGGCTCCCTGATTGCCAAGGGCGTGGCACCGTTGGCCGCGTGTCGGGTCGCGCTGGTGCGTCCGATCACCGATGACGCCGACATGCGCGACGCGCTGGATTCCGCCGTCACCACTTACTTCTAATCGCGTCTGCTTCGCTCAGGGTGCCGCCAGCGCGGCGCCCTGCAACTTAGCCACCGCCTATCAGCCCCGCTTATGGCCATCCATCTTGAAGAGTACCAAGAGATACTCGAAGACCTTCCCCAGGATGCACAGGAAGTTTTGCGCGCCTCCTGGAACGAAGCTGCGCGTGCGTTCTCTTCACGCGGACTGGATAACTATCTGAAGGGCGCGGTCGCGCTCCACCACCTCGGACGCGGCCAGGATCTGGTGGTCACTTATGTTCAGGAAATGCCCGCTGTGGCGCGTGCCATCGGCGAGGATGTATTGCCGGAGGTGGTCAATTTCCTGCTCGGCATGGCTTCCAAGACTTCCGGCCAGGTATTGACGCTGATTGCCGCCACGGCCCCCCTGGCCGCCGAACGTCTGGGTGACGAAACCCTGTTCCGCAACTATCTCAGCGTGCTGCAGATCATGCTGGTGCAGGCGCCGCGCGGTCTGCGCCCGATGCTGGAAAATCTCGATCGGCTCCTGTCCCAACTGACATTGGGTGGCCTGCGCCGCTGGGTGATGTTCGGCGCGCAAGCCTACAAGGCCGACTTCGAAGGCCAGGTCGAGTATTTCTCCTTGCGCAGCCCGGACGCGCACTCGGTGTTACAGGCCGAGCGCAAGGGAACCCTGTTTGTCGATGTACAGCGCCGTCTGAACATCTATCTGCGTGCCATGTGGGGACGAGATTTTTTCCTGCGTCCGACAGCGGGCGACTATGAAAATCGCGAAGGCCTGAAGCCGTATATCGAGCGCTATTTAATCCACATCGCCGATGCCTACGACGATTACAAACCATTTGGCGACGACACCCCGCCCGAAGCGGTGATTAACGGGCTGGAACTGTACCGCGCGGCGGCCAACCATTGCGCCGCGCATCTGGTGTTCACCGGCGCGCCGCTGTCGATGCAAATGCTCAACCCGACGCAGATGGCCATCATCGAAGCGGTCGAGGACGCGCGCGTCGAAGAACTGGCCTGTCGGCAATTTCCCAACATGCGCACCGCCTGGCTGGCCTTGCATCCGCCGCTCGACACACGTCCGCCGCAATGCGTCGGCGACTTGCTCAACCGCTTGGCGCGCGCCCTGCTCGACCCGCAATCGACCGACCCGCATCCCTGGGTGCAGGAAGGTGTGGCCTTGTTCAAGGCCGAGCCCGACCTGTCCACTAATCAGGCCAGCTGGAACATCGGCGTGGCCTTGGCCCACACCCTGATCCAGATCCCGTTGCCGGAATTCAACTGGCGCACCGACCTGCTGCGCGCCATCTACCGCGACGACAACCGCACGGTCTGGGAATCAGAGGAGTTCGACACCGACGCAGCCCTGCTCGCCTCCTGGGAACCCAAGCAGATACGCAAAAAAGTCAGCCTCATGGAAATGGTCAATGAGGTCAACAACGAATTTGCCGGTGATGATTCCGAAGAGATCTGGGTGCTGGAAACGCCGTTCTACCTCGATCAGGAAGGCGTCACCATCAACGAACTGGAAGGCCGCGAGCCGGTCGCCGATCCGGTTCACTATCACGAATGGGATTATCAGATCCAGCTCGAACGTCCAAGTTGGGTCACCGTGTTGGAACGGCGTCCCAAGCTGGGTGAACTGGCGGTCATCGAAAAAATTGTTGACGACAACAAGCCGGTCATCGCGCGCCTGAAATTTCTCATCGAATCGATGATCCCGCAGGGCATGCAGCGCATCCGCCGGCTGGAAGATGGCGACGAACTCGATATCAATGCCGCCGTGCGCGCGATGATCGACATTCGTATGGGTCAGCAACCCGATCCGCGCATCATGATGCGCTACAAGCGCAACCAGCGCGATCTGGCGGTGATGGTGCTGCTCGACATGTCGGAATCCTCCAACGACAAGGTGCGCGGCCAGGAATACAGCGTCATGGACCTGACGCGCGCGGCCACCGTGCTGCTGTCCAGCGCGCTCGACCGCATCGGCGACCCGTTCGCGCTACACGGCTTCTGCTCGGATGGCCGCCACGACGTGCATTACTACCGGTTCAAGGATTTCGACCAGCCCTACAACGACCTGGTCAAGGCGCGTCTGGCGGCGATGCATGGATCGTATTCCACCCGCATGGGCGCCGCCCTTCGCCACGCCGGGTCGCATCTCAAGCAACAGGCCAAGAGCAAGAAGATCCTGTTCATCATCACCGACGGTGAACCGGCCGACAACGACGTGCGCGATCCGCAATACCTCAGGCATGACACCAAGCGGGCGGTAGAAGAGCTCACGCGTGACGGCATCACCACCTACGCACTGTCGCTTGACCCGCATGCCGACCAGTATGTTTCGCGTATCTTCGGCGTGAAGAATTTCACCGTGCTCGATCAGGTCGAGCGGTTGCCGGAAAAACTGCCCATGCTGTACATGGGCCTCACCCGCTGAACGTCGCATGGACATCACACTCCGCACTTTCGTGTTCATCGACTCGCTGCAACCGCAGCTGGCGTCGTATCTGGCCACCTCGTCGCAGGGCTTTCTGCCGGTGCCCGGCGATGCCTGCATGTGGATCGAAGTCGCGCCCGGCATGGCGGTGCACCGTCTGTCCGACATCGCGCTGAAAGAGACCAACGTGCACCTGGGCGAGCAGGTCGTTGAGCGTTCCTTTGGATCGATGGAGATTCATTACCGCAACCAGAGCGAAGTGCAGGAGGCGGGCAATATCATCCTGCGGCAACTGAATACGACCCTGGAATCGCGCATGGCCTGCCGTATCGCCTGGAATGAAATCATTTGCGGCATGACCCCGGACCACACCACCCTGATCAACCGGCAACTCCGCAAGGGCTCGATGATCCTGCCGGGAAAAAGCATGTTCATCCTTGAAGTCGAGCCAGCCGGTTACGCGGTGTATGCCGCCAACGAAGCAGAAAAAGCCGCCCACATCACGCTGGTGGACGTGAAGCCGTTCGGCAATTTTGGCCGTCTCACCATGATGGGCAGTGAAGCCGAGGCCGCGGAGGCGCAGCGTGCTGCCGTCAAGGCTCTCGAAAATATCAATGCCCGCGCAAAGCGGGACTGACCGGCGGAACAGCACCATGGAAATCAATTCGATCACCAAAAAACTGCTGTTCAACACCATCCGCGTCGATACCGTGCTGGATGACGGCAGCGAAGGTTCCGGCACCGCCTTTGTGGTCAGCCACGCGCATGCGCGCGGCACCTACACGTTCATCGTCACCAACCGGCATCTGGTCGATGGCGTGCAACGCGGTGGCCTGGTGTTCACCCAGAAGCGCAATGGTCAGCCGCTGTTCGGGCAGCGTTTTCAGCTCAATATCGAAGACTTTCCGCACGCCTGGTTCATGCATCCAGATCCGGCAGTCGATCTCGCCATCATCCCCATGCGCCCGCTGGAGCAGGCCGCGCGCGATCAGGGCGTCGAGTTGTACTACCACGTCATCGACAGCCGCCTGGCGCCGGATGCCGCCACCACGCGCGCGCTCGATGCGCTCGAAGAAATACTGTTCGTCGGTTACCCAAGCGGCGTCTGGGATCAGGTCAACCTGATGCCCATCATGCGGCGCGGCACCACGGCAACGCCAATGGCGCTCGATTTTGAAGGGCGTCCGGAGTTCCTCATTGACGCCGCCGTTTACCCTGGATCGAGCGGTAGTCCTGTGTTCGTCTATCAACCGGACACGGGTCGTCCGAGCCAGACTGCGAGCAAGAAATTCCTCTTCGCCGGCGTGGTCGCGGCGGTGTTCTTCCGCGAGGAAGCCAATCATCTTGTATCCGTACCAGTACCGGCCAATAACCATGGCATGGTGATGGGGTCGGAAATGATCGATCTTGGACTGGTGATCAAAGCGCAATCCGTGCTGGAAGTCATCAACGCCTATCTTGGCAAATGGCTTGAATGATCAGCCCCCTCACCCTGGAACCCGCATGAAAAACAACAACATGATTTATTGTGGATTCAACGAAGACACGCATGGCATCACCATGCTCGGACGCATCGTGATGGATGCCTGGTTGTTCAACCTGCTTCCGAGAGATGAAGATTGTGCCGGTTGGGACCTTGCGCGCATGCAGAACCTGATGCGGCAGATCGAGGTGAAATGGGATGCATACGGCAATCTGCCCAGTCGCCTGCCCGATGATTTGCGCCAGAGTCACGCTGAACTCTACGCCTGGGCCACCGAGCGAGCGCGTACTCGGGGCTGGAATCCCGAGCTGGACGAAGACGAGTAGCGCATCCGCATTGTTGTCGTCTCCTATAAAGCGGGACAAACCGGTCGCGCAAGCTGACAACACTTGACCTGAGAAGCGCATCATGAAATCCAATCTAATCCAAAAGCTATTCCCCTTTCTGGCCTGGTTTCCCATGTCCCGGGAAACCCTGCGTGCGGACCTGGTGGCAGGCATCACCGTCACCCTGATTCTGGTGCCCCAGAGTATGGCCTATGCACAACTGGCAGGCCTGCCGGTGGTTTATGGCCTGTATGCAGCCTTCATTCCGGTAATCGTCGCCTCTTTGTGGGGCTCCCTGCGCCAGCTTCACACCGGCCCCACGGCCATGCTGGCCTTGATGTCCGCTGCGGCCCTGCTGCCCCACGCCACGCCGGGCAGTAATGATTTCATCCAGCTCTCGATCATGCTGGCCCTGTTGGTAGGCGTGCTGCGCCTGGTTCTGGGGCTGTTCCGACTGGGCTTGATCGTCAATTTCCTCTCCCTGCCGGTGGTCATCGGTTTCACCAATGCCGCCGCCCTGATCATCGGCCTGTCCCAGCTCAACAAGCTGATCAACGTGCCGATGCCCAGAAGCGACGTGTTCCTGGCCGACCTGTGGGTGGTTTTGCAGCAACTGGGCGCGGCCCATTGGCCAACCTTGCTGTTCGGCCTCACCGCTTTCGCCATCATCTTCGGCCTGCAAAAGCGGGCGCCCAAGTGGCCGGCCATTCTCATCGCCATCCTGGTGACCACGCCGGTGAGTTGGCTTATCGGCTTCGAGCGCAGTACCCAGGTGTCAATGTCGGCCATTCAGGACGAGGCCCTGCGCTGGGATATCCAGAGTTATGCCGATGTCAAGCAGCGCATCCAAGACACCAGCGACAAGGTGACCCGCTTGCAAGCGGCCCTGACCCGGCT
>JAIFKV010000027.1 GCA_020049415.1 Betaproteobacteria bacterium
CTGATCGCCTTCATTTCCGGCCTGATCACCATGGGCTTCGGCTCCATTCCGCAGCAGGACGTGTTTCAGCGCGCCAATGCGTCGAAAAACGAAAACGTCGCCGTCTGGGGTACCGTGCTGGGCGGCGTCGCCTACTTCCTGTTCGCCGCCGTGCCGCTGTTCCTCGCCTATTCCGCCAACCTGATTGACCCCGCCCTGGTCACCCGCTGGCTAGCCGAAGACAGCCAGAAGCTGCTGCCGGAACTGGTGCGCGGCCATCTGCCGCTGTTCGCGCAGGTGATTTTCTACGGCGCGCTGCTGTCGGTGATCATGTCCACCGCTTCCGGCACCCTGCTGGCGCCATCGGTGACGCTGTCGGAAAACGTGCTGAAACGTTTCTTCACCCATCGCAAGCATCTGTCCGACAAAAAATTGTTGCAAACCACACGCTGGATCGTCGCCATATTCGCGGTCTGCGTCACGCTCTACGCGCTGTGGGCGCTGGGCGAGGAAACCGGCATTCATCAGATGGTCGAGAACGCCTACAAGGTGACGCTGGTGGTCGCCTTCGTGCCGCTGGTCGCCGGTTTGTACTGGCAGCGCGCCAACACCCTGGGCGCCTATCTGGCAATCGGGCTGGGGTTGTTGACCTGGATTCCGATGGAACTCTTTCTACCCGAAGGCGAAGGCTTGATGCCGCCGCAGTTCGCCGGATTTCTGATGGCTTGCGGGGGTATGGTTGTGGGGTCATATATTGGTTTGCGGCGCGCAGAATTGCGCGCCTAGATTTTTCCCGTTTTTTCGCCGCAATGATGACTGTATTCGATTGGGTTTTTTCTTTCCCTTGGTGGGTTGAACCACGTATTGTTCCGTTTCACCTTTTTATTCATCAATGAAAATACCCCTCGCCATTCCCTCGTCTGAAGCCAACGTCATCAAGTGCAAGCACTGTGGCAGCACACAGGTACGTCCTTCGCAAAAGTCAGCCGGCCATTCAGCGCAGACAACCTATCGCTGTCAGTCCTGCAAACGCCATTTTCGCGTTGGCTCAAGCGGGTTGAACATGCGTTGGTTGATTGCTGGTGCGGCATTGCTTGCCCTTGTGCTGTCGTTCATCGCGGCAAGCCTGCTCACCGACAACGTTGCCGATGTCGAATATGAACCCGAGACTGCTTCCAACAATCCAGGTGTGCTGACAAAACTTCAACAAGATGCCAAGCATGGCAATGCCCAGGCGCAATATGATCTTGGCCGCGCGCATTGGCAGAACGCCGAATATCAGCTAGCTTTTCCCTGGCTCAAGGCGGCTGCGGCACAAACCCACGCCGAGGCTGAATACTTGCTCGGCATGGCCTACCTGAACGGTCGCGGTACGCTGCAGAACTATCGCGCCGCGCTGGAGTATTTCACCAGGTCGGCGCAGCAGAGTCATCTGGAAGCCGAGTATCAATTGGGTCTGCTTTATCGGGATGGTTTGGCTACCCCGCCCAACAAGGAGGCTGCCTATCTCTGGCTCAACATCGCCGCTTCGCGCGGGCATGAAGATGCCCTGCTTTATCGCGATAAACTGGCTGCGGCAATGTCTGTAGCGGAGCTTCATCGCGCCCAGGAGGCGAGCACGCAAACGGATGCCAAGTTGTCCGAAGCGTTGACGGCCAAACCATGAATACCGGGCAGATGCCGCTGCGTCCATGATCGACCCTGCCGCGAAGAAATACCGCCTGCGCGGATTCCTCTTGTTTTATGTACTGTTCCTGGCGGTCGGCAGTTTCTATCCTTTCTCCGGCTGGATCCCTTTGACGGAGTGGTCCGCCAGTTTTCTTGCCGACCCCTGGCCGCGCTACATCACACGCACTGACCTGGCTACCAATCTGCTCGTTTACGTGCCGCTGGGCTATGCCCTGGCCCGATGGCATGCCCAGCCGGGTCACGGCGCTCGCGGTGTCACCATCGGGGCGTTGAGTGGTCTGCTGTTGAGTCTGTTGCTGGAGAGCGGACAGCAATTGTTGCCCGGTCGCATCGCCTCGAACCTGGACATCCTGGTCAACGGCCTGGGCGCGTTGACTGGCGCATTGCTGACGTTGCATCACGGCCGCTGGCTGCGCGCGGGTCGCGCCCTGCATCGCTGGCGCGACCGCTGGTTTCATGCCGGTCTGTCTACCAATGTCGGTCTGACGCTGTTGTCACTTTGGTTTCTTTCGCAATTTGCGCTGTTGCCATTTCCCGGTATGGGTTGGCTCGATCTGCATTTGCGTCCGATCGATACGCCGCCAGGCGGACTTGATCAGATTAATTTCCCCTGGTTTGCGGCTGTTGTGCTGGAAATGGCGACACTGGGCGCTTTTGCCGGAAATCTGTTACGACCAGGCCGCTATGTCAGCGGCATGCTCTTGCTGGTGGCGCTGGCATTTGTCATGAAGTTGCTGGCGGCGACAATCTTGCTGAAGCTGAAAGTCGTCGGCGGCGTGCTTTCACTGGAAACCCTGGCCGGTTTTCTGTTCTCGTTCTGGCTGCTTCTCACCCCGCCGGCATCCAGGCGCAGAATGCGTTTCGCGCTCATCATGTTGGTGCTGACGTTATTGGTTCGACTCGGGTTGGCCAACTTCCAGCTTTGGCCGACAGTCAGTGTTCTGAATATTGTTGGCTTGGCCAAAGCGATGGCGTTTTTGTGGCCATTTCTGGCGCTGGTGATGCTGGTTTCATATCGTCCGCGCCGAAAATGACACTGCGCAGGCCGTCAGCAAGCAAATTCGGCATATTCAGACGACTTCGATCATGAGTGGGTAAGTGATTTTTACCTGGTGATTGGTAGGGCGCAATTGGAATTAGGCATCGTCAATTCCAATAGCCATAGTTCAAGACGTTATGTAGAATGCGCGGCTGATTTGATTGATGTTTGTTTGTCTCCCGGATTGAATAAACCTCTTTCGGGCTGTTAGCTCAGTTGGTAGAGCAGCGGACTCTTAATCCGTAGGTCGAGTGTTCGAGCCACTCACAGCCCACCAATACAGGGGTTTGGCACTAGCCAGACCCCTTTTTTTATGCGTCTCCAGCTGCAACGCTCAACTTGACCGAAGTTGGCGCAGTCGCTAGTGTTTAATCCCTTTGGAAGATCAAGATACCTCATCATGGCTGACTTGGAACTGACCGGTGCAGAGATTGTTGTTAGCTGCTTGCGGGATGAAGGGGTCAAACACCTCTTCGGTTATCCCGGCGGGGCAGTGCTCAACATCTATGACGAAATTTATAAACAGCATGACTTCAAGCATATTCTGGTACGTCATGAACAAGCTGCCGTGCATGCCGCCGATGCTTATTCACGCTCAACCGGTGAAGTCGGGGTGGCAATCGTCACTTCGGGGCCGGGGGCAACCAATGCGGTAACCGGAATTGCTACCGCCTACATGGATTCGATTCCCATGGTGGTGATTTCCGGGCAGGTTCCAACACCGGCGATCGGTCAGGATGCTTTTCAGGAAGTGGATATGGTGGGTATCACGCGTCCTTGCGTGAAACATAATTTCCTGGTCAGAGATGTGCGCGATCTGGCAGTCACGATCAAAAAGGCCTTCTACATTGCCGCTTCGGGGCGACCGGGGCCCGTTGTGGTCGACATTCCCAAGGACGTCACCCAGCATCGCTGTGTTTACGAATACCCGAAGAGCGTTTCCATGCGTTCTTATAACCCCACCAGCAAGGGGCATGCCGGCCAGATCAAGAAGGCCGCCCAGATGCTGCTGGAGGCCAAGAGGCCGATGATTTATACCGGTGGCGGGGTCATTCTCGGTAATGCTGCGGCACGCGTCACCGAGTTGATTCGCCTGCTGGGTTACCCGACTACCAGCACCCTGATGGGTTTGGGTGGTTATCCCTCTCCTGATCCGCTTTTTCTTGGCATGCTGGGCATGCATGGCACGATTGAAGCCAATATGGCCATGCAACATTGTGATGTGTTGCTGGCGGTTGGCGCGCGTTTCGATGATCGTGTTATCGGAAACCCGAAGCATTTTGCAAAAGAAGCGCGTCGCATCATTCATATCGATGTCGATCCTTCTTCGATTTCCAAGCGGGTGCGTGTCGATATCCCCATCGTCGGTGACGTAGTGCAAGTTCTGGATGAAGTTATCCGGCTTGTTCAGGCCGACAGCGTCAAGCCGGATGCAGAGGCGCTCAACGCATGGTGGGCGCAAATTGAATTGTGGCGCGCCCAGGATTGCCTGAAATATGACCGCTCCGCCTCGGTGATCAAGCCGCAATTCGTGATTGAAAAACTTTATGAAGTGACTCAGGGCGACGCTTATGTCACTTCAGATGTGGGTCAGCATCAGATGTGGGCGGCGCAGTACTACCAATTTGACAAGCCACGCCGTTGGATCAATTCGGGCGGTCTTGGTACCATGGGATTTGGCCTGCCGGCGGCAATGGGTGTGCAAATGGCGCATCCGGAAGCGATGGTTGCTTGTGTGACCGGCGAGGGCAGCATCCAGATGAATATTCAGGAGTTGTCCACCTGTAAAGAGTGGAACCTGCCGATTAAAGTTGTTTTGTTGAATAACGGCTATCTGGGTATGGTCAGGCAGTGGCAACAATTCTTTTACGAAGAGCGTTACGCCGAGTCGTACATGAATTCATTGCCCGATTTTGTCAAGCTTGCGGAAGCCTATGGGCACGTCGGCATTACCATCGACAAGCCTGAGGATGTCGAACCCGCCCTGCGCGATGCCTTTGGCAAGTACAAAGATCGTTTGGTATTCCTGAACTTTCTCACCGATCCGCGCGAAAATGTGTTTCCGATGATCCCGGCAGGCAAGGGTTTGTCGGAAATGATCCTGCTTTAGGTTAAGGAATAACCATGCGGCATATCCTCTCCTTGCTAATGGAAAACGAATCTGGCGCGCTGTCGCGTGTTGCGGGACTGTTTTCCGCCCGCGCCTATAACATCGAGTCTCTGACCGTGGCGCCAACCGAAGATGCCACGCTTTCTCGGATGACGATCGTGACGCGTGGGTCGACCGATGTGATCGAGCAAATAACCAAACAACTCAACAAGTTGATCGATGTGGTGAAGGTTCAGGACTTGACTGATGGCAGCCATATCGAACGTGAACTGATGTTGGTCAAAGTGAGGGCGACGGGCGACCAGCGTGAAGAAATGAAGCGTCTTGCCGATATCTTTCGGGGACGAATTCTCGATGTTTCAGATAAGACCTACACCATTGAATTGACTGGCCCCGGCTCCAAGCTGGACGCCTTCCTCCATGCGGTAGAGCCTTCGACGATATTGGAAACCGTGCGAACGGGCGCTTCCGGAATCGGTCGGGGTGACCGCATCATGAAAATTTGATTGCCACGAAAGGAAACAACATGAAGGTTTATTACGAAAAAGATGCCGATCTCTCTCTGATCAAAAAGAAGAAAGTAGCAATCGTTGGTTATGGCTCTCAGGGTCATGCTCACGCCAATAATCTGAAAGATTCCGGCGTCAAGGTGACTGTTGGCCTGCGCAAGGATGGCGCTTCGTGGGAGAAGGCGAAAGCTGCCGGCCTGAATGTCAAGGAAGTCGCCGCAGCGGTCAAAGATGCCGATCTGGTGATGATTCTGGTACCTGACGAGCAGCAGCCTGATGTTTATAAAAATGAAATCGAACCCAATATCAAGCAGGGCGCGACCTTGGCCTTCGCTCACGGCTTCAACGTCCATTACAACCAGATCACGCCGCGCGCTGACCTGGATGTGATCATGATTGCGCCCAAAGGCCCCGGTCACACGGTTCGTTCGACCTACCTGCAAGGCGGCGGCGTGCCTTCGCTTATCGCGATTCACCAGGACAAATCGGGCAAGGCCAAGGATATTGCGCTCTCCTATGCCGCAGCCAATGGTGGTACCAAAGGGGGCGTCATCGAGACCAATTTCCGTGAAGAGACCGAGACCGACCTGTTCGGCGAGCAGGCTGTGCTGTGCGGCGGCGCCGTGGAATTGGTGAAAATGGGCTTCGAAACGCTCACCGAAGCCGGCTATGCGCCTGAAATGGCTTACTTCGAGTGCTTGCACGAACTCAAGCTGATCGTCGATCTGATCTATGAAGGCGGTATCGCCAACATGAACTACTCCATCTCCAATAACGCGGAGTATGGTGAGTACGTGACCGGCCCCGCTGTCATCAACGAGCAGTCGCGTGCCGCCATGCGGCAGGCCCTGAAAAATATTCAGAACGGCGATTACGCCAAGCGTTTCATCCTCGAAGGCAAGACCAATTACCCTGAGATGACTGCGCGCCGTCGTTTGAATGCTGAGCATCCGATCGAAATCGTCGGTGAGAAATTGCGCGACATGATGCCCTGGATCAAGGCCAACAAGCTGGTTGACAAGAGCCGGAACTGATTCGAGGGCAGCGCTGCGGCACGGCTTCGGTGGCATGTTGAGCAGGCTTGAGGGCCTCCGGCATGCTCCCGTCACCAGCGTCGAGTCGTTGCCCGCTATCAGCTCACTATGATGTGTATCGGCGTCGCTCTTCCTGCTAAATCTGCTTGGCCAGATTCTCTTGTTGCTCGTCAGGGGAAGCTGTTTGTTTCAATTTCAAATCTTGCCACGTTAGTGGCTACTTGGTTAATTGAGCTGCTCCGGGTTTTGCCTGGGGGGATTGTCATTTTGTTTGTTTTGCAATTGTTTCTTCATTTGCTTCGTGATGCATCGCAAGATGAAGGTCTGATGGTGTCTCCGGCAGATGGATGTATGGTCGCGCTGGGTAATAAGGGGCATGCTTCAAAAGACCTGCTGGTACGGTTCTGAAGATGCACGATAACGACACCAACCCGCGATCAGATGAGTCGGTTGTGGATGGCCTCGCGCCCAAGCCCACGCGTCGAGGAATTTTTCTATTACCGAATCTGTTCACGACGGGTGCCCTTTTTGCGGGCTTCTTCGCGATCGTTCAGGCCATGAATGGACGTTATGAGCAGGCGGCAATTGCTATTCTGGTGGCGATGATTCTGGATGGTCTGGATGGACGCGTTGCACGCATGACCAATACCCAAAGTGCGTTTGGCGCGGAGTACGATTCCCTTTCCGATATGGTTTCGTTTGGCGTCGCCCCCGCTTTGGTCATGTACAGTTTCGCCCTGAAAGGCATGGGGAAACTGGGCTGGATTGCAGCGTTTGTCTACTGTGCGGCGGCTGCATTGCGATTGGCTCGCTTCAATACCATGTTGGCAGTGCAGGACAAACGCTGGTTCATGGGCTTGCCGAGTCCGGCCGCAGCCGCCCTGGTTGCCGGGTTTGTCTGGCTGATGGTGGACAATCGAATCGCCGTGCAAGAGTTGCGCTGGCTGGCCTGGGGAGTCACGGTGTTTGCCGGTATCAGCATGGTGACCAATCTGGCTTTTTACAGCGGCAAGGATTTCAACCTGAAGCGCAGTGTGCCATTTCTGGTCATTGTCTTTATCGCGATGGGGTTTTCTCTGATTTCCCTTGATCCACCCATCGTCCTGTTCCTGCTTTTCCTGGGCTATGGATTGTCGGGTTACGTGTTGTGGTTGAAGCGGCGTTTTTTTCGCAAGACTGCCACCTTGTCGAGCTCCGACTAGGCGTTTATATTCAGTCCATGCTTGATCAGATACCTTCTTCTCTTTCCTTCTTTTCTCTGATGCGGCTTGCCACTCGGCTGCTGCTGCCCCGGCGCGGGCACTGATCACTTCCTCCCTCTTTGCGTTATTAAATTGGATTTCCCGAACGTCCCGGGTATGGACGTAGGTGCATATGGAGCACGCCATGAATGAAAAATTGATTATTTTCGATACAACCTTGCGCGATGGCGAACAAAGTCCCGGCGCGGCAATGACGAAGGATGAAAAAATCCGCATTGCCCGCCAACTGGAACGCTTGGGGGTGGACGTTATCGAGGCCGGTTTTGCGGCCGCAAGTCCGGGTGATGCGGAATCAATTCGCAGCATTTCCGGCATCATCAAGAATTCCACCGTATGTTCGTTGGCGCGCGCCAATGAGCGCGATGTGAGAGCGGCCGGGGAAGCGATCGCGCCAGCTGCTTCTGGGCGGATTCACACGTTTATTGCAACCAGTCCCATTCACATGGAAAAAAAGCTGCGCATGCAGCCGGATCAAGTGGTGGAAGCTGCGGTAAAAGCGGTGAAGTTGGCGCTGGAATATACCGACAACGTCGAGTTTTCCGCTGAAGATGCGGTGCGTTCCGAAATGGATTTTCTCTGCCGGGTTTTTGAGGCGGTGATCAATGCCGGCGCGAAAACGCTTAATGTGCCCGATACCGTCGGCTACAGCATTCCCGCCTTATGGGGTGATCGAATTCGCCAGTTGATTGAGCGCGTGCCGAATTCCGACAAAGTGGTCTGGTCCACCCATTGTCATAATGATCTGGGCATGGCCGTGGCCAATTCACTTGCGGCGGTAATGAATGGCGCGCGTCAGGTTGAGTGCACCATCAACGGACTCGGCGAGCGCGCCGGTAATGCTTCGCTGGAGGAGATTGTGATGGCGGTAAAAACCCGCCGCGATGTTTTCAATTGCGATTCACGTATCGACACCACTCAGATCGTGCCGACATCTCGTCTGGTTTCCCAGATTACCGGCTACCCGGTGCAGCCCAACAAGGCGATTGTCGGCGCTAATGCGTTTGCGCATGAATCGGGTATTCATCAAGATGGCGTGCTCAAACATCGCGAAACCTACGAGATTATGCGGGCGGAGGATGTCGGTTGGGGCGCCAACAAGATTACCTTGGGCAAGCTTTCTGGGCGCAATGCTTTCCGCACCCGCTTGCAGGTGTTGGGTGTTGTCCTCGAAAGTGAAGAGGCTTTGAATGCCGCTTTTGCCCGATTCAAGGAACTGGCAGACAAGAAGCGAGAAATCTTTGACGAGGATTTGCAGGCGTTGGTCGCGGTGGAAGGCAGTGTCGATACATGCGACCGCTTCAGGCTGGTTTCGCTCAAAGTCTGCTCCGAGACAGGGGAGACGCCGCACGCACATATCGTGCTTTCTGATGGAGGCATTGAGTTGCGTGCTGATGAAGTCGGTGGAGGGCCGGTTGATGCTTCCTTTCGTGCCATCGAGAAAATGGTGGGCAGTGGCGCCACGCTGTTGCTTTACTCGGTGAACAACATTACCACCGGTACCGATGCGCAGGGCGAAGTCACCGTGCGGCTGTCCCGCAATGGACGCATCGTCAATGGGCAGGGCGCCGATACCGATATTGTTATCGCCTCCGCCAATGCTTATTTAAACGCGTTGAACAAATTGTTTGGTGCAGAAGAACGCGCGCATCCGCAGGTCTGATGCTTAGTTCGAGCTGCGACTAGAACAACGCTGAAACAGGGCGAAAAAAACGGGCAGCCTGGCTGCCCGTTTTGCTTGATGTCGGATGAATTAATGTTCGGTATGCATGCAAGGAACCTTGCCTTTGCTCTCGCTGATGTTGGCCGGCACTTTCCAGAACCACATCTGCCACATCGAGACGACCCACATGAAGGCGAAAGCCAAGCCCATGAATGCGCCGCTGATGATGACCATCCAGGCGAAGCCGTCCCAGACTTTGGTCAAATACCAGGAAGCAACGTCGGTAATCAGTGTCATGAACGGAATCGCAATCACCAGGCACTTCAACCAGGTCGGGCGAACAAATGCGTGAGTAAAGATGAAGCCGGTAATGAAAAAGATGAAGGTAATGGAGAACAAGTGAATATGGGAAACCCGAACCAGTGTCGGAATGGTCATGCCTTCATCTTTCGAGGTGACTTTTGAAACGCCGTCGAAAGTGCGCAGGTCAGGCAGATGGGGATTCGCTTCAGGGTTGTGGCAAGCGATGCAATGCTCTTGCATGATCGGATTGATTTTGGCATCGAACGCGTCTTGCATCGCGCCAGCATGCAGCCAATCAAAGATGACCTGACGCTTCTCGGGCGGCAGCATGTCCTGCATCGGTCCGCGCAGCGCGGTTTCCAGTTTGGTGCCTTCCGGATTGCCACTGTAGGCGATCATCAAATCTTTACCAGAAATCATCGGATCGCCGTCCTTGCCTGCGTGTGATTCCCAGACCTGAATCATCGCCATTAAATAACCGACGCCAAATACGAGTAACACCATGGTAAACAAGACCCGCAAAGACAGGGGCAGGAATTTAAAGTGGGTGGTATTCAAGTCGGTCATTGTGTCCTCGGGCAAAGTCGGATGGATCGTGATGGTCAGCAGGCTGAGAATCGACGGTGAGTTTATTAGTGGATACTAATATCGTCAAAAGTTGTTGTGTATGCAAGCACTATGCTTGACATCAATCAAACTCGCGGGAGCAGACGTGTAAAAAAAGCCGCAGTGAAGAAAAAAATCAGTGCCATCACCCATTCGAGGGTTGCCAGCTGACTAGACAAACCTGCATCCGACCATGCCCGCACGACGCCTTCGGTGAAATAAATCCAGATCAATAATGTGGACCAGCGATAGGTGTAAAGCTTGCCGCGCAAGATGCCAAACAGCGGCAACAGCAGCGGAAGTGTTTTCAAGACCAGCCAAGAGCCACCGGGCCGGAGAGGCGCTAGCCAGAGTTCCCAGGCGACGGATAGAAAAATCAGTCCTATCAGGCAGGCCGATGCGGTGACTTGCAATATCTTGGCAAGTTGAGGGTCTGGCTTCATCGCGATGTTGCTGTTTTTGCCGCTGCCGCAAGTTCAATTAACGCGCGGCGCGCCTGCTGCGCATCCATGACTGCAACATCGAAATCGAAGCGAAGTATTTGCGTTTTGGCGCGCACATCAAAACCGTCCGGGTCGATGCCGATCATCGTGGCTTGAGGTGTTTCTAAACCATGCACCTGTCTGCAATATGCGCGGAGTGTGTCAGCGTGGTCCGCATTCATATGGTCAAGAATGTCATTCTCCTGGGCCGTCAGCGCAGTGTCTGGCAATAGATATTGCGCTGGCTCGACCCAATGTATTTTGCCGAAGCCGCCGATAAAGCGAACCCGCACCGGTTCGATTCGATAAAAGTGGAAGTCGTGCATGGCGAAATAACTTTCGGCTTGCGGGTGAAAACGCAAATAGCGCGGTCCCAACGCCGATTTATTGTCCAGGCGCCGGGCGCGACCAAGCAAGGTGACGCGGCCGGCTATTTGCATGTCCGGGCTATAGGGCTGCACGATCAACGATACGCGCGGGTCCGCATCGATGTTTTTGGTGTGCTCCGCCAGGGTCGAAATCAAAATTACCGGGCAACCGGTTTGATCCAGCATGAATGGGGCGACTGAGCCAAACGGAAAGCCTTCGACGCGTTGCGATATCGTCGAAAGCACGCCGCTTTGATGTGCGCGCACAAAGCGCCGCGCGGTTTCTCCGTTAGTTTTTTCCGCCTCGCTCATGTGGACAGCCTGGCCGCAATTTCAGCCAGTCGTTTGCCTTGGGCGAAGGCGAGCTTGCGTTCTTCATCGGTGATCGGCAGGCGGCCATCCGCTCCGGACCAATGCGTAGCGCCATAGGGCGTGCCGCCTGAGCGGGTCAGATTCAGCTCCGGATTGGAGTAGGGCAGTCCGACGATGACCATGCCGTGATGCAATAACGGCGTCATCATCGACATCAATGTCGTTTCCTGGCCGCCGTGCAGACTGGCGGTGGAGGTAAACACGCATGCGGGCTTGTCGATCAGATCGCCGTTCAGCCAGAGACCGGATGTGCCATCCCAGAAGTGCTTCATCGCGGCGGACATGTTGCCGAAGCGGGTCGGCGACCCAACCGCGAGGCCGATGCACTCGCGCAAATCCTGATGGCTGGCAAAAGGTGCGCCGGTATCCGGCACTAACCTGGCTGGCGCATCACTTTCCGTCATTACCTTTGGCACGGTGCGCACGCGTGCGGAGATGCCGGGAACCGATTCGACGCCATGCGCCATATGTTGCGCCAACTGTTTGACCGAGCCGTGCAGGCTGTAATAGAGAATCAGAATTTCTTTCATGATGAGCCTTTCATTAACAGGCGGATGATACCGCGCTGGCTGTCATCTTCTGGCGATGCCTGACGCTTTGCCGGAAAATGCGGGTTTTCCTGAATCCGGGTTCGTCGCTATGAATCTTCACGAATATCAAGCCAAGTCCGTGTTGCGAGACTATGGTATTTCCACCCCGCGCGGCGTCGTTGTCGCCAGCGCGGAGGGTTGCGCTTCCGCCATCGCCGAGTTGGGTGGCGAAGTCTGGGTGGCCAAGGCGCAGATCCATGCCGGAGGGCGCGGCAAGGCGGGGGGCGTCAAATTGCTGCATTCCCTGGCTGAACTCAGCGCATTTGCCGGAGATTTGCTGGGGAGTCGGCTGACTACTTATCAGAACGCGCCCGATGGTCAGCCGGTGCATGAATTGCTGATCGAGGAAACGCTGCCGATCGCGCGCGAGTTGTATCTCTCCATTACGGTGGATCGCGCCGCGGAGCGCATCGGCTTTGTCGCCTCTGCTGCTGGTGGCATGGAAATCGAAGAGGTGGCGCGTAATGAGCCAGAAAAAATCCTCAAGGAATGGGTTAATCCAGCCACCGGTTTCATGGATTACCAGGGGCGTAATCTTGCTTTTGGTCTGAACTTGTCGGGGGAGCAGATCGGTGCATTTGTGAAGATGGCAAAGACGCTGTATCGCATCTTCATGGACAAGGATCTGGCCTTGCTGGAGATCAACCCGCTGATTGTCACCGTCGATGGCCGTTTGCTGCCACTGGATTGCAAAATGGGGGTGGACGACAACGCGCTGTATCGCCAGAAAGCCTTGGCAGAGAGTGCCGATCAGTCGCAAATCGACCCGAAAGAAGCGGAAGCGCAGGGGTATAACCTGAATTACATTGCGTTGAACGGCAACATCGGCTGCATGGTCAACGGCGCAGGTCTGGCGATGGCGACGATGGATTTGATTCAACTTTCTGGCGGTCAACCCGCCAATTTTCTTGATGTCGGCGGCGGCGCTTCGGCGCAAACGGTGGCGCAGGCATTCAAGATCATCCTCTCCGACCCCAATGTGAAAGCGGTGCTGATCAATATCTTCGGCGGCATCATGCGTTGCGATGTTATCGCCCAGGGCGTCATCGATGCGGTGAAGGAAGTCGGTGTGACCATTCCGGTGGTGGTGCGTCTGGAAGGCACGAATGTAGAACTGGGGCGCCAAATGCTTGCTGAATCGGGCTTGTCCATCCTGGCCAGCGATGATCTCAATGCAGCCGCAAAAATGGCGGTCAGCGCTGTGGGAGGCAACTGAGATGAGTATTCTGGTCAACAAAAACACCAAGGTGATTTGTCAGGGCTTCACCGGTAAACAGGGCACTTTCCATTCCGAACAAGCGCTCGCTTATGGCACCCAAATGGTGGGTGGTGTTACCCCCGGCAAGGGGGGGCAGCGCCATCTCGATTTGCCGGTATTCAATACCGTGAGGATGGCGGTGCGAGAAACCGGCGCGGACGCCTCGGTGATCTATGTGCCCGCTGGTTTCGCCGCGGATGGCATTCTGGAAGCCGCCGATGCGGGCATCAAGGTCATCGTATGCATTACCGAAGGCATTCCAGTGCGTGACATGATCAACGTCAAAGCGGCGTTGCGCAGCACCGGCGCGGTGCTGATCGGCCCTAATTGTCCTGGCATCATCACGCCGGATGAATGCAAGATCGGCATCATGCCGGGTTTCATTCATCAGAAAGGCAAAGTCGGTGTCGTTTCCCGTTCCGGGACGTTGACTTACGAAGCGGTCTATCAGACTACCAAGCTGGGTCTTGGGCAGAGCACTTGCGTCGGTATTGGCGGCGACCCGATCAAGGGACTGGATTTCATCGACTGTTTGCAAATGTTCGAGGCGGATGCGGAAACGGAAGCGATCATTCTGGTTGGCGAGATTGGCGGCAGTCGTGAAGAAGAGGCCGCCGATTACATCAAGTCGAACGTGACCAAGCCGGTTGCCGGCTACATTGCCGGCATTACCGCGCCGAAGGGCAAACGTATGGGCCACGCTGGAGCAATCATTGCGGGTGGATCGGGGCGTGCCGAAGACAAAATCGCCGCGCTGGAAGCGGCTGGTGTGGTGGTGGCGCAAAGCCCCGCCAGCTTGGGCGAAGCGTGCGTGGAGGCGATCCGACGCCAGGAGTGAAGCATAAAGCCCTTTAAAACCGCCGCTTGATCATGGTCAAGCGGCGGCAGTGCTTTTTCGGTGCTTAAACCTGTTTTATTTGAACAAGCCTTTCAGCTTTTTCTTGAGTTGGTCTTCCATGCTGGGCTCGACTTTCTCCGCCGTGCCCGCAGCTGCGGGTTGTGGGGGCGCAATGGGGGCGGGAAGTGCAACTGCGGGCGCAGTGACTGGGGTGGGCTGAGCTTCTGGCGTCGGGGCGATCGGCATTGGATAGGAAATGACCTTGGCTTTTTCTGCTGCGGCGGCACTGGCATTCCAGGGTTTTCCATCCGCGCCCAACTCGATTCCTTCGATCAGCAAGGTGATATCCACTTCGTTGCCGACCGGTCCGGTAGGTGTGAACTTGCTAATGCCGTAGTCGGAGCGATTGATGCGGGTGGTTGCCTTGAAGCCGGCGCGCATGCCGCCCCAGGGGTCTGGGCCAAAACCGAGGATCTGATAATTCATCGTTATCGGCTTGGTGACTCCGTGCAGCGTGAGTTGACCGGTCAGTTTGCCTTTTTCCGCAGTCTCTGGCGCGATGGCGCTGGAAACGAATTTTATTTCCGGAAAATTGCGTGCATCAAGAAACTCATCGGTCAAGGTATGTAAATCCCGGCGCTGATGGCTGGAGTTCAGGCTGTATGTGCTGATGGTCGCGTTGACCGAGGAATTCGCGATATTGCTCAAATCCAATGTCACCGAACCATTGACGTCGTAAAAAGTCCCGCTGGTTATGGCAACGATATGGCGAAGTTGCCAGTTGGCGAAGCTGTGCGCGCTATCGATTTTGAAAGTTTTGACGTCTGCTTGAACGGGGGCTGCGAAAGCAAACGCAAACCCCAGGGCGAGCATGATCAGTGCGAATCGGGTGGAATAAGCGATGTAATACATTGATGCCTCCTGGTCAGGTCATTCATTATTCATTGGGTGAGATGTACGCGGGACCGAACTATTTTTCGGCCCCTTTTTTATAGCATTCCGCGCCATGATTTTGTCTGACTTCCCGCCGAGTGCAGCAGACTTATCGCCAATTTTTGCTATGCATTCTGGCTTGGATGGCATCTTCGGTTTGATCGAGGCGGCGATCGAGTTGGCGCCATTCAAATCGATCCAGGCGACCGTCCGCCAGATAATAATGCTGCATCCGTTCTGTTTCCTGGTGTTCCAGAATGAGATCGCGTGATTCGCGCCGCGAAAGTTTTCCTGAGTTCAGGCCATTCATTATTTGCTGCTTCTGATGCTGTTGACGGCTGTCGATGTTGTAGCTTGCTCTGGGCATTGGCAGTTTCTCCGGGCCATGTTGGTCGAAACCAGGTTGATGATCAACGCTTTGATGGTCCGGAAAATAGGGGGCACGGACTTTTTCGTATTGGCCCCAGCTATCTGCATGACTGGCGCCGGCCAGAAGGGCCAGGGTGGAAAGGCTGGCAATCGCCCATTTTTTTACGATGTAGATGTAGATGTGGGTGTGGGTGTGGGTCATGACTATCTCCTGAAGTTTGAAGGTGCCGCAAGACTCAGTGTCTTGCGGTGAGTTCACTTTAGAAGCTGGGTGTAAGTGCTTGGTGACCAGACTGTTTGAAAATGTAACGAATGGTTTCATCAACTATATTGCAACTTGTTGGCGATTGCTTCGGTACGCCGTGAAACGCCAGTGCGATGCGATGACGATTACACTTCGCCCCATGGCAGTGCGTCATCGAATCGTCAGCCTTGACGGAAAAACAACACTGCTGAATCGGTTAAATCAATATCATCTTGTTTTGATGGGGTCTTGAGTGCGCTTGAAGAGGGCCTGTTTATTGCTAGTAGCTATGCCCATGATCAATATCAACCACGCTTTCAAATCCCTTGTGCAGTTTTGCTGTGCGCGCATCCGGCGTCATTTTTGCGCTGGCGAAGGCGTTGTAGGCACCGCTGTTGAACGGGTTCGGCATCGTCCATGCGCGGGTTTTACGCTGATCGAACTGGCCATTGTTCTGGTCGTGATCGGCTTGCTTCTGGGGGGCATTCTTAAAGGTCAGGAATTGATTGAAAGCGCACGTGCGCGCAATCTGATTTCACAACTCGACAGCATCAAAGCGGCCTACTTCACTTTTCAGGACAAGTACCGCGCTGTGCCTGGCGATTACCCAGGCAAATTGGCGCGCGCCAATCTTCCCGGGATTGACAATGACCAGATCGGCGGAAACGGCGATGGCGTGGTAAGAGACACTTCGCAAGCGCTCGAGAGTCTTCTGGTGTGGGTGCATCTTTCGCATGCCAACCTGATTTCCGGCAACTACCAAGCGAACGGTAGTCGGCCTGAAGCAAACGCGGAGTGGCCGCGAAACCCATATGGCGCGACGTTGCAGATGCAATACGATGCGCAATTTTCAGGTTCCGGCGGGGTGCCCAGGTTGACGTTGAAGACGGGCAATCAGATTCCGGTGCGTGTGCTGGCTGAAATCGACAGAAAAATTGACGATGGCCGCGCAAACAGCGGCCAGTTTCGTTTCAGCACTTACGATGGCGGCGGCGGGCCACCCGCCGAGAGCCGTTGTTTTGATGCTCGCACGGGTCTATGGCGAGCTGCCGAAAACGAGGCGAATTGTGGCGCTGCTTCGCTGTTTTAACCGAGCTTCAATGCTCCGACAGATCATCAACTGCCGCGCAGCGCAATCTCGGCTGCTGCTAACGCCTCCGGATCGCCACGAATCAACACGATATCTCCGGCTTGCATCTGGGTTTCCGGGCTTTGCTCCGCATGTGCGCTGCCGGGGCGCCTGATGCCGAGGGCGGTAGCGCCAAAATGATCCAGCCGAAGTTCATTTAACGTTTTGCCACAGGCGGCATGCCGAGCCTCCAGTCGAACCGAGGTCAAACTTTCGCCGCCCGATTCATCCTCGCTGGCGTCGGTCAGGCCGCGAAAATAACCGCGCATCGCGCCATAACGCGCTTCCCGAGTTTGGCGGATACGCTTGAGTACCCGCATCAATGGCACGCCGGCCATCAGCATGGTTTGTGAGGCAAGCATGAGTGCGCCTTCCATGACTTCCGGCACAACTTCGCTTGCACCAGCTTCACGCAGGCGATCGAGATCGTTGTCATCGACGGTGCGAACGATCACCGGCGCATCGGGGCGCAAACGTTGGATCGACGCAAGGATTTTGAGCGCCGAAGGGGTATGCGCAAAACTGATGACGACTGCTTTTGCTCGATGCACCCCGGCAGCCATCAACACCTCGACGCGCGTCGAGTCGCCGAACACTACGCTATCGCCCGCTTGTGCCGCGGCATGCACACGCCGCGGATCATGGTCGAGCGCAATGAACGGAATCTTTTCCGATTCCAGCAGACGCGCCAGGCTTTGGCCGCTGCGGCCGTAACCACACAAAATCACGTGGTTTTGTTTGCCGAATGCACGCGCGGCGATTTCATGCACGCCGCGCGCCTGTTCCATCCAGGCGCCGCCCTCGATCTGTCGTGCCAGTCGAGTGCCCGCCATAATCATCAACGGCGCGGCCAACATCGACAAAACCATGGCGGCAAGAACGACTTGATGCATCGGGCCGGAGAGCAAACCATTCGACAGCGTCAGCGCGAGCAAGACGAAGCCGAATTCGCCGGCTTGCGCCAAACCGGAGCCGACCCGCATCACGACCGGCCAGGATTGTGTGAACAGTCCGGTGAGAAGTGAAATCACCAGGAACTTGCCAAAAATCAGCAGCGCCATCGTCCCGATAACCGTCTCCCAATGCTGCGTCACGACGCGCAAATCCAGCATCAACCCGACGGAAACAAAGAACAAGCCCATCAGTACATCGCGGAATGGTCGAATATCCGCTTCCACTTGGTAACGGTATTCGGTTTCCGCAATCAAAACACCTGCCAGGAAAGCGCCAAGCGCCAGCGACAAACCGGCGCGGTCGGTGATATAGGCCAATCCCAGCGTAACCAGCAAGACATTCAGCATGAACAACTCGCTGGATTTGGCTTGGGCGACAAGATGAAACCATGGTCGCATCAGCTTTTGTCCGACCAGCAGGATCAAAGTCAGAACCAGAGCTGCTTTCAGGGTCGCATACAGCAATGCTTCACCCAGGCCTGTGCTCTGCGCGAGGGCCGGCACGAAGATGATCAGCGGCGCGACGGCCAGATCCTGAAACAGCAGTACACCCAGAATCTTGCGGCCATGCTCGCTATCCAGTTCGTCGCGTTCGGACAACAATTTGCTGACAATGGCGGTCGATGACATGGCAATGACGCCGCCCAGCGCCAAGCCGGACTCCCATGAAAGTCCGAGCACCAAGCCGAAAACCATGACAATGAACATGGTGATGGCCACCTGCAAGCCGCCCAGCCCAAACACGTCCTGCCGCATCGTTTTCAATCGCGAAAGAGAAAACTCCAGACCAATAGAAAACATCAGGAAGACGACGCCAAACTCGGCCAGATGCGAGGTCGGCGAATCTGCCCCCATGCCTGGCAAGAAAGGCCCCAGTCCGATGCCGATGAGCACATAGCCCAGCAAAGGCGGGAGTCCGGCCGCTTTGAGAAGCGCCAAAGCCATGACGCCGGCGGCAAGCAGAATCAAGGTGAGTTCAAGCGCGGAATGCATCGCATCGTTTCTGTTGTTGGTGGGTTTCTGGAAGCCTGTCGGATTTTGGAATCATCGGTAGTTATACGATCGCGGCGCTCCCTTGTTGCCAGCTTCTTGCCGCATGGGTTGGCGATATGTTTTCAACGCCGACAACAAGGCGTCTAGCCGAGGCTGATTGTTGCAATCGACGATCAAAGTCCGACAGTCTCCTAGAGCGGTCAAAGCCTAATCGCTATACTTGCTGCCAATTATGACATCTCACACGCCTTCTCCCTCAGCTATCCTCGACCTGGCTCGCAGCACACTGCAAATCGAGGCGAACGCCGTAGCACAACTTGTCGAGCGCATCGATCTCGATTTTTTGCGCGCGGTTGAAACTCTGCTGGCCTGTCAAGGCCGCGTGGTGGTTTCCGGTATGGGCAAGTCTGGTCACATCGGAGGCAAGATCGCGGCCACCTTGGCGAGTACCGGCACGCCGTCTTTTTTCATGCATCCGGCGGAAGCCAGTCATGGCGATCTCGGCATGATCACCGGTCAGGATGTGGTTATCGCACTCTCCAATTCCGGTGAGAGCGCGGAAATTGTCGCCATCGTGCCGCTGATCAAACGGCGTGGCGCCAAGTTGATCTGCATGACCGGCAATGCTGTTTCTACTTTGGCGCGCGCGGCGGATATTCACCTCGATGCCAGCGTTGAGCAGGAAGCCTGTCCGCTCAATCTTGCGCCAACCGCCAGTACCACGGTGGCTTTGGCGTTGGGCGATGCGCTGGCGGTGGCGGCGTTGCATGCGCGTGGTTTCAGTGCGGAAGATTTTGCTCGCACGCATCCGGGTGGAACGCTCGGCCGTCGTTTGCTGGTGCATGTGCATGACCTGATGCATGCCGACGATGCGTTGCCCGTGGTACGCGAAACGGCCAGCCTGAAACAGGCGCTGCTTGAAATGACGCGCAAAGGTCTCGGCATGACGGCCATTGTCGATGCCGATGACAAGCTGGTTGGGGTGTTTACCGACGGTGACTTGCGTCGTTTGCTGGATCAGGATGTCGATGTGCGTAGCGCCATGATCGTTGATGTGATGCATCGAAATCCGCGGACGGTGGCCGCTGCCGATCTGGCAGTGGAAGCCGTGCGACTGATGCAGGAATTCAAGGTCAACGGATTGTTGGCACTGGATGAAAATGCCCGCCTGGCGGGTGCGTTGAATATGCATGACCTGTTACGAGCGGGGGTGGTATGAGTCAGGAAGTTGCGGATCGAACCGATATCGAAGCGCGCGCGCGGGCAGTCCGCATGCTGGTTTTCGACGTCGATGGTGTGCTCACCGACGGCAGTCTGTTCTATGACAACCAAGGTCAGGAATACAAGGCCTTTAATTCACGCGATGGTCACGGCATCAAGATGTTGCGTGCCAGTGGCGTCGAAGCCGGCATCATTACCGGGCGTACTTCGCAGATCGTGTTGCATCGGGCGAGCAATTTGGGCATCGCGCATATTTATCAAGGCGCGGAAGACAAGCTGGAGGCGTTGCAAGCATTGTTGCAGGCAACCGGTTTGACGCCCCTGGAAATCGCTTACATGGGCGACGATGTGGTTGATCTGCCGGTGCTCAACCGCTGTGGTCTGGCGATTACCGTGCCGGATGCGCCGGACGAAGTCAAACTGCGCAGCCATGTCATTACTATTGCGGCGGCGGGTCGGGGCGCGGGGCGCGAGGCATGTGAACTTATCATGCGCGCGCAAGGCACTTGGGCCGGCCAGATTGCCCTCTATGATCGTTGAGCCAACGTGTTCGTGAATCCTTGATGCTGGCAAAATGAGTTCGAGTTACCGCGCGCCATCTGGTTTTCATGTTCATTGGCAGCCGCTGGTGTTGGCTTTGCTGCTCGCGCTGCTTGGCTTCTGGCTGAATCAAGTCTCGGAGAGGACGCCCTATGTCGATGATTCTGGTTTTGCGCATGAGCCGGACTACATCATTGAACATTTCAATGCATTGTCCTTCGACGTGAATGGCCGTCGGCTGCATCGATTGAAAGCTGAGCGGATGACGCACTATATGGATGACGACACCACCGTTCTCGATTCGCCAGTCTTTACTTCACTGGATCCGGTGCTTCCGGTGGAGGTGACGTCGAAACGCGCACAGATGTCCGCTGATGGTCGACACGTTTATTTCATTGCCCAGGTGCATGTCGAGCGTCGAAGCCTGGAAGGTCAGATGCCCATCTCGCTTGACACCGAATATCTTCATGTCACGCCCGATGAGCGCACCATGCGCACAGATAAATTGGTTACCCTGCGTCAAGGCGCGTCGATTATTACGGCGAACCAGATGCTGTTCGATGACACGAACAAGGTGATCACTTTGTCTGGTGGCGTCAAAGGTGTTCACTAGCCCATATGTTTCATGAATCATTACACGCCTTCGCTTGTCTCTTGTCCGCACAGGAAATTCTGTTCTGTCGGACGTATGAATATCTACGCCGCTTTTTCTCGAAATCTCCAGTACAAACAATGTCCTGCGCGATCATCGCGTGAATTCATGAAATATCCGGGCTAGGTGCTTATCAAGGAAATTATGTACAAACGTTCCGAATGGATGCTTTGCTGTCTTTTGTTGCTGGCTGCGCCGGCGCATGCCGAGGTGGCGGATAAAACCAAGCCGGTTAATCTGGAAGCGGATAGCGTTCGTGTCGAAGATGCAAAAAAGACGGCGGTTTACGACGGACACGTCGTGTTGACTCAGGGCACGCTGATGATGACTGCTGATCGCATCGAAGTGCGTCAGGATGAGCAAGGTTTCGCGAGTGGAGATGCGAGCGGAAAACCGGTTTATTTTCGTCAGAAAATGGAAGGTCGGGAAGAATATGCCGAAGGCTGGGCTGAACGTATCCTTTACGAAGGCCGTTCCGATACGCTGAAACTGAGTGGTCAGGCGCGGCTTAAACGGGGTGACGAGGAAGTGCGTGGCAACCTGATCGTGTATGACGCCAAAAGTGAGTTTTACCGGGCGCAAGGCAGTAGCGACGGGGTGCGTGGTCGTGTCCGCGCGGTGATTTATCCCAAGAGCGGTGCGTCAACGCCGGTGCGGGTTGAAACGCCATGAACCAGGATGTCAATCTGAACATGTTCATGGCGCATCGGGAATGTTCAGGATGAGTGTGCTGCGCGCAGACAATCTGGCCAAAAGTTACAAGTCGCGTCAGGTGGTAACCGATGCCTCTCTGCATGTTGAAAGCGGCGAGGTGGTTGGTCTGCTTGGACCGAACGGCGCTGGGAAAACCACTTGTTTTTACATGATGGTGGGGTTGATTCGCGCGCAAGCAGGAAAGATTCTCCTCGATGACGTCGATATGACACAGATGCCGGTCTACAAACGCGCTCGTCTGGGGCTCTCCTATTTGCCGCAAGAACCTTCAATTTTTCGACGGCTGAGTGTCGCTGACAATATCGCCGCGATGCTGGAGTTGTGCGGTCACAACGACGCGGAAGTCGAGACTCGTCTTGAAGGATTGCTGGAAGATCTGCATATCACTCATTTGCGCGAAGCCCCTGCGGTCGGGCTTTCCGGCGGCGAACGCAGGCGAGTCGAAATCGCGCGGGCGCTGGCGACCTCTCCGCGTTTCGTGCTGCTTGACGAGCCGTTTGCCGGCGTCGACCCCATTTCTGTGCTCGATATCCAGAAAATCGTCGGTTTTCTTACCGAACGAAACATCGGCGTGCTGATTACCGATCACAATGTGCGTGAGACACTGGGCATCTGCAATCGTGCCTACATACTCAACGCCGGTCAGGTGCTGGCGGCCGGGACGCCGGATGAAATCATTTACAATGAAGACGTTCGTAAGGTGTACCTCGGTGAGCATTTTCGGCTCTGAACATTTCGACTACTCCAGCGGGCTCGTTTACGAGCGCATAAACACGACCTCAATGATCACGCTTCACCCATGAAGCAGAGCCTACAGCTCAAGCTGCATCAACAGCTCACCCTGACTCCTCAGCTACAACAGTCGATTCGTCTGTTGCAGCTTTCTACATTGGAGTTGAGCCAGGAAATTTCGCAGATGCTGCAGGAAAACCCGTTGCTGGAACGGCTGGATGGGGAGGATCGTTTTGATGGCAACTCAGGTGAGCCGCGCCGCGAGAAGAGTGGTGAAGCGGGGGACGATCGGGGTGACTCAAGCAACGATCGGGTGGCGGAAGAGCCACGCCAGGAACGTGATGACATCTATGAGGAAATGGCCTGGGGCGATCGTGCTGTATCTGGTTCAGGCAGTAGCGGTGATGACGATGAGGAGCATGGTTTTCAGCAGGCTGACACCAGCCAGACGGGTTTGCATCAACATCTTGCCGACCAGCTTTCGCTGACACCGCTGAGCCAGCGTGACCGCCAGCTGATCGCGCTGTTGATTGAAGCTCTTGATGATGATGGCTACCTCACCGCATCGCTGGATGATTTGCACGCGCTGTTTCCGGCAGAAATGGAGCTTGACCCCATCGAGCTGGGTACCGCATTGAAGCTGCTGCAAAGTCTCGATCCTGTCGGTGTCGGTGCGCGCGATCTGGGCGAGTGTCTGTGGTTGCAACTGAGGCTTTTGCCGGCGGATACGCCGAACCTGGAAAAGGCAAAAATCTTGGTGCGTGAGCACCTCAACCTGTTGGCGGAGCGGGAATATGGCAAGCTGAAACGTATCTTGAATCTCACTGACAGCCAATTTACCAGTCTGCGTCAGCTTATTACCTCGCTCAATCCACGTCCTGGCGCAGAGTTCGCGCAGATGGACATACGCTATGTCGCTCCAGACGTATTTGTGAAAAAGGTGAAGGGTTTATGGATGGTCAGCCTTAACGCTGAAGCGGTGCCAAAACTGCGCATCAATGAGCTTTACGCCGGCATCTTGCGCAACAATAAAGACGGCGGTGGATCGCTCAGCACACAATTGCAGGAAGCGCGCTGGTTGATCAAGAATGTGCAACAGCGTTTTGAGACTATTCTTAAAGTGTCCCAAGCCATAGTTGATCGCCAGCGTATGTTTTTCGAGCACGGGGATGTGGCCATGCGGCCGCTGACACTCAAGGAAATCGCCGATACAGTGGAGTTGCACGAATCCACGATTTCTCGCGTCACAACCCAGAAATACATGATGACGCCGCGTGGACTGTTCGAGTTCAAGTACTTTTTCGGAAGTTCACTCGCTACGGAAGAGGGTGGCGCTACCTCCAGCACCGCTATACGTGCATTGATCAAACAATTTATCGAAGCGGAAAATCGGACCAGGCCTTTATCCGATAACACCATAGCCGAACTGTTGGGCAAACAAGGTTTTGTGGTTGCCCGACGCACCGTAGCCAAGTACCGGGAGTTGTTGAATATTCCTCCCGCCAACCAGC
>JAIFKV010000013.1 GCA_020049415.1 Betaproteobacteria bacterium
GAAGCCACCGTGCTGATCCAGGGCGAAAGCGGCGTCGGCAAGGAACTGGTGGCGCACGCCATCCATGAACGCAGCCCGCGCGCGGTGCGCAATTTCGTCGCCGTCGATTGCTGCACCTTGCAGGAGAAGTTATTCGAGTCGGAACTGTTCGGCCATGAGAAAGGCGCCTTCACCGGCGCCGACCGGCAGAAGCCCGGCTTGATCGAGGCCGCGCAGGGCGGCACCCTGTTTCTCGATGAAATCGGCGAGATCGAACCGATCATTCAGGCCAAGCTGCTGCGCGTGCTGGAAAGCGGCGAATACCGCCGCCTGGGCGGGGTCAAGGACTTGCAGGCCAACGTGCGCATCGTCGCCGCCACCAACCGCAACCTGGCGCAGATGAGCAAGGACGGCAAGTTTCGGACATCCCGGCGCTGGTCGGGCATTTCCTCGCCCACCATAATTTTTCCCGCCGTCTGAACAAACGCCTGAACCCGACGGCGCTGCGCCTGCTGATGGGCTACGGTTTTCCCGGCAACATTCGCGAACTGCGCAACATGGTCGAACGCGCCATCATCGTCGGCGGCGGCAGCGACGAAATCCGCCCGGAACACTTCTCCTTCGAAGCGCTGGGCGAACAGCCGGGGCAGTTCAGCATGGGCTTCCAGCACGAACCGACGCTGGAAGAAATCGAACGCCGCTACCTGGAACTCCTGGTCGCCAAGTACGCCGGCCACCGTGGCCAGATCGCCGCCATCCTCGGCGTCAGCGAACGCAGCATCTACCGCTTGCTGGAAAAACATGGCTTCAAGGATGAGCGATGAGCCAGTCCGCCAAGACCATAACCGGCGACAAACAGAATCCAGGACATACCAAGGTTTGTCCTCAAGCAAGCGGTCTGCACGCTATCGAGTTGTTTTCCGGTCTGATCAACCTTGAACCTTGATCCCTCCGTTAAGCGCCTTCGAGTGTGGGTCTGCCGCATCGCATCGAGCGTTTTTATCCACGCTGCATAAGCCCGATTAAACGTCGCTGACCGGCGTCAACGGGTCGGCGCCGATGGTGCCGATAAACTCCCGCCACGACTCTGGGTCGGCCAGCTTGTCGAAGCGGGCTTGGGCATAGGCGATACGCTTGTCCAGGTCGAGGCGGCGAGATTCTTCAACGTTGTTCGGATTTTGCTTGAAGCGGATGAGTTCGTTCAGGTTGCGCGTCCACAGCGCCAGGTCGCGCTCGCGTTTGATTTGCAGGCGTTGCCGGTACCAGTCGGAGGCAAGCAGGTTGTCGCGGGTGAACAGGGCGCGAATTGCCGGCGCGTGGATGTCCATGCCCCGGTAGTTTCCATCGGCCATGATGGCCAGCAGCGCTTGCAGCGGCGGGCAGGCTTCTTCGATGCTGCCGTCGTCGAAATACTGCCTGGCGACCCGCTCCTGCGCTTCAACAATGTTGTCGATGCCATCGGCGAAATCGTCCAGGTTCTGCGTTTCTGGCTTGAGGAGGGCCTCGGTGAATACCGCGCGCGGGTTGTCGAAAATCTTGCCCATGAAGTGGGCGACGAAGCGCTCGGTGATGCGGTAGCCGAGCCGACTGGCGAGGACGCGCCGGCCGTCGTGGTCGAAATCTTCCAGCGCTTCCATGTAACCCTGCGCGATCAGCCATTCCGCCTTGCGCTGCGCCGGGCTGAGTCGCACCCAGATTTCCGGCGCCAGCAAGCTGATGTCGTGGTCCACCCGCACCTGCGGGCCGACATGACCGGCGGAGGTGGAAAAGCCATCATGGCCGGTGAGAATCATCGAAACCAGTGCGTTGTTGACATCGGCGGTGGGCCGCAGCGCGTTGAACGGCCCTTTGGTCAGCGCGCCTTCAGAGCCGGCGCCGGTAGTGGACGGCGATTTGCCGGTCAGGGAACAGATGTAGTCCATGAACAATTCCGGCAGGGCCTGGTAGTGAATCGGGTTGTACACCGCCAAGGAGCGAATGCCGGTGTCGGGCGGGTTGTTGCGCCGCCCGGACAACACTGCGTCGACATTGACGCAGACGGCCGAATCGGCGGCCAGTTTGCGATGGAAGCGCATGCCCATTTCGGCCGCGTATTTGCGTATCGGGTTGGCGATGTCGGGGCGCAATTGCAGGTAACGCGGGTTCTTCGATGGTTTGCCATCAACCAGCCGAGGCAGCGCTGATGACACCACCATTTGCCCGGCGCGTGCGGCGCCCAGAAGCAGGTCGCGCATCGGCGGCGTGTAGGCGTGCAGGCGCATGACGTTGTCGACTTCGGCATCCAGCGACGGGCCGCTCAGTGGCTCGAAATTGGCGAGGAAGTTGCCAGGCTGCGCCATATCGATTTCGGTCTGCTTGTCGTAGCCCGGGATGACTGCGTCGTCCGGCCGTTGGAACAAACGCAGTTCGCAGTTATGGGTGAGCTTGACGCTGCTGGCATCATCCAGTCCCGGCTTGCAGCCGATCAGCTGGTTGACCGGCGCGACCACCGAGGCGGTGATGTCGTCTTCCATCTGCACTTTTTCGGCGGGGATGAAATCCTGCCGCAACTTGAACGTGCGCCAATGTTCGTTGGCGTCAAAACCGACGCGCAGATAACTGGCGATGATGCGCCGGCCGAACATTTTGAGTTCGTGTCCGGGCGCGCCATCCACCACATCAACGGCGAGCTGTTCGTCCCAATGCTCGCCCCAGTCCGGGCGGTAAAAACGCTTGATCAGAAACACCAGCGCCAGGATGCGCGGCGGGATGCTGTCGAGCCAGGCGTTGAATTCGGTGGTGTAGCTCGACGACGGCGTCAACAGCTTGATGAGCGAACCCAGGCTGCGTTCCATACACAGCGGCTTGCGCTCTGCATCACGTTCCTCATGCTCGAAGCCGGGGCGGAAGCGGTGGCTGAAATCGTGCTCGAAAATGCCGCGCACGCGGGCCAGGTCGTTTTCCATGTGGTCGATGAACAACGGCCCGTAGATCACCGCGTCCTCCAGCGACTTGGAGATTTCCGACTTGCCCCCGCCTGATACGGTGCAGGGTTTGTGGCAGAACGTGCCCTCCGGATCAATGCCGATCAGACGCCACGACGGCGCTCCGGGATGCGCGCGCATCTCGACCTTGTAACCGTTTGGCTGCATGTAGATTTTTCCCGGCATCAGGCGAATCTGATGCGTCTTGCCATCACGTTCCCAGGTGATGCTCTGTGCGTTCAGGTCGAAGCGCACCGCCTGCGGCACATAAATGATGTCTGGAAAGTGGATGTCGACCGCATGGCCTTCAGGCATCTGGCGCATGAATTTACCGTATCGCGCCAGCATGTCCTGATACCAATAGCCGGGTTCGCGGGTGCGTCCATCGACGCCATATTCTTCGCCGTGATTGCGACAATGAAACAGCAGCGCACCACCGGCATGTTCTTCTTCGGCCAGGCCATATAGGTTGGCGGCAAAACCGATCTGGGTTTTGATCTCTTTTTTGCAGTAGCCGAAATAATTGTCGGCCAGGATGGTGACCATGACACCGCTGGCATCGCGCGCGGTGAGCTTGAAGGCCTGGCCGTCGTTGTAACGTTCGTCGGGCTGCCGCCAGCACATGCCCTCGCGGCGTTGGCGCGCGTTTGCGTCATCCCAGTGCGGCAGGCCAAGTTCGCGCTTGCTCAGGTTGACCAGGTGCGGCGCCAGCACAACGAAACCACTGTGCCCGCTCCAATGTTCCACATCCAGGCTGGCGTCGTATTCCGGCAAGGACGGATTGCCGCCATTGCCGAAGACGGTTTCGACGAAGTCCAGATTGCTGACCAGATTGCCCGGCGCGAAAAAACGGATTTCCATGCTCTTGTAGGGCGCTACACCGGGAATCGCCGGACAGATCACTGGCCGCATCAGCAGCGACACGAACATGCGCGAGGGCGTTGGCTGATTCACCGTGTACGGCAGCGTGAGCAATTCCTGCGGCGGATCGAAGGCGCGCCCGAGCATGCGCGCGAACACCTCGCGCGGCACCGCTTTCTTGTCGCCGGGAATCGGCAAGCCGCCCTCGGCGATGTGGAACAAACCCTGCGTGGTTCTACGATCACTCGCCGGGTTGTGCAACACGCCCTGGCGCACGCGATAGCTGGAGACGATGTCCGAGCGGAAGACATCCGCGTCGACCGGCAACGACAATTCGCGCGCCAGTCCTTCGTGGTCGAGGATGAACGACTGGCCGGGCAGTTGCGGAATCGCGTCGACGCCTTTCAGGTAGCGATCGAGAAAGTCTTGAATGCGCCGATCAGGCGGGTTGAGGTAATTCGACAGCAGCCAGTTCTTGGCGCGGTAGGTCATCAGCAGATCATGCGCCACCGCCATGAACTCATCGCTTTCCTGTCCGCGCACCGGCGGCTGGCCGGAAGAGGCCAGCTTCAGGTTGATGTACAAGCGCAGGTTATCTTGCTCACGTTGTGTTTGATGCAGCGTGTCTGAAACGAACTCGTTGAGCTTATTCATGAATGTGTCCTGATTAACGCCTGATTTTCAGTTGCAGCGAGAAGTCGGTTCGCGCGCTCAAGTCGAACTGGACTTGACCCGCGACAGCCGGATATCTCGAATGATGGGTACCGACTTCACCCGCCAGATTTCATCACAATATTCGCGAATGCTGCGGTCGGACGAGAATTTGCCGCTGCGCGCGGTATTCAGAATGCTCATCCGGGTCCAGTGTTCGGTATCGAGATAGGCCTCGTCAACCGCCGTCTGGCAATCGACATAACTCTGAAAATCGGCGCACAACATATACGGATCGTGATGTAGCAGATTTTCCACCAGCGGGCGGAACAGGTCACCATCACCGCGCGAGAAAAAACCGCTGCGGATCAAATCGAGCGCGGCATGCAGGTCTGGATTGGTCTGGTAATGCAGCATCGGGTCGTAGCCATCGCGCTTGCGCTGCACAACTTCCTCGGTGGTCAGTCCGAACAGGAAAAAGTTTTCCGCCCCGGCTTCCTCGCGGATCTCGATATTGGCGCCATCCAGCGTGCCGATGGTGAGTGCGCCATTCATCATGAACTTCATGTTGCCGGTGCCGGAGGCTTCCTTGCCGGCGGTCGAAATCTGCTCCGACAACTCGGCTGCGGCATACAGCAACTGGCCGGTGCGGACGTTGAAGTTGGGGACGAAGACAACGCGCATGCGCCGATTCACTACCGGGTCGCGGTTGATGACTTCGGCCACCGCGGTAATCAGACGAATCATCAACTTGGCCATGGCGTAACCCGGCGCGGTCTTGCCACCGAAAATGAACGTGCGCGGCGGCAGATCGAGCTCGGGATGGGTGCGCAGACGGTGGTAGCGCGCCACGATGTGCAACAGGTTGAGATGCTGCCGCTTGTATTCGTGGATGCGCTTCACCTGCACATCGAACAGCGTGTCCGGGTCGAGCGCGATGCCGGTGACCCGCCGCACATAGTCGGCGTAGCGGGCTTTGTTGGCGCGTTTGATGTCGCGCCACTCGGCGCGGAAATCGGCATCCGCCGCCAGCGGCTCAATCTCGCGCAAACGCGTCAGGTCGGTCAGCCAGCCTTCGCCCAGGCGCCGATCGAATAACGACGCGAGTCGCGGGTTGGCCAGCGCAATCCAGCGTCGCGGCGTTACGCCATTGGTCTTGTTGGTGAACTTCTCCGGCATGAAGGCATGAAAGTCGGCCAGTACATCCTGTTTCAGCAGATCGGTATGCAGCGCCGCGACGCCATTGATCGCATGGCTGCCGACGCAAGCCAGATGCGCCATCCGGACATGCTTCTCGTGGCCCTCGCTGATCAGGGACATGCGCGCGACGGTGGCGGTGTCGCCAAGACAAATCCAGCGAATGCCATCGAGAAAACTGGCGTTGATCTCGTAGATGATTTCCAGATGGCGCGGCAGCAGGCGCGCGAACAATGTCGCCGGCCACTGCTCCAGCGCCTCCGGCAGCAGCGTGTGGTTGGTGTAGGAAAAGGTGCGCCGGGTGACGTCCCAGGCGGTGCTCCAGGCCATGCCGTGCTGATCGACCAGCAGCCGCATCAGTTCGGCCACTGCGATAGCCGGATGCGTATCGTTGAGCTGCACTGCGAATTTTTCATGAAAACTTGTCAGTGGAATGCCCTGCATACGCATGATGCGCAGCATGTCCTGTAGCGAGCAGGAGACGAAGAAGTACTGCTGCGCCAGACGCAACTCCTTGCCCTGAATCTGCTCATCGTTCGGATACAGCACTTTGGTCAGATTTTCCGATTCGATCTTGCGGTGTACCGCGCCCCAGTAATCGCCGCGATTGAAGGTAGTCAGATCAAACGAATCGACCGCCTCGGCGCACCACAAACGCAATGTATTGGCGGTCTGGTTGCGAAAACCGAGGATTGGCGTGTCGTAAGGCACGCCGAGTACGCTGCGGGCGGGAATCCAGCGCACATGTTGACGTCCGTGCGCATCCTCGACCCGTTCGGTATGCCCGCCCAGGCGCACCTCCACCGCCCATTCCGGACGCACGATTTCCCACGGATTGCCGTGGCGCAGCCAGGTATCGGTCTTCTCGACTTGCCAGCCATCGACGATTTCCTGCGCGAAGATGCCGTGTTCGTAGCGAATGCCATAGCCCAGGCTGGGAATCTCCAGCGTCGCCAGCGAGTCCAGAAAACATGCCGCCAGCCTCCCGAGACCGCCGTTGCCCAGACCCGGTTCGACTTCCTCGTCGATCAGTGCGCGATAGTTCAAGCCGAGTTCGGTGACCGCCTCGCGTACCGGCTTTTCGATGCCCAGATTAAGGATGTTGTTGCCCAGGTGCGGGCCGAGCAGATATTCGGCGGACAGATAAGAAACCGTGCGCGAGCCCTTGCGCATGTAGGTTTCTGCGGTATCGACCCAACGCGCCAGCAACCGGTCGCGCACGGTGTAGGCCAGCGCCAGGTAGTAATCGTGCTGACTCGCCAAACCGGGAAACTTGCCCAGCACGAAAAACAGATTATTGAGAAAGTCGCGCTGCAAACTTGTTTTGGACATACCGGTGCGACTTGTATCAAGGTGAGCGGCTTGTTCGAGTTCTACCGGTGTGTTCATGGCATCGCCATCCAAAATTTTCAAATTGACTAGCAATCTCGATGCCAGCTCGTCGCTCCCCCTGGATTGATGGTGTATGCCCAGAATTGCGCGGATTGCAGAAATGCGGCGATCAAATCGGCGCATCAGCCGCACTATCCGGATGCATCACCGCACTAGTCTGTAGCGTCAGCGGAGAATCAACCTGGCCGGCGCGGGCCCATCCTGCTTTTATGCGCTATCGAATTTTCCGCTGCTACCGCCAATAAGGTGGGTTCGGATTCAAACTTGCGGCGCGCCGCCGGGTGGGATGGGGTTGGCGTAAATCTGTCGCCGCAGATGCATCAGCAAATCTTCCGCTATCACATTCAAATGCGCCCCCTCGGCGAGTGCGCGCATCTGCGTGACCGCCATGCCGGCGTATCCGCAAGGGTTGATCGCCTGGTACGGCGTGAGGTCCATGTCGACATTCAAACTGAGGCCGTGATAGGTGCAGCCATTTTTGACGCGCAGGCCGAGTGCCGCGATCTTGGCGCCGGCAACGTAAACCCCCGGCGCCCCGCTCCGCCGCTCCGCCGTGATGCCATTTTCGGATAGCAAGTCGATGATGGCCTGTTCGATGTGACTCACCAGCGCCTTGATGCCATAACCCAGTCGTTTCAGGTCGAGCAACAGATAAATCACGATCTGGCCGGGGCCGTGGTAGGTCACCTGGCCGCCGCGATCAATGCCGACAATCGGAATGCCGATATCGGCAAGCAAATGTTCGCGCTTTCCGGCCATGCCCAGGGTGAAGATGGGCGGATGTTGCAACAACCAGAATTCATCCGCCGTGGCGGCCGTGCGCTCGGCGGTGAAATTCTGCATTGCGCGCCAGGTCGATTCGTATTCGACCAAGCCGAGACGTTTGACTACAGGCTCGCCCGGCATCGCTTCAAAGCGCTACTTTTACCAGCGGATGCGCGGTCAGTTCGCGGTAAAGATTGTCCAGTTGCGGTTTTGACGTGGCGCGAATGGTGCAGGTGATGGATAGATACTTGCCACCGGAAGAAGTGCGCATCTCGACGTTCTCCGCCAAAAAGTCGGGCGCATGCCGGGTTACGATGGCGACCATCGACTGGGTGAAGTCGTCCCGCATCAATCCCATGATCTTGATCGGAAAGTCACAGGGAAATTCCAGCAAGGTGTCTTGATCCCCGGCTTCACTCATGCTTCCGCCTTTCTGCGCATGACGCTGTGTTTGTAGGTTTGATACAGCGCATGCATGCGGCGAAACAATGGCCCGGGCCGCCCCGATCCAACATCGTTGCCATCCAGACGGGTAACCGCCAGCACTTCCTTGGTCGACGAGGTGATCCAGATTTCGTCGGCATGGCGTAACTCGGTCTCTGAAACCGGGCGAATCTCATGTTCGATTGCCGCCGCCCTGGCCAACTCAAGCACAACGTCGTAGGTAATGCCGGGCAACATCAGATTCGATTTGGGCACCGCCCGCAAAACGCCTGCCACCACAATGAACACGCTGCTCACCGAACCTTCGATAAGCTCACCGTCGCGAAGGAGGAGGGTTTCGGCGCAATCGGCATCGACTGAAAGCTGACGCAGCATCACGTTAGGCAGCAGTGAAGTGACTTTCAGGTCGCAGCGCGACCAACGCGTGTCCGTCGCGGTGATGGCGTTGACGCCCTTCTCGACCGCTTCGGCGGAAGGCGGCGTAAGCGCCATCGGCAGAATGAAAACCGTCGGTTTTACTTGCGCGGGGAAGGCATGATCGCGCGGTCCCGTGCCACGGGTAACTTGCAGGTAGACGCCTTGGTCTTTCCAAGCCGTCCGGGCGATCACCTGCGCGATCAGGTTTTCCCACTCGTCAACGCGATGCGGATTGACGAGGCGAATGCCATCCAGGCTGGATTGCAATCGCGCTAGATGCTCATGCAATCGAAACGGCTGTTGGTCGTAAACCGGGATCACTTCGTACACCCCATCGCCGAACAGGAAGCCGCGGTCCATTACCGATATTTGCGCTTCTTCCTGCGGCAGAAATACGCCATTCAAATAGACGATCGTCGTCATGCGCTTATTTGAACAGCAGCAGGATGCTGTCCCAGCCACGACCGAGGATGCCGGATACCGCAACATTTTCTAGGGCCAGAAGCGGATAGTCGCCAAGCGGTTCGGCATCGATACTGAGCCGGAGAGTGCCGAGTTTCTGGCCGCGGGCAATCGGCGCCAGCAAGGGTTGCTGGGTGATCATTTGCGCCTTGATGCGCTTACTCGCTCCGCGCGGGACAGTGACGTAAAAATCGCGGGTAAAGCCAGCTTTGACCTCACTGCTTCCGCCTTTGTACAGGCGTAACTTGGCGACGCTCTGATTGGCGGGATAAAGCTTCACTGTTTCAAAAAACTGAAAGCCATAGTTGAGCAGCTTCTGGCTTTCCATTGCCCGCGCCTGGTCCGACTTTGCTCCGAGCACGACCGAGACCAGGCGTCGATCATCACGTTTGGCCGAGGTGATCAAACAATAACCGGCGCTGTTGGTGTGCCCGGTTTTAACGCCGTCAACACTCGGATCGATGAACAGCAATCGGTTCCGGTTCGGCTGGGTAATGCCGTTGTAGGCAAATTCCTTCAAGGAATAAATTTTGTAAAATTCGGGAAAATCTTTAATCAAAGCGCTGGCCAGCAGCGCCAGATCGCGTGCGGTGGTGGTATGGCTCGGATCAGGCAGACCTGTGGAGTTGACGAAATGGGTCCGCTTCATGCCCAGTTGTTTTGCCATATCGTTCATCATCGAGGCAAAAGCCTCTTCTGTGCCGGCGATTGCCTCGGCGACCACGATACAAGCGTCATTACCCGATTGCACGATGATGCCTCTGAGCAAGTCCTCTACCTTGGCGGGGTTGCGCGGCTCAAGAAACATGCGCGACCCTTCGGTGCGCCAGGCTTTTTCGGATATCGGCAAGGTCTGATCAAGCTTCAAACGGCCTTCCTTGACCGCGCTGAAGGCAAGGTAGGCGGTCATGATTTTCGTCAATGAGGCCGGCTCGACACGACTATCCGGATTTTTTTGCGACAGCGCCAATCCACTGGCGCTATCGATCAGCAGCCAAGCGCGCGCATCAATCTCAGGCGGGGGCGCAACCGGCAGAGCGGCTTGGGCGGAAAAAACAAAACCAACAAACAATAGAATGAAACGAAAAATCGGCATGGATGAATAACTCGGTAAAAAACGCGGGGAGCAACACTGCGGTATTAGGATAAGCGAAGAATGCAGAAAAATGCGCCAGTCTTGTATCTTGGCTTGGCGCATTTTTTACTGACAAAAATGATCGCGCCTGGACGCGTTAAGTTCCGCCGCAGGCGATCAAAAGAAGACTAAGGGATGCGGAAACAGCCAATACCCCATTTTTTTGCAGTACTAACGGGCGCATTGCGTTGTTGTACCTAGCTTATGTGGCTTGCCACACGGCACTCGGCACGACTAGCACCGCATCCCGCCCGCACACGCATCACTGCCCAGATTATTCATGGGCAGTCACTAACGTGTGACGCGATACGGCTTGATGCCGAAATTTTGCTGACACGCCAAGGCAATGTTGGCGGCAGCTTCCGGCGTGGCAAACGGCCCCGCCTGAACTTTGAACAGGGTGCCGACATTGACTTGATCCAGTCCGGGCAATTCGTCACCGAAGTGATTTTTCACCCGATCAGCCAAGGCGCTCGCGGCCTCCGGACTGGAAACGGCGGCGAGTTGCAGATAAAGACCGCCGCTAGGCGCCTTGCTGGTTTCGACCGGAGCAACTGGGGCAACTGGAGCAACCTGGACCGGTTCCGCCTGGACAACCGGCGCAATCTGGGCGACTGGCGGAGCTGCCGGGGCTGTCGGGGCCAAAGCAAGAACCTTGAAGGATTTGATGCCAAGATCGCGTTGAATCGAGTGGGCGGCGTGGTCGGCCGCATCGGCGCTGGCGAAGGGGCCGGCCTGAATTTTGTGCAGGCCGTTGAATTCCTGACGCGAGACGCCGGGGAAATCTTTCGATAGGCGGGTACTGACGCGGGCTAACAGATTCTCCGCTGAAGCCTGGTTGCCAAATGCGCCAAGCTGCAAGTAGATGGCCGCGCCGGGATTGCCGGGCTTCGGCTCAGCCACCGCAACCGGTGTTACAGGCTCAACCGGTTCGTTCACCGATTGCTCGGCAAATGAAGTTGGCGCGCTATCGGGTAATACGGATTCCACCTCGACTGGCGTGACACCTTTCAGAATGTCCAATTTATAGGCTGCGGTGTAGGACAGATCGATGATGCGCCCGGGGTGAAACGGCCCGCGATCATTCACCCGCACTACCACACTTTTGCCGTTTTCCAGATTGGTCACCCGGGCATAACTCGGCAATGGCAAAGTGGCGTGAGCCGCCGACATCGCATACATGTCATAGACTTCTCCCGTTGCGGTGGCTTTGCCATGGAATTTGCGGCCATACCAAGAGGCCAGGCCGCGTGACTTGTATTCGGATTTATCGGCTATCGGCACATATCGGCGACCAAACACTTTGTAAGTATTGTTCGCATATCGGTGCAGTTCCTCCTGCTTTGGCACCGCATCCGGAATCGCCGCAAGATTGTCCGGCGGATTGGCGCCTGGGCCATCGTTTTTGTAATAACCCCCACCGGTATAGGGTGGCGTGACCGCCTTGCCGGCATCGGCAGTGTTGTCTTCAGTACTGGTTCGACCGCCCGGCAGCGTTTCGGCGGTCTTGTTGTTGACACTGGCGCATCCACCAAGGGCCAGCCCAAGCGCCAGAATCAGCAGGGTCGAATGCGTACACACGCCATCTCTTGCGGCGGTGGAATGATTTGCAACGGTGGTGCGGTGATTGGTGCGCATAGCAGCCTCTATCCACATAAGAAACTGCTGTAAGTTTAGACCTGTTCGGCTATGTTTTTACAAGCTTTTTATGTGTTGCCGCACTCATCACAATACCAAAACCCAACATCACCGTAAGCATTGAGGTGCCGCCATAGCTGATCAACGGCAGCGGCACTCCCACCACGGGAAGGATGCCGGAGACCATGCCCATGTTGACGAAGGCATAAGTGAAGAAGGTCAGCACGATGGATCCCGACAGCAAGCGTCCGAACAGTGAGGGCGCACCGGCCGCCAGCCAGAGGCTGCGCCAGATGATGGCGGCGTAGAGCAACAGCAGGAACAGGTTGCCGATCAGACCGAATTCTTCCGAGAACACCGCGAAGATGAAGTCGGTGCTGCGTTCTGGCAGAAAATCGAGATGCGTCTGCGTACCCACCATCCAGCCCTTGCCGGCAACACCGCCGGAGCCGACGGCGATGGTCGACTGGATGATGTGATAGCCGGCGCCGAGCGGATCCGATGCCGGATCGATCAACGTCAATACGCGCTGGCGCTGGTAGTCATGCAGCAGATAATTCCAGGCCAGAGGCAAGGCGGAAGCAGCCACGGTGGCGACGCCGGCGATAATCTTCCAGGACAATCCGCCGAGGAACAGTACATAAAAGCCGGAAGCGGTAATCAGCAATGAGGTTCCTAAATCAGGCTGCTTGGCGATAAAACCTACGGGTAGCGCCAGAAGCAGGCCAGCCAGAACAAAATCACGACCGCGCTGCGTTTCCTGTTTGTAATGGAAATACCACGCCAACATCATCGGCGCAGCCAGACGCATCAATTCAGAAGGTTGTACACGCGTTACGCCAAGCTCCAGCCAGCGCCGAGAGCCATTCACGACGACCCCGAACAGGGCCACGCCAAGCAACAGAAAAACACCGACGATATAGACCGGCAAGGCGAACTGCATCAGTCGTTGCGGTGGAATATGTGAAATCAGCAGCATCGCGACCAACGCCACGCCGATATTGCTCAAGTGCGAAACAACCCGTTCCCCATTCTCCCCGGAAGCGCTGAACACCACTGCCACGCTCAACATCAGCAACAACAGCAGAAGGCCGATCAGCGGCCCGTCAAGATGGCTCACTGTGCGACGAATCATGCGCAGGATCATTCCGGAGTCTCCGTCGCAAGCGGGGGGGGCAGGGCGGGCGAGGCGATCTCTTCCGCCGGCCCGCTATCCTCGTTCTCTTCAACTTGTTCAGCTGCGGCCGCCGCTTTCAATTGTTGCGCCGCCGATTGACTCGGCAGTTTGCCCAGCAACCAGTAATCGATCACTTTGCGGGCAATCGGCGCGGCGGTAGAACCGCCGTGGCCGCCGTTTTCAACCATCACCGCAACCACAATCCTGGGTGCGTCGGCGGGTGCAAAAGCGATGAATAATGCGTGATCGCGGTTTCGCGCCGCGACCTGGCCTTCAACATAGCGCTGCCCCTGCTTGATGCCGATAACCTGCGCCGTGCCGGTCTTGCCGGCAAACTGGTAAGGCGTGTTGGCGCCGGCGATGGAGGCGGTGCCGCCGGGCAGGGTGACATCAACCATGGCTTCCTTGACCAGACGCACATATTCCGGATTCAACTTGATCTTGTTCAAGACCTGCGGCGCGGCATAACCCAGTTTGCCGTCGGCGGGATTACGCCAGGCGCGAATCAACTGGGGTTTGTAAACCACGCCATCATTGGCGAGGGCCATGGTGGCGACGGCCAATTGCATCGGGGTGGTCAGCACATAGCCCTGACCGATGCCGGCAATAACGCTTTCACCCGGATACCAAGGCTGCTTGAAGCGCTTGTTCTTCCATTCAGGGGTTGGCATCAGACCAGGCAACTCCCCATCCAGATCGATCCCGGATTTTTTCCCGAAACCAAATTGCGAAAGAAAAGCCGACATCCGTTCGATTCCCATCTTGTGCGCCAGACCGTAGTAATAGGTATCGCAAGAGATAACGATAGAACGCTTCAGATCGACGATGCCGTGACCGTCTTTCTTCCAGTCTCGGTAACGATGGCTGCTGCCGGGCAAACTGAAATACCCCGGATCGGAGATGCTGTCACTGGGTTTGCGTACCCCCAACTCCAGTCCGGCCAGGCCCATGAACGGCTTGATGGTTGAACCGGGCGGATAGACACCGCGTAACGCTCGGTTGATCAGTGGCCGATCGGGCGAGTCATTCAGCTCGCGCCAGGAGGCGATATCGATGCCATCGACGAACAGATTGGGATCAAACCCGGGCTTGGAGACCAGCGTCAGCACGCCGCCATTACGTGGATCCAACGCAACCAGCGCGCCTCGATAGTCGCCAAAAACACTTTCCGCAACCTGCTGCAATTTGGCGTCCAGGTGCAGGTAAATGTTATAGCCCGCCACCGGCGGGGTACGGGAGAGCAAACGCACGGCGCGGCCGCCGGAATCGGTTTCCACCTTTTCGATGCCGGTTCGACCGTGCAGCCATTTTTCGTAGGCGGCTTCAATACCCAGTTTGCCGATGTGATCCGAGCCTTTGTAGTTGGCCAGCAGACCCTCTTCATTCAGGTGTTGCTGGTCTTGTTCGTTAATTCGACCGATATAGCCAACAACGTGCGAAAAGCTGCTGCCCAGGGGATATTGTCGAAATTGGCGCGCCTTCATTTCCACACCAGGAAAACGATAACGATTCACCGCAAAGCGAGCGCTCTCCTCTTCGGTGAGCAGATTTCGTATCGGCAGGCTCTCGAAATTTTTACTCTCCGCCAGCAGTTTCTTGAAGCGCTTGCGGTCACCCGAACCGATCTCCACGATTTCGCTCAGTTGATCTATGGTCGCCTCAAGTTTGCCGGCTTTGGCGGGCGTGATTTCAAGCGTGTGGGCGGAATAATTGTGCGCCAGTACAACGCTATGGCGGTCATAGACAACGCCACGAGGCGGCGGTGCCGGAACCAGGGAAATCCGATTGTTTTCCGCCAGCGCGTGGTAGTGATCGTACTGCACGACCTGGAGCCAGGCAAAACGTGCAAACAAACCCAGAAAAAGGATGCCGGCGATAATTCCGGCGATTTCCATACGCCGACGGTAGCGCATGAACTCCTGCTCTGGATTGATAAGCCGCAGTTTTTTGGCCACAACGGAATCGCGTTATTAGCCCGGATATTTCATAAATTCGCGTGATGATCGCGCTGGACCTTGTCGGCAATGGGAATTTTCCGAAGGAGTGGCGTAATTATTCATACGCCCGACCGAGGAAAATTTTCCAGTGCGGACAAGGGAGCCGCGAGGGCACGTGAGCATTTATAAAATATCCGGGTTAGGGTTAATACGACGCTTGCTGACCAACCGCCGCACTGGCTCGGCCGGTAATACGATCCACCAACCAGGCCAATGGCGACCAAAGCAAGGTCGCAACAACGCCAGCGGCGAGCCAACGCCAGTCGACCATGCCGCGTCCGATCGCCAGTCCAATCGCCAGCACCAGCAATTCCTTGCCCAGCAGAATGGGGGCAAGTTGCAGTGTCTGTCGCGTCGCGTCGAAGCCGGCAAGGCGGCGCTGCACCAGCAACACCACAAAGGTGGCGGCGCAAAAGGCGAGTGCGTTGAGACCAATCAGCACGCCGCGCGCAACGTCGGAAAGCAGGCCAAAACCAAATGCCGCGCCCAAGCCTGCCAGACGCGGCGCACGAATGTTCCAGTACAGCAAGGCCATCAGAGTGAAGTCTGGCACCAGCCAGCGGTAAGTCTCTGACCAAGGCAACAAAGTCAACGCAAAAGCGAGAATCAGGCTGACATAGACTTTGATGCGTGTTGGCGGGTGCGTCAGCTCAGCGCCTTGCGGCAACAGGGGCTTGTGCATATTCATGGACGCGCTCCAGGCGATTTTGCCGGCGCGAGGATTTTCGTGGTCGGCTTGGCGGCGGTCTCGGCGGGAACGAGGATCACAACGTGACGATACTTGCCAACCCCGCCGAGCGGCTGGCACAGCGCACGTGCAAAAGGCGTATGGCGCGGTTGCTCGACTTTGATTACCCGCGCAACCGGTACGCCGGCAGGATAAACGCCGTCGATACCGGAGGTGTAGAGAAGATCGCCTGGTTGCAAGTCGGCGTGCATGTCGAGAAAACGGACCTCAAGTTGATTATCTGAACCTTGACCGGAAACGATAGAACGTAAACCGTTGCGTAAATTTTGCACGGGCGCGCCTTGATCCCGGTCGGTCAACAAGGTGACCTCGGCGGTCCAGGCATAGACGCGCGTGACCTGGCCCACCAGCCCGATCGCGTCAACCACCGGCACCCCCGCGACAACGCCTTGACTGCTGCCCCGATTGATAATGACTTTTCGGGTAAATGGATTGGGTGCAGCCTCGATCACTTCACCTGTCAGCGTGTTGAAACCAGGTCGTGGCGGCAACGCCAGCAGCGCGCGCAGTTGTGCATTTTCCTTGGCGACAGCGGCGTGTTCGCGCACGCTGGCGCCCAGGATGTCCTGTTGTTGCTTGAGCCGGGTGTTTTCGGCCACCAGCTCGCCATGTCCAACAAAGAAGTGGCCGACGTTTTGCAGCCATTCCCAAGGTTGCGCCAGCACCATCTGAGCGGGATGAATGATCGCGTTGAGACCGGCGCGCAGACCGAACAGCGTCGAATAACGCGCATCCAGCGCCAGCAGAAACAGGCAGACGAGCACGTACAGACTGAAACGGGCTGGCAGCCCCATCTCCCGAATGAACAATGGCGCACTAGGGGCGGGAGACATGAGAAATTAAAGTACGCAAGGTTGAAGTGACTCGCCCGGATATTTCATGAATTCACGCGATGATCGCGCAGAACATTGTTTGCACAGGGAATTCCGAGAAGGCGTGACGTAGTTATTCATACCCCCGACTGAGCGGAATTTCCTGTGCGGACAAGGGACAAGCGAGGGCGCGTGAGGATTCATGAAACATCCGGGCTGGGCGCAAGGTGCAAGGCGAACCTTGAACCGTGCTCCCCCGCCCCTTGTGCCGGCCTTATTCGTTGGTGAAAACGGTAGAAAGACGATCCATTTCTTCCAGTGCGCGGCCGGAGCCCCGCACTACACAAGACAGCGGGTCTTCGGCAACAATCACCGGCAAGCCGGTTTCTTCCATCAACAAACGATCCAGATCGCGCAGCAGCGCGCCGCCGCCGGTCAATACCATGCCTTTGTCGGCGATGTCGGCGCCGAGTTCCGGCGGGGTTTGCTCAAGCGCGGACTTGACGGCGGAGACGATGGTGTTGAGCGGGTCGGTGAGCGCTTCCAGAATTTCGTTGCTGGTGATGGTGAAGCTGCGCGGAATGCCTTCGGCCATGTTGCGGCCTTTGACTTCCATTTCGCGCACTTCCGATCCCGGAAAAGCCGAACCCATCTCTTTCTTGATCATTTCGGAGGTGGCTTCGCCAATCAGCATGCCGTAGTTGCGGCGGATGTAATTGATGATGGCTTCGTCGAACTTGTCGCCGCCAACGCGCGAAGACGTCGAATACACCATGCCGCCGAGCGAAATGACACCGACTTCGGTGGTGCCGCCGCCGATATCGACCACCATCGAGCCCGTCGCTTCCGCCACTGGCATGCCAGCACCGATTGCGGCCGCCATCGGCTCTTCGATCAAATAAACCTGGCGCGCGCCGGCGCCGATCGCCGATTCGCGGATCGCGCGACGTTCCACCTGAGTCGCGCCGGACGGCACGCAAATGATGATGCGCGGGCTGGGGTGAAACAATCGCGTGTCATGCACTTTCTTGATGAAGAATTTCAACATCTGCTCAGTGATGTTGAAATCGGCGATGACGCCATCTTTCATCGGCCGAATCGCCTGGATGTTGCCGGGCGTGCGGCCCAGCATCATTTTGGCTTCGAGGCCGACAGCCTGAATAGTTTTCTTGCCGGTGAGGCCTTCCTGACGGATGGCGACAACAGATGGCTCGTTCAGTACGATGCCGCGGCCGCGAACATAAATAAGGGTATTGGCAGTTCCCAGATCGATAGCGAGATCGGTGGAAAAGTAGCCGCGAAGAAGTCCGAACATGTAGGGAGTCTCGAAGGACGGAAAAATAGCGGCGTATGATAACCTACGACGCCTTATGCAATAAGGCCCCACTGCCAAAGATCAAGGTATCTCATGTCGCTTTCCACAGAAGACGTTGCACGTATCGCTAAATTGGCCCGTATTCGGGTCACCCAGGACGAAATTGTCGCCTATCAAAGTCAATTGAACGGCATCTTCGGTTTGATCGAAGCCATGCAAGCGGTCGATACCGCCGGCATCGAGCCGATGTCGCACGCTCAGGACCTGTTCCAGCGTCTGCGTGCCGACGAGGTCACCGAACCAGATCGCAAAGCGGCATTCCAGGCGATAGCGCCGCAGACCGAAAACGGTCTTTATCTGGTGCCGAAAGTGATTGAGTGAATCACCTCGGCAGACGCAAAGCCCCGCTCGCGCTTGACGCCTCACTGCTTGAATAAATTACATGACCCACGCAACTCTCAAATCCCTCTCCGCCTCGCTCAGCGAGGGCACGGTTTCCAGTCTTGAGCTGTGCCAGGACTACCTGGCCCGCATCCAGACGCTGAACGTCTCCTTGAATGCTTTCATCACGGTCGATGCCGACAAGACCCTTGCCGAAGCGCGCGCCGCGGATGCCTTGCGCGCAGCCGGACAAGGCGGCTTGCTGACCGGCGTGCCGATCGCGCACAAGGATATTTTCTGCGCCGAAGGCTGGCTGACCACTTGCGGCTCGAAGATGTTGTCCAACTTCGTTTCGCCTTACGACGCCCACGTCATCGAGCAATTCAAAGCCGCCGGTATGCCCTGTCTGGGCAAAACCAATATGGACGAGTTCGCGATGGGCTCGTCGAATGAAACCAGTTTCTACGGGCCGGTGCGCAACCCATGGGACACCGAGCGCGTGCCCGGCGGTTCATCCGGCGGCAGCGCGGCTTGCGTCGCGGCGCGGATGGCGCCCGCTGCCACCGGCACCGACACCGGCGGTTCGATCCGTCAGCCGGCGGCGTTATGCGGCATTACCGGCTTGAAGCCGACCTATGGCGTGGTGTCGCGCTACGGCATGATTGCTTTCGCTTCCTCGCTGGATCAGGGCGGCCCGATGGCGCAGACCGCCGAGGATTGCGGGCTGCTGCTCAACGTCATGGCTGGTTTTGACCGACGTGATTCCACCAGTCTGGAACGCCCGCAAGAAGATTACACACGCTTGCTTGGCCAACCGCTTGCCGGTCTGAAGATCGGCCTGCCGCGCGAATTTTTCGGCGCTGGTCTGCTCGGCGATACGGCGAAAGCCGTCGAAGCGGCGATCGACCAATTCCGCAAGATGGGCGCTGAAACGGTGGAAGTCGGCCTGCCCAATTCCGGCCTTTCGGTGGCGGCTTATTACGTGCTCGCGCCGGCGGAAGCCTCCAGCAACCTGTCGCGTTTCGACGGTGTGCGTTACGGCTATCGCTCATCCGAATACCGCGATCTCACCGACATGTACGAAAAGACGCGCGCCGAAGGCTTTGGCAACGAAGTCAAACGTCGCATCATGATCGGCGCTTATGTGCTGTCGCACGGTTACTACGACGCTTATTACATCCAGGCCCAACGTCTTCGCCGCCTGATCGCCAACGACTTCACCGCCGCGTTCCAGCAATGCGACGTCATCCTCAGTCCGACCGCGCCGACCACCGCCTTCAAGCTGGGCGAAAAAACCGCCGACCCGGTCGAGATGTACCTGTCCGATATCTACACCATCGCCGTCAACCTGGCCGGCCTGCCCGGCATGTCGCTGCCGTGCGGCTTCGATGCGCGCGGGCTGCCGATTGGCCTGCAACTGATCGGCAATTATTTTGACGAAGCCAGAATGCTGGGCGTGGCGCATCAATATCAGTTGGCAACCGACTGGCACATCCGCGCACCGACACTGTGAAGGACATTCGACATGGGTTTCGCACTGCGCACGAACGAGCGTTACACGGTTGAGCAATACATGGCCTGGCAAGAAGACGGGGCGCGTTACGAGTTGCTGGAGGGCATTCCTTATGAACTGAATGCCCCAACTGTTGAACACCAGGAGTTGGTTGGCGGGTTACATTACGCGCTCCAGCACTATCAGCGGGAACGCAGCAAAAATGGCAGCGGCGATGGAGTCGCCTGCTTGATTTTGTTTGCACCGGTTGACGTCATCCTTTCCGATATCACCGTGGTGCAGCCTGACTTGATCGTGGTGTGCAACCGAGCCATGGTTGTCGATGGTCGCGTGCGTGGCGCGCCCGATCTGGTTGTCGAGGTGCTTTCACCCAGTACCGCATCGAGGGATATGAAGCAGAAACATCGGCTCTACCAGATGGCCGGCGTACCTCAATATCTGCTGATCTACCCGTCTTATCGTTGCGCCGAGCTATACAGCCTGGGCGCCGATGGCCGCTACGCCGCACCGGAGGTGTTGGATGTCGGCGATACACTGAGCGTGCAGGTTGCGCCTGATTTCATTCTCACCCTGGCAGACATCTTCGGTTGGCCGCTGCCTTTGGTGGTAGAAGAACACCGGGTTGCCTACGGATAAATCAACGGCAAAACGCTATGCAATGGAAAACTGTCATCGGGCTGGAAGTGCATACCCAGCTCACCACGCAATCGAAAATTTTCTCCGGCCTCGCCAACCCCGAATCACCGCAAACACGTTAGAACACGAAGGGTCTTGATGATTGATTCTCTGCAAACACGGCTTAGTAATGAACAACTTCACCAGATCATCAACGAGGGGTTTATTTATATGTGCGCCTGCCCCGCCGCGGTGGCAAAAGAAATGATGAAATTGCGCGAGTTGTACGACTACCAGCGAGACTGTGTCAGCAGCGGCGCATTGATGGATCAGGTGCATATTCGCATCGCCGAAGCGACTCAATTAGCCCACGCCGAGATGGAGCGCTGCCTTGAAGCGGTACTGGAGATGGAAGGCTGGGACAAGACCACGCTGATCATGCCGGAAGGTTTGCGGCAATTGCGGGCCGACATCATCGACAAAGAATTGGGCTGACCGCCCTGGAACCACGCGCTTAACACCATATCGTCGACAGCAAAGGGATAGTCAACATGCAATGGGAAACCGTCATCGGGCTGGAAGTACATACCCAGCTCACCACGCAATCGAAAATCTTCTCCGGCGCTTCCATCGCCTTCGGTGCCGCACCCAATACACAGGCCTGCCAGGTCGATATTGCGCTGCCCGGCGTGTTGCCGGTGCTGAACAAAGGGGCGGTGGAACGCGGCATTCGTTTCGGCTTGGCGATCGGCGCCAAGCTGAACCGCATCAACAGCTTCGACCGCAAGAATTACTTTTATCCCGACTTGCCCAAGGGTTATCAGATCAGCCAGTTCGCACTGCCCATCGTTGAAGGTGGCGAACTGACGGTGCAGGTTGGTAGTGGCAACGAACTTTACGAGAAGACGATTCATATCACCCGCGCTCACCTGGAAGAGGACGCCGGCAAATCGCTGCATGAAGACTTCCACGGCATGACCGGCATCGACCTTAACCGCGCCGGCACGCCGCTGCTGGAAATCGTTTCCGAGCCGGACATGCGCTCCGCCAAAGAAGCAGTGGCCTATGCCAAGGCGTTGCACACGCTGGTGACCTGGATTGGCATCTGCGACGGCAATATGCAGGAAGGCAGTTTCCGGGTCGATGCCAACGTCTCGGTCCGGCCAGTTGGGCAAAATGAATTTGGCACCCGGCGCGAGATCAAGAATCTCAACTCGTTCCGTTTCATGGAGCAAGCCATCAACTACGAAATTCGCTGGCAGATCGAGCAGATCGAAGACGGCCACAAAATTCAGCAAGCCACCGTACTGTTCGACCCGGACACCGGTGAGACGCGCGCCATGCGCAGCAAGGAAGATGCGCACGATTACCGTTATTTCCCCGATCCCGACCTGTTGCCGGTGAAGTTGGACGAAGACTGGATCGAGCAGGTGCGTGGCGGCCTACCCGAGTTGCCGCAACAAAAGCAGGCGCGTTATCAGGCCGACTGGCATCTTTCTCCCTATGATGCAGCGACGCTGACCGGGTCGCGGGCGCTGGCCGAATACTTCGAGGCGGTGATCGCGGGGCTGGCCAAACCCGATGCCAAACTGGTCGCCAACTGGGTGATGGGCGATCTGTCCGCGACGCTGAACAAGGAAAACCAGGACATTGCCGCCAGCCGCATCAGCGCCGCGCAACTGGCGGGGCTGCTGGCGCGGATTCAGGACGGCACGCTGTCCGGCAAGCTGGCCAAGCAAGTGTTCGAGGCGATGTGGACTGAAGGCGGTGAAGCCGATGCGATCATCGAAGCCAAGGGCCTGAAGCAGGTTTCCGACAGCGGCGCGATCGAAAAAATCATCGACGAAGTCATGGCCGCCAATGCCAAATCGGTCGATGAATTCCGCTCCGGCAAGGAAAAGGCGTTCAACGCGCTGGTCGGCCAAGTCATGAAAGCCAGCAAAGGCAAAGCCAATCCGCAACAGGTCAACGACTTGCTGCGCCAGAAGCTCAACGCATAGACGCTTTCAACTCGATAAACCGTTTGACGTCTTCATCGAAGCGTAGCTGGATGTCTTTGATCGCCTGATTACGCTGACGAAGCAATTCACTGATCTGCGTCAATTCGCCCTGCGCTTCGTCGCGCATCTGTAGATGCCCGGATGGCGCTTTGCCACCCGCCGCCTGGGCCTGGCGTAGCAGGGTGTTGGCGGCGGCGAGCTTCGCTGCCGACGCATCCAGCCGGGTTTGCAGGCCACGAATATTCAAATTTTCCAGTTCGATGGCTCGCTTTCGCGCCAGCTCGATTTCTTCTTCGCTGGTATAGGTTGCCAACAACGCTTTGTCACGCCTGTACAGCACTTCCTGCTTGCGCTTTTCTTCCGCTTCCCGCGCCGTCAACGCCTGTTGATGTTCGAGTTCATCGGCGGTCAAACGGCTGCGCTTGATCTGTTTGATTACCCGGCCATGCTTGTCGAGTTCGCTATGCCCGCGTCCGGCTTGTGCGGGCGGCATGACATCGCCGTATTGCACCTTGCCATTTTCGTCGACCCATCGGTAAGTCACCGCCATGGCCGAGCCATAGACCAGCATGGCGGCGAGAGCGAGGCAGAAAACCTGGATGGAAAACTTCAATTTAGGCACGGTGAAGACTGATTCGGATTCGACAAGTAAACGAGTTCTGCATTAAAACCGATAACTACCCATAAATATCGATCAGCCCCTGTTCTGCACCTGCATCAGGCTTGCACGCCGTATTGATCGCGGTAAGCCTGTATCGCTGCCAAGGTAGTGCGCCACTCCGGCTTGCCATCGAGATGCAGGGCCAGATCATCCAGATTGACGATGCCGATTACCGGTATGCCGTAATCTCGGCTGACTTCCTGCACCGCTGAAAGTTCGCTCAAGCCGCGCTCCATGCGATCCAGCGCAATGGCGACGCCACAGGGTGTAGCGCCCGCCGCGCGGATCAGTTCGACTGATTCGCGCACCGACGTGCCGGCGGAAATGACGTCATCGACAATCAGCACCCGGTCCGCCAGCTTGGCGCCAACGATACTGCCGCCCTCGCCATGATCCTTGGCTTCCTTGCGGTTGTAGCTGAATGGAACGTTGCGACCGGCTGCGGCAAAGGCGATGGCGACCGAAGCCGCCAGGGGAATGCCTTTATAGGCCGGTCCGAACAGTCCATCAAAGGCCAGACCCGAAGCCGAAATGGCGCTGACGTAGAACTCGCCGAGTTTCTTCAGCGAGTCACCATCGTTGAACAGCCCGGCATTGAAGAAATACGGACTCATCCGCCCGGCCTTGGTCTTGAATTCGCCAAACAGCAACACCTGTTGCCGGATGGCGAAATCAAGAAATTCCCCTTTAAAGCTTTGCACCAGAAAACCCTTTTCAAATGCGTGTCATCAACCTGAATCTTAACGGAATATGGTTTCATCCCCATCATCGGTAATTTAAGCGGTCGTTAGCGTGGTGCAGTGATCCAACCCGTAATTCCCGCTCAAAATGGCCAGTCGTAATCAACAGTCAGCGGTGCATGGTCGGAGAAACGCAGATCTTTGAACACGCTGGCCCGCTTCGCCTCGGCGGCAATGGCTGACGTCGCAACCTGATAGTCAATTCTCCAACCCACATTCTTGGCCCAGGCCTGACCCCGGTTGCTCCACCACGTATAGGCCTCGCCTTCATGCTCTGGGTAAAGCCCGGGCAGAAAACCGGAATTCTTCCGATTGCCTTTCCAGTTCTTAAGGTCGATTTCCTTGTGCGCGATGTTCCAGTCGCCGCACAGAATGAATTCCCGGCCGCTGTTCGCCAGGGCTTCCAGGCGCGGCAGGAAGCGCGCCATAAAGGAAAACTTGGCTGCCTGGCGTTCCTCGCCGGAGGAACCCGAGGGCAGATAAAGCGATACCACAGAAAGGTTGCCGAACATGGCTTCGATGTAGCGGCCTTCGGCATCAATATCTGGGATACCCAGACCTTCTATGATCTGGTCAGGCTGACGGCGTGAGTAGATGCCCACGCCGCTATAGCCTTTCTTCTCGGCATAGTGGAAATAGCCGAAATAGCCGGGGGGATTGAGCATCTCGACACTCATATCGGTGGTCTGAGCCTTTAATTCTTGCAGGCAGACCACATCCGCATTCTGCTGTTGCAGCCAGTCCAAAAAGCCTTTGTTGGTGGCGGATCGAATACCGTTCAGGTTTGCTGTGATTACTTTGAGCATTGGGCTACTCGTTCGGATTGATATTGTGGAAAAGAGCCTTATGCCGATAAGCGGGCAAACATCTTCTTGAGATAGCTTTCACCGCCGTATTCCATGAAGTCAAAACTCACGCCTCTATCGTGTCAGCCATCATGGCGCATGCACCATGTAGGCTGCCGTTTGTTGGCGTGATGTTGACTTTCCTGTCGCTTTCAATTTGTCGCAAGCATTCGCGCAGTAGAGACAATTTATGCGGAGGAATTTCTTGACCCCCGCCATTGAAGTCACGCCAATACGGATGGCGGCGTATTCAGACGTGCCCGCGCCCGCGCTACGGCTGCCCGCACCTGATTCGGCGCGGTGCCGCCCAGGTGATCGCGGGCGGCGAGCGAGCCTTCCAGCGTCAATACGGCATAGATATCGGCTTCGATCAATGCCGAGAAGGCTTGCAGTTCCGCCAGGCTTAAATCCGCCAGATCGCAGCCCTTGGTTTCTGCCGAACGCACCGCCAGCGCCACCGCTTCATGCGCCTCGCGGAACGGCAGGCCTTTCTTGACCAGGTAATCGGCCAGATCGGTCGCAGTGGCGAACCCCTCCACCGCTGCCTGGCGCATGCGTTCCGCCTTCACCGTGACGTGGAACACGCGCTCGCCGGTTTTTTCGTCAATGTGGCTGCCCATCATCTCGGCGAAGATCGCCAAGGTGTCGACCAGCGTATCGACGGCGTCGAAAAGGGGTTCCTTGTCTTCCTGATTGTCTTTGTTGTAAGCCAACGGCTGGCCTTTCATCAGGGTCAGCAGGGCGATCAGGTGGCCGTTCATGCGGCCGGTCTTGCCGCGCATGAGCTCGGGCACATCCGGGTTTTTCTTTTGCGGCATGATGCTGGAGCCGGTGCAGAAACGATCAGCCAAGTCGATGAAGCCGAAACGCGGCGTCATCCAGATCACCAGTTCTTCCGCCATGCGCGAGAAGTGGGTCATGATCAACGCCCCGGCGGCGAGGAATTCGATGGCGAAGTCGCGATCCGACACCGCATCCAGCGAGTTCTCGCAGACGCCTTCAAAACCAAGTTCGCGCGCCACCATTTCACGGTCGATCGGGAAACTGGTGCCGGCCAGCGCCGCCGCGCCCAACGGCAGGCGATTGACCCGGCGGCGGCAATCGACCAGACGCTCATGGTCGCGCGCCAGCATTTCTTGCCAGGCCAGCATGTGGTGGCCGAAGGTGACCGGTTGCGCCGCCTGCAAATGGGTGAAGCCGGGCATCACTGTCGCGGCGTGATGTTCGGCCAGATCGATCAGCGCGCTGCGCGCTTGAACATTCAGTTGCAGGATGCGGTCGATCGCGTCGCGCAGCCAGAGGCGCACATCGGTGGCAACCTGGTCGTTGCGCGAACGGCCGGTATGCAAGCGTTTTCCGGCGTCGCCGACCTTGCGCGTCAGCGCCCGTTCGATGTTGAAATGGATGTCTTCATCATCCAGATTCCAGGTAAAACGCCCGCCCTCGAAGTCGGCCAGGATTTCGCCCAGACCCCGCTGGATGTCGGCCAGATCTTGCGCTGTCAGCACGTCCACCTGATGCAGCATGGCGGCATGCGCCAGCGAACCTTGAATATCGAACGGCGCCAGACGCCAGTCGAACGGAATAGAAGCGGTGTAGCGTTTTACCCGTTCGGACACCGGTTCGGAAAAGCGTCCGGACCAGACGGCCGGGCTGGTTTGATTGGCGACGGGAGTTTCGGCTTGGCTCATGGAGTGATAGCTTGCGGGCTGAAGTTTTTGTAAGGTCAGGATTATGACAAAGGAGACCCAGATCACCCTGCCGGATTTCCGTAATCTCGGCATTTTGCTGCGCGCGGCGTTGGCGTTGCAGGTGCTCGGATTGCTCGCCGCCTTGACGCATGCCTCCGATCTGGGGGGGGCGCTGGCGTTGTTTTTCAGCTATGCCGCCTATCTGGAGCCGCCGCTGCTGAGTGTCATGCTGATTTTGTTCCTGTTGGCGCCCAGGCTGACCGCGATGCCGAAGCGGCTGGCGCTGGCGATCTGCGTGGCAACGAGCATGCTCATTGCCTTGCTCTGGCATCTGCTGTTGCAACGCCAGGCCCCCGAGCCGGACAGCGCCAGCTTGCTGCGCACGCTGTTGCTGGCAAGCATCGCCGCCAGCTTCATTCTCGTTTGGCTGGATTGGCGCGCGCGGCGGCTTTCTCCGGCCTTGGCGGAGGCGCGTTTGCAGGCGCTGCAGGCGCGGATTCGGCCTCACTTTCTGTTCAACAGCATCAACAGCGTGCTGTCGTTGATGCGTTCCAATCCGGCGCGGGCGGAAACCGCGTTGGAAAACCTGGCCGAACTGTATCGCGCGTTGATGGCCGACAACCGCCAGCTTTCCTCGCTTGAGCGTGAGATTGAATTGGCGCGCGCTTATCTCGATCTCGAAGCTCTGCGGCTGGGCGAACGGTTGCACGTCGATTGGCGCATCGATGCCGGGGTCGATGCCACGCCCCGACGTATCTCGATGCCATCTCTGGTGTTGCAACCCTTGCTTGAAAATGCCGTTTGCCACGGTATCGAGCCGCATTCGGAAGGCGGCCGCATCGGCATTGATATATTCACCAGTGGCGACCAGCTCAACGTAGTGGTGCGCAACCCCAGTCGCCCCGATGCACCGGCGCGGCCTGGAAATCGCATGGCGCTGTCCAATATTCGCGAGCGTCTGGCGCTGCATTTCGACGCCGAGGCGCGCTTGTCCGCACGTCAGGTTGGCGATGAATTCGTCGTCCAGATGGCGATCCCGTTGCACGCCGAAGAACCATTGATTTCGAGGGAGCCGAAACATGCCCGTCCCGCTTAGAGTCATTCTGGCCGACGATGAAGCGCTGGCGCGCGCGCGTCTGGCCGATTTGTTGAACGACTTGGCCGCCGACTTCACGGTTGAAATCGTCGCCCAGGCCAACAGTGGCGAAAGCGCGCTTGAACGCGCGGCGGAGATCCCCGCCGAGGTGATCTTGCTCGATATCCAGATGCCCGGCATGAGCGGCTTGGAAGCGGCGCGCCACATCGTTCAACTGCCCCACGCGCCCGCCATCATTTTTGTCACCGCCTTCGATGCGCATGCTCTGCAGGCTTTCGAATTGCGCGCCGTGGATTACTTGCTCAAGCCGGTTCGACTCGCCCGTTTGCGTGAGGCGCTGTCACGCATCAAGCCGCTGATGCCGGTGGATGCTGAAGCATTCGCCCCCCGCCGCACGCATTTTTCATTATTCGAACGCGGCCGCATCTGGCGCGTGCCGGTCAACGATGTGCTCTATCTGCGCGCGGAATTGCGCTACGTCACCGCCCGCACGCGTGAGCGCGAGTATTTGCTGGATGAATCGCTGATCAAACTGGAAGAAGAATTCGGCGAAGAATTCTTGCGCATTCATCGTAACTGCCTGATCAGCCGCCGGCATCTGGCTGGCTTCCAGCGGCAATCCGACGACAGCGACGGTCATTGGTTGGCGGTGCTGAAAGAATGGTCGGAAAAATTGCCGGTATCGCGGCGGCAAATACACGTGGTGCGGGAGTTTGTAAAAAACGCTTGAGAACAGTTGTTACCGCAGTTACCACCAAGCGACTGTCCATGAATAATCTGGGCGGTTATGGGTGTGCTGGTGGGATGCGGTGCAAGGCGCCGGTCGCGCAGCATGGTCATTCCCTTCAAGCGACCGGCAACGCAGCACCGTGCCCACCCGTGCAGGTGATGTCGCATTGCGTTTTGGTGGTAAAGAATTTGTCGATATTTCGCCTGAAATGGATGCCGAGAAGGCGCTTTGTCCTGCCGCTGAAATCTGTCAAAGCGTTTCAGACCTCAATCATCCTCACAGCGAAAAAGGCGGACAGGTTGGAGTGACGGTCTGAAAAGATCGACTATGCAACGGTTGCGTTGCTCGTCTTCCGCGGCTCATTCAGACGGCGGAATCGGCTGGAACGATGTCGGCTCCTTCGACCTATACTGTTCATCTGGCACAACGGCCGCGAAGAAATCCGGTGATCATTTCGCATGGGGCGTTGAATAGATTTTCCTTTTCATTCCTTGGGAGGCATGCATCATGTCGAACCGAATTCGGTTGATTCTTGTTGGCGTCATTGCCGCCGCGTTGCCGCTGGCCGCGTTGCCCCAGGACGGCGCCAGACCCGGGCCGCAACATATGCGTGACGGCCCGAATCTCGATCAGATGATGCAGATTGAGCGGCAGGACTTCGGCGTGCCGCCAACGAAGCAACTCCATGACGGTCCGATGCACGGGCCGACTCCCGCAAGTATTCCCGGTGGGCAGGTCATTACGACCAAAGGCCTTGCTGCGCTGGTCCATGGCCGGCAGGTGCCCTACATCATTTATGACGTTCTCGGTCAACCGGAGATGTTGCCGGACGCGGTGCCGGCGGTGTGGCTGTCTCAGCCTGGATCGTTCAAAGACCCCGTCCAGCGGCAGGTTGGCCAGATGCTAGGGGAGCAAACACAAGGCCGCAAAGACGTTGCGCTGGTCTTCTATTGCCTGTCGCGAGAATGCTGGATGTCTTACAACGCGGCGCTGCGGGCAATCCATGCCGGCTACACCAACGTGCTGTGGTATCGCGGCGGCATCGAGGCTTGGAAATGGGCCGGTCTGCCCACCCAACAAGGCCCGCATGGGCAATCGCAGCAAACGGCTAATCCAGCGCAGAAGCAAACGAGCACTGCATCGGCCAAGTTTGTGCCGGTGAAGCCGCTGCTGCGAGAGGGCGTGGGCGGTGCTCACCCGGCGCGGCCGACCGGGGAGTTGCGCATTGGGCAGGGGCGGTTCTTTTCGTTTGCGTTGCCACCCGACTGGCGCGTGGGTGAGGACGGACAGTTCGCGCTGACCCTGCAGGCACCTGACAACAAAGCGTTGACGGTCATGGTAGGCAATGCCGGCATGCCGCTGAACCATTCTCCAGCGCAATTCGCCTACGACAAGTTGTCCGCCATGCAGCCGCAGAACCTACGGTTAGGTGCTCCGCGCCAGGCCAGGCCAGCGTCAGGGTTCCGCCAGGCGGTGGAGTTCGACGTAAGCTATTCGGCGCGAGGAGTTGCCTATCGCGGCGTTGCCAAGGTATCTGTAGCGCCAGCCTATGACTCAGCCACCATGGCGGTGACGGCGGCCCTGTCGGCGGCCGACCAGTGGGGTGGGTATGCGTCCTGGCTGCCTCAGGTGGCGGACCAGGTTTCGGCGATGAACGGCGCCGCATTCGGCATGCGTGGAATCATGCAGCAAAACTTGCAGAATTCCGAAGCGTATGGAGAGGCTGCGCGGCAGTATCGAAACTGGTCGCAGAAAAATTGGCAGCAAGTCACGGACGCGCGTAACAAGAGCCAGGACCAGAAGAACTTCGCCGTTCGGGAGAACCTGGGCGGCGTCCAGACTTTTGCCAATCCGTTCGGAACCGGCCAGCCTGTGGAGTTACCTGTGACGAACAAGTATTTCTGGACAGATGGGCAAGGGGGCTATGTTGGGACGGATGATCCGAGTGCCAATCCAAACGTTGGCTCGACCGGTGATTGGCGCAGAATGAAACGGTTGGGGAATTAGGGGCAAAGCGGATAGGTAATCACAAACCATGTGGCACAACCTTCCCCTCACTGTCACTATTCTGAAGGGGCGGCGCGTTGATCGACGCCGCCCGCAGCATCGTCATCAGCCACCACGAACGCTATGACGGCGAGGTCTGCCTGCTTCGGCTGGCGGGTGAAGCCATTCCCCTGTTCGGACGTATCTGCGCCATTGCCGATGTGTTTGATGCGCTGACCATGAGCCGCCTGTACAAACCAGCCTGGGGCGTCGAGAAGGTGCGTACGTACATTGTTGAAAAGCCGGCAGTTAGTTCGATCCGGCTCTGGTCCTGGCATTTGAAGCCGGTTTCGACGAAATCCTGCACATCAAGGCGCTTTTTGCCGACGAAACCATTGATCCCCATGGCCTCCTCAATCTTCCACAATTCGAGCCGCGTCCAGGCGAAAACGTCCTCCGGGACGAAGCCTATTCGGTGGGTATCGACACCATCGACGAACATCATCGTTATCTGCTGCAACTCATCGCCAAGTTGGAATATTCGGTCGTCAATGCCGAGGGGATTTTTGCGGTCAACCGGGCCATGAATGCCCTCTATTGCTATGCCGTGGCCGTGGCCGTCGCTGTCGATTCGGCCCTAAGCGGGCGAGCAGGCGTTGAAGCAAACAGTCTGACAAGGTGCATTTTGTCGTCACGATCAAGTTTCAGCACCCAATCAATTCTTCCTCAAATTCTGCGTGGAGACGCATGTTTGCTTGTTTGCTGGCTTGTTATCTTGCTGAGCGGACTTTTAGTTACAATCGCCGCTAATGATTCACATTGGTAGGCGCTAGGTGTATTAGCCGAACAGCAATTTTTTGCATAATTCTCGCCCTACCTATAAAGCAACTATTTTTAAAACAGGAGCAAATTTAATGTCGGAAGATAAACCCAAAGTAACCAAGCAGCCCGCTAAAAAACCTGTCGCGGCAGTCGAAGCGGATAAACCCAAAAAGGCGGCGCCAGCCACAAAAGCAGTCAGCAAAGCGCCCGTCGCAAAAGCAGAGGAAGCCGCCAAACCGACGCCGGTGAAAGCGGTTGCCAAAGCAGCACCGAAAGCAGCCCCCAAGGCGGAACCTAAAGCAGCGCCTAAAGCAGCGCCTAAAGCAGCGCCTAAGGCTGCAGCCAAAGCGGCCGCCCCCGAAGTCGCCGCTGCGAAAGTCGTCGCCCCCAAGGCAGCAAGCCCGGCGGCCGCAAAACCTGCCGCTCCGGTGAAAGCTGCCGCGCCGGCAAAGCCGGTTGCCAAAGAACCGGCTGCAAGCAAGGCTGTCGCCACCCCGAAAAAAGCGCCCGCTGCCACGAAGGCTGTTGACAAGCCTGCCGCGCCATCGGCGGAAGAGCGTCAACGTTGGGTTGAGACGGCGGCTTATCATCGCGCTGAAAAACGCGGCTTCGCACCCGGATATGAAGAGCAGGATTGGTTCGATGCGGTAGCGGAAATCGATGCATTGATTGGTAAAGCCTGATCGTACTGAGGTTTGTCCGCGCGTAAAAAAACCGGCCGAGGCCGGTTTTTTTACGCGCGGACTTGGTTCAAGCCGGCGCGGAACTGCGAATCAGGTAATCAAACGCCGACAGACTGGCTTTCGCGCCTTCGCTCATGGCGATGACAATCTGCTTGTAGGGCACCGTGGTGCAGTCGCCGGCGGCGAGGATGCCGGGCACATTGGTCTGGCCCTTGGCGTCAATTTCGATTTCACCGAAGCGGGACAGATTGATCACACCTTTCAGCCAATCGGTATTCGGCAGCAGGCCGATCTGCACAAATACGCCATCCAGCGCGACATGCTGGCTTTGGCCGGTGGTGCGGTCGGTGTAGGACAAGCCGTTTACTTTTCCACCCGCGCCGGTCACCTCGGTGGTCTGCGCACTCTTGATCACGGTGGCGTTGGGCAGGCTGTAGAGCTTCTTTTGCAACACCGCATCAGCGCGCAGAGTGTCGCCGAATTCGAGCAGGGTGACGTGGCCGACAATACCGGCGAGGTCGATTGCGGCTTCGACGCCGGAGTTGCCACCGCCAACCACGGCGACGTGTTTGCCTTTGAAAAGTGGGCCGTCGCAGTGCGGGCAGTAGGCCACGCCCTTGCCGCGGTACTCCAGTTCGCCCGGCACGTTGAGTTCGCGCCAGCGCGCGCCAGTGGCGATGATGACGCTCTTCGATTTCATCACCGCACCGTTGGCCAGGCGCACTTCATGCAGGCCGCCCGCTTCGCCGGGAATCAATGCCTCGACACGCTGCAGATTCATGATGTCGACTTCGTATTCCTTGACATGCTCTTCCAGCGCCCGCGCCAGTTTGGGGCCGTCGGTCTGTGGCACGGAAATCAGGTTTTCGATGGCTTGAGTATCCAGCACCTGGCCGCCGAATCGCTCCGCCAGCACGCCGGTGCGAATGCCTTTGCGCGCCGCGTAAATCGCCGCCGATGCGCCGGCCGGGCCGCCGCCAACCACCAACACGTCAAACGGCGCTTTCTCGGCCAATTTGGCGGCATCGCGCGCCGCCGCGCCGGTGTCGAGGCGGGCGAGGATCTGTTCAAGGCTCATGCGGCCGTCGTCGAACGGCTCGCCATTCAGCCAGACGCTGGGAACCGCCATGATCTGGCGGGTATTGACCTCATCCTGATAAAGCGCGCCGTCGATCATGACGTGCTGCACGTTCGGGTTCAGCGCGGCCAGCGTGTTGAGCGCCTGCACCACATCCGGGCAATTGTGGCAGGACAGCGAGATATAGGTCTCGAAACGGTAGCTGCCCTCGATAGCCTTGGCCTGCTCGATCTTGTCCGCATCGATCTTCGGCGCGTAGCCGCTGCTCTGTAGCAGCGCCAGAATCAGCGAGGTAAATTCGTGGCCCATCGGCAAGCCGGCGAATCGGATGCGGGCTGCCTTGTCACCCTCGCCCACCTTGCCAATGCTGAACGACGGGCGGCGGGCGTCGACACCATTCTCCAGCAGCGAAACCTTGTCCGACAGGCTGGCAATATCTTCCAACAGGCCGCGCATCTCGACCGATTTCGGGCCGTCGTCGAGCGAGGCGATCAGTTCGATCGGAGCGACAAGCTTCTCCAGGTAAGCCTTGAGTTGGGTCTTGATGTTGGCATCCAGCATGGTGATTCTCCTGAAACAGTGGGCAATACGAAGGCATCTGCGGACAGATATGCAGGTGACTTGGTGTTGCGAACTGGGTGGCCTCCCGGCAGGGTGCGCCGCGCGCACCCTGCCAAGGAAGGTGATTGGGCAGCTTAGATCTTGCCGACCAGATCCAGCGACGGGGTCAGAGTGGCGTCGCCATCTTTCCACTTGGCCGGGCAGACTTCGTTCGGGTGGGAAGCGACATACTGGGCAGCCTTCAGCTTGCGCAGCGTTTCCTTGACGTCGCGGGCGATGGCGTTGTCATGCACTTCCATAGTCTTGATGAAGCCGTCCGGATTGATGATGAAGGTGCCGCGCAGCGCCAGGCCTTCTTCCGGGATGTGCACGCCAAAGGCGTTGGTCAACTTGTGGGTGGGGTCGCCAACCAGCGGGAAGCGGGCCTTGCCTACGGCGGCGGAGGTTTCATGCCACACCTTGTGCGAAAAGTGGGTGTCGGTGGTGACGATGTACACCTCGGCGCCGGCCTTCTCGAACTCGGCGTAGTTGTCAGCGGCGTCTTCGATCTCGGTCGGGCAGTTGAAGGTGAAGGCGGCCGGCATGAAGATCAGCACGGACCACTTGCCGTGCAGGCTCTTCTCGGTCACCTCGATAAACTTGCCGTTGTGGAAGGCCTGGGCGGTGAAGGGTTGAACCTGGGTGTTGATCAGGGATTGCATTTTCGATCTCCTTAGTGGGTTGGGTGCTGCTGGGGTAAAAGGTCATTCGACGGACCGAACTTTATGCGCCGTCCAAATATTCATCCAATTGATTTATTCAAAACGGTCTATCTAGATCGTCAATCAGGATCGTCAATCAGGATGGGACGTTACCGAACATTACGCCCTTTCCAGCCGGCGGTTTGCGGGCGGTCTTGTTCAGGGTTTTATGCGGGGATATTGACCCTGTCAGGCAGGCCATGTGCATTAGAATTTATCCTCATGTCATATCAGCAAAAGAAGGGTGAACTTTTAACGATGAAATCCGCAGCTTGCGCGCGCAAAAATTGCCCAGCCAAACTCTCCATTTCCCCGCAGTGCAACGCGTGATGATCGCTTGCCTGCGTGGCGGGTTTTGCTGCCTCGCTATTGTTGCGTGCGTGTCGGCTTGGGCGGATGACGTCTGGGTGGCGCTGAGCGGTAAACATGAGGCTTATGTGGAAGCAGCGCGTGCTTTGCAAGCCACGTTGCCCAACGCGGAAGTGCGGGTTGGCGTGTGGAGCGAATTCGACTTCAATACTCCACTCCCCAAGCTATTGGTGACGGTCGGCGGCGAGGCGCTGTCGCGGTTGCGGGCAACGGCGGATAAAACCCGCATCGTTGCCGTACTGGCGCCGCGCAGCCAGTTGGATGAAGTATTCGATGCGGCGGATGGCCGTATCACCGGGGTGTATTACGAACAATCTTTCAGCCGCCTGGCCAGTTTGCTGCATAACGCCTTCCCCAAAATTAAACGCGTCGGCATCGTGCTTGGTCCAGCGTCATCGCGTTATCGCAATGAACTGTCGAGCGCTTTCCGCAAAGTCGGCATGGAAGGCGTTTTTGCGACCATTGAGAAACAGTCCGAGTTGTCCTCGGCGATGAATGATGTGCTTGCCGATGCCAGTCTGTTTCTGGCTTTACCCGATGCGGCGGTGATCAATGCCCAGACGGCAAAATTTGTTCTGCTTGCCACCTATCGTCGCGGCATTCCGGTAGCCGGGTATTCGGCGGCATTTGTGAAATCCGGAGCGGCAATTGCAATGGTCAGTTCGCCGACGCAGATCGGCAAGGAAGCCGGGCGCATGGTTGCCGAGGCGATGACGGCCAGAACCCTGCCGGCGCCGCGTCCGGCGGAAGATTTCGATGTCTTGGTGAACAGCAGTGTTTCACGTTCCATGAACCTGAATCTGGATGCGAGTCAGCTGGAAAAATTCATGCGTGATGAAGGCCGCAGACGTTGAACTTAACCGGTGATGTTTTTATAACGCCGGACGGCTGGAGACGGCGGAACTGATCGGAGCCAGGCTGAACCCGGCGCATGGATCTTCGCGTTCGGCCGGCGGGGTAATCCAGATGTAATCGTAGGCGCCGCGCAGTTCGACCAGGCGCTGTTCCAGAGCCGGCCCGGACTCATAAAACCCGATGCTGATAATGCGGCGCTGCGGCGCTGATTCGAGCAGCAGTCGGGCGACGCCGTAATCGCGCCTGACATGGCCGTTTCCCGCCAGCAGGATGACCGGGGCGGTCTCTGCCGCCAACAGGGTCGACGCCAAGGCGGCGTCACGCGCGCGTTGAGCCAGCCGCATGTTGGGCAGGCGAGATGGCGGCAGGTGGCCGCAATGACCGCTATTCAGGTCCTCATCCAGTTGTTGTTGCGCGATGGTGGTCAAGGGCGCGCGCTGTAGTTGCGCGGCCAATGCGGCATCGAGCGCCGACTCGCCTTGCATCGCCACGCGACGCGCATCGGCACGGCTCAAATTGCCGCCGAGGATAGGCAAACCGGCAGCGCGCGCCGCTGCAAACAGCGGTTCGTGCAGCGGCCAGTTCCATCCTGTGAGGCTGAAACCAGCTTGCTCCATTTCTTCCAGCAGCGGCAGCGCCGGATCAACTCGATGGCCGCGTTGAAGATACTCCATGACGATGGTCGGCTGGCGCGGCGCGTTTGGAGTGGCCAAGGCGCTGATCAGTTCGGCGCGCTGAATGTGGTGCTGCGGGTTGTCGTGATGCTCCCCCAGCAGAATGAAGTCGGCCTTGGCCAGTTCAACCTGGATTTCACTTCGCGTCAGCGTCCGCCCCGCATCGCTGCGGATGGACTCGGCATGCGTCAGCTGATGGGCGAAGAGCAGCGTCAACAGCAATGGCAAGATTTTCATCGGGGTCATGTTTTCGCGATTAAGGCAGGACAACAGGCTGGCATTGTCCTGTTTTGTTCCTGCTTTAAGCGCGCTAACTTGATGCAATCCAATGATTGTCGAGCCGGATAGCCGGCAAGCGCAGCGCCGGCGCTTCATACTCGCCGGAGGACAGGTCCAGCGCCGCCAAACGACCGCCCGCCCAGAGCCGCGCTGGCGATGCCGCCAGCGCACAGGCTTCGTCGAGTGGCACGAAGCCGCGCCAACTTCCGCTGGCGCTGAATATCGCCACCCCGTGAGCGCGCGGGCAACTCACCGCAAACCCCGCGCCTGTGGCACGCGGAACGGACCAGGCATTGTGCAGATCGGCGCTCAGGTTGGCCGCGCCGGCCACGCTAGCGATGGCGAACGCGCAAGCGCCTATCCACGAACTTCACCAGCGCAGCGCGCTCCGGCTGACTCATCTTCAATACACGATCCCGGCTGGTTTCGGCTTCACCACCATGCCACAAAACCGCTTCCAGCACGCCGCGCGCACGGCCGTCGTGGAGCAAACGCTGATGGTTGTTGACCTCCTTGATCAAGCCGACACCCCACAGCGGCGGCGTCTTCCATTGGCGTCCATTCGCCAGCCCGTCGGGTCGGCCATCGGCCAGCGCGTCGCCCATGTCATGCAGCAGCAGGTCGGTGTAGGGCCAAATGCGTTGACCATTCAACGCGGTACTGCTGAATTGTGGGTTCGGGCTGGCTTGAGTGACGTAGCTCGGCCGATGGCAGGTGCTGCATTGCGCCTCGGCGAACAGCTTCTGGCCGCGCAGCACTTCCGCGTCGTTGGGGGCGCGGCGGGCGGGCGGAGCCAAGGTGGCTTGATAGAACACTACATCGCCCAAGGTTTTGTCATCGATCTCCGGCGCTTTGCCTTGCCCACCGCGCGGGGCAGCAACGCAATCGGTTTGCGCGCGGGTGCAGGTTTCATCCGGGAAGACGCTGGAGGTGATGCCGATATCGCCCTGAAACGCGCCGGCAGTCTGGTGCGCGATGGTCGCGACGTTGGCTTTCCAGCCGAAGCGGCCTGGCAGCATCTTGCCGGCGGGGGCATCCCAGACCCGGTTGATCATGCCTTTGATCGGGCCTTTTTCCGCCGCTTGTTGACGTGCGTTGCGCTCCAGTTCAGCTTCGTCGATGGCTTCCAGCATGCCGACGCCAATGAGCTGTGGCGCGATGCGCGGGCTGACCAGTACCTCATTCGCCAGCGGACCGTAGCCAAGTTCGTGCAAGCTGTAGCTCGGTTGCAGCAGCGTATAGGCGGCGCCGTCGGCGAAGTTGCCATGCAGTTCGGTATAGGCGATATCGACCTTGCCTTCCGCTTTGACGCCCTGCACGGCAGCATTGTTGAATTGGTCACCGTAAGTCGGTTCCGGCATTACGCCGCCGTGTGCGCCAAGGCCCGAGATCGACAGTCGTATCAGCAGACCGACCGGCTGCTGTCCCACCGCCGGCGGCGCGCCACGCCCATCGTTGACGTGGCAACCGCCGCAGGAACGGGCGATGAAATGCGGCCCGAGCCCGTCGCGTGCCTTGGTCGAGGCGGGCGCTTGCACCCAGTTGCGTTTGAAGAACGAGTTGCCAATGACAAAACGGGATTGTTCGGCGTCGGTCAGGTTGGCGGCGGGAAACGAGAAGGCGTTGCGGCCGGTGGCGAAGACAGTGGTGTTGCCACCCGTTGTTTCGCCGAGCAGGTCGTCTGCGGCCTGGGCAAGACTGGAAAGCAGGACGAGAGGGACAAGTATTTTTGGGTGCATGGTTTGGTGTTTTGGCTGGCTATGGGCTGGCTAAAGTTGGCTGTGCCGGGCGCGGCACAGCCAACGGCTTCATCAAGGCTGCACCAGCGTCAACTTGCTGATGCCAACGGCATTCGCTGCGGCGACCAGATCCTTGCTCTGCTGCACCAGGCTGTTGACGGTGGCCTGGATGCGTTGGCGGCTGGGGGCGTCCTTGGCGCCGACAATTTCGCGGTCGAATGGCGCCTGGATGGCGTTGGCTTTGGCGACCGAGTTGGCGATCTGAGCACTGGTGCGCGCGGCCAGCGCGGCATCTTTTGCGGCGACCAGATCACGCGGCGCGGGGCCTTGCAGCAGGCTGCCGTCGGCGCGTTTGTAGCGACCGAGCCAGACATTCTCGATGCCGATGGCGTTGAGTGCGGCATCGCGGTGGGTGTTGTCGGAGAAGCAGGAGTGCTCGTCTTCTTGATCCTGGCTGTTGAGCGCGACTTCCAGCCGCTCGCCGGCCAGTTCGCCCCGCGATAGCGAACCCATGGCGACGAATATCTTGCGCAAGGATTCGTTGCCTTCACCCTCGAAGCGGGCGCGGTAATTCAGTTTGCTGCCGGGACGCCAGGCGGTGACGAGCGAATTCAGATCGTCGATCAGCAATTCGGTGACCACGCTGAGGTACTGACGTCGGCGGTCGGCGTTGGGGGCTTTGCCATCAACGAAGTCGCTGAAGGCCCGATTGCCGGGGCCGCTTTCGCTCAGATCCTGGCCCCACAACAAGAATTCGATGGCGTGATAGCCCGTGGCGATGTTCTCTTCGCCACCGCGTTCGTTCTGCCCGGAGATCGCTTCTTTGGTGATGGCGAAGGCGCGGTCGTTGATCAGGCCGCTGGTCGAATCCTCCGCTACTGAATCAACAAAGGATTCGTCCATCGGCCAGGCGTTGAGCCGGCCTTCCGGGCCATCCTCGTCATCGATCGGGCCGCCGTAGAAACGGAACGCTTCGGTGGTGCCGTAGAACTCGCGCGCATTGCGCCAGGCCTGCTGCGCCGCTTGCTGGGTTGCCGAATTCGGGCTGGTGAGGAAGGCGCTGATCGCGCTTTGCAACAGCTTGGCGGCGTTCAGGGTGTCTTCGTAGTTGGCATGCACCAGATTGGCGTAGTGTTTGACCGCCGGCGTGACATCAAGCTCGGCGGAGAGGGCGGGGTGTGAACCCAATGCAGCAGCCAGGGCGAGGAAGAGGATCCGTTTTTTCATGGTTTGGGCTTTCCTTAAAAGAGGGGAATTCATGCTGTCAAAATCAATTTGCCGGAATGGGTGATGCGCAGCCAATACTCACGGCCCGCGTGAATGATCAAGATGACTTTGCCGCCTTGAAACAAGTCACCGGACTGGTAACTGGGTGGCGTCTTCGGCAACGTCGCGGTGGATTCGTAAGTTGGGGTTGGGGGCATGTCGGCAGACTCAAATCTGGGTTTGAATGTCGGCACGGCCACTTGCCAGCCGGGTCAGCGCGGCGGCAAAACCGGCGACGCCGGAACTGCGAGTCAGCACACAGGGTTTGCCGTTTTGCTTACAGTGTTTCTTCAGTTGGTAATAAGCCAGATGGCCGACGCAATCGGTCGGGCAGATCACCGCGTCGGAGGCGTTGAGCAGGTCCGGCAACCGCGCCAGCGTTTCTTCCTTGCCGCCATCGTGATGAATCAGGCGTACGCCAAGCCGCTCCGCCAGCACCCGGTATTGCGGCAACAGCGGGGTACGTCCGCCAACGCAGAGCACACAGCGGCCGCGCAGGCTGCCGGGGCAGGCGGCGCAATCGCCATTGCAACTAGCGGCCGGGGTGTCCTCGGCGGTCCACAGTTGTTCCAGCGCATCGCGTTGTTCTTGCAGTTCGTCACGCTCGCGGCTCAGTCGTGTTTTTTCAACCCGGAGTGCGCCGACTTTGTGTTCCAGCGCCTGCATGCGCGTCTCGGCTTCTCGCGCCCGCGCCGCTTGCGCTTGCGCCAGCAGCAATTGACGACCGATAGCGATCATCGCCTGGCCCGATTCCAGTTCGCGGACCCGCTTCAGTAAAGGTTCCAGACAGGCGGTCTGGTCTTTTTCCGCCGCCAGCGCCTGACGTAAGGCAGTGATCTGTTCTCTTTGCCGACGCAGTTCTTCGCTCAGGCGGTTGTTTTCATCGGCCGTCTCGTCACGTTGTCGTTGCAGCCATTCCAGCCGGCGCAAGTCGGCCGCCTGGCCGGCGCCAATCTGGTGGCTGAGCATGTGAACATCACCATAAACCTGATTTCGCGTCTCCCGGCTGGCGGCTTTATGGGTGAGCGTGGCCCACATCGCGCCGGCAACTTCGCCGCGTTCCAGGGCTTCTTTCCACCGTGCAAGCACTTCCGTGTCGGTCTTTGCTCGCTGGAATAGAGTGATGGCGAGGCCATGCTTTTTCTCCAGCATGCGCTGCATGGCTTCAGCGGCCTGGTTGCGCGAGCAAGACAAGGAAACCGCCTCGACATGTAGCCGATAGGAATCGGTCGGCGCGCCGGTGAAACCGGATTTCCGCGCGATCCGAGCCAGTTCATCCAGACTCAGGCAGGTGCCTATGAGCGGACAGTGATGCTTTTCTTCCAGCTCCCACAGCTTCGGCCGACGGCTGGCGGGCAAGGCATTCGCCTTTGTCGTCTGGTGTACCGTTGCTTGAGCAAGGACGGCGGATTGCTCCAGCGTGGGCGCGGCGACGACGCCTGCGCGTTCGAACAATCCAGCCAGTAAGCGCTTGTTGTCGCAACGATCACACATGGCCGGCCGCCAGTTCTTCGCTCATCCGACCACATAGTTCGCGGGTTTCCGAGTCCAACTCCGACTGTTCCGCCAGTAAGTCCAGCAGTCGCGATGCCTGATGCGCGGCGCGGCCGCATCCGGTAAGAGTGTGGCGCATCAACTGGTCGAGTGCGCCGGTGAGCAGAGCGGTGTTGTGATCCATGATGGACTCCTGGTTGGCGTTGAATCAGTAAGAAAGTTTGGCCCGCAGACCCACCACGATGATGTTATCCGCCGTCGAATCTCCGGCCGGGCGGGAAATCCACTGCACGCTGGGTGAAAGCTGGAACGGGTCGTTGGCCTGCCAGGCGTAGAACAGTTCGTAGATCTTTTCGCTGCCGGAGCCGTTTCCTGCATTGCGATATTCGGAACTGGTCGACAACGCGCCATAGGCAAGGCCGATGCGATCGCCTGCTCGACCCCAGGCGCCGCCATCGATCTGAGCGCCCAGCGTGTAGGCGCGATCAAAGTTCAGATTGCCTTTGGAAGAGTCGCCATAACGGGCGAACAGCGTGGTGTGCGAAGTGACCTGCTGATCGAGTGAAATTCCCCAGCCGGCGTGCTTTTCCTCGCCGGTGTTGATTTGATCCTCGGAACGTGCGTTGTTCCAGGCATAGATTCGATACGTGCCATCCAGGCCGGGCCAGGTCTTGCCGGCATATTCCAGTTGCGCGATGGTCAGCGGCTTGCTGAAGGTATCCAGATAATCCGCACCGGCGCTTATGCCAGAGCTCGCGCCGAACACGCCGAGCGAAGCGGTGATGTTGTTGCCGCCGTTGACGTCGCTGACATAGGCCACGCGCAGACCCGGGCTGGCGCCATGCGAGCCGACGCCGATGTCGCCGCCGGCATCGAGCAGCGGGTTGTGCACGAAGGCCAGATTCATCAAACCTTCCGATTCGTCATCGGCAATGTTGTTGCCGTCAAAGAAACCGAACGGATCGATCTTGCCAGCGGTCAATTCGATTCGGCCCAGGTTGCCGCTGGCAGCGCCGACCGGAATGTCGAGCTGATACCAGGCCTGCATCAGTACCGGGCTGGCCTGGTTGCCGAACACCGTGGCGTTGGCGGTAGCAAAAGTCCCCGGCGGTGTGGACGCACCATCAACACCGTCACCATCACCAGCGCGGAAATGGGCAAAAATCCTGCCTTCGGCCGGGCCGATTGAACCGCCCGGCAACTCGACTTCGACATCGGCGCGGGTGCTCAACTCTGTTGCGGAAACCGTACCGCCCTTGGCTTGTTGCGCCACCATGATCAGGCTGGCGCCCACGCTGACACCTTCAAATTTATCCAGCGGGTCTGGCTTCCTGGTCAGCGCCAGAACTTCATTTTCCACCTCGTCCAGACGTGCGCCGACCACTTCGGGCAGTTTGGCCGGCTCGGCCAGACGCCGCTCCAGTTCGGCATTGCGCGCTTCAAGGCGACTCAGGCGTTCCTGCATGGCTTGCAGTAGATATGCCACGTCGACGGCGGCGGGCTGGGTTGTTTCGGTGGCAACGGCGGGGCTGGCGGCAAGGCTTGCAACAACCGCCAACAAAGGCAGGGCGCGGGGATTGCGCATGGGACGACTCCATTCAGTTTGCTAGGAGCCTGTCGTGCTTTCGCCTCGTCGGTTGCAAAGTCCCCGGGGGAGCGGGAAATCGACCACGCCGAGGCCGATTTTCGCTATCGACGACAAAAGTCCGACAGGTTCCTGGTCATGTCTGGCTGGCTACTGGGGTCGCTGGAATCGCCCTTTGGCTGGCTGCGGTTTGGGAATTTATTTGGTCAAGATCAACTTGCCGTTCCTGGTCAAGCTCAGTCGGTAACGTTCACCGCGATGCTCAATCACCAGTTCGCGCCGGTCGCGTAACAATTCGGCAGCGTTGATGACCCCCGTCGGCGGGGTTTGGGCAACAGGCTTGGGAAGGTTGTTTTGATGCATGGGATGGATGCTACATGAGATCCGTTCGCAAATGCAATCGGTTCTCATTTGAATATCAAGATTTTCTCGATGCTCAGACTCGGGCACACTGTCGACCTTCAAGCTTTTTACTTTCTTGAGCCATCAAACGATGAAATTCAGCCCTGAATCCTTCCGCGCCTGGGAGCACAAAAAGATCACCCTGCTGGGTATGTCCGGTGTCGGAAAAACCTACATTTCCAGCCTGCTGCGCCGCCATGACTGGTTCCACTTCTCCGGCGATTACCGCATCGGCACGCGCTATCTGGACGAACCCATCCTCGATTTGATCAAGCAGCAAGCGATGCAGGTGCCGTTCCTGCGCGAGTTGCTGCGCAACGACTGGATCGACATTCGCAACAACATCAAGATTCAAGACCTGGGTCCAGTGCTTTCTTTTGTCGGCAAGCTCGGCGATCCGAATTTCTCCGGCTTGTCATTGCCGGAATTCAGCCGCCGCCAGGCGATGTATCGCGAGGCCGAAATCGCCGCCATGAAGGATGTGCCCGAGTTCATCCGTAAAGCGCAGGAAATCTACGGTTACGACCATTTTGTAAATGACGTCGGCGGCAGTCTGTGTGAACTGGAAGACGATTCCGTGATCGATCTGCTGGCCGAGCACACGCTGATTCTCTACATCAAGGTCACCACCAAAGACGAGGAAGAGACCCTGATTCGCCGCGCCCAGTCTGACCCCAAGCCGCTGTATTACCGACCCGCATTCTTGAGCGAAAACCTGCCCATTTATATGGCGGAAAAAAACCTTGAGTTTGTTGCCCAAGTCGAGCCTAACGATTTCACGCGCTGGGTTTTCCCGCGCCTGTTCCACTCGCGCGTACCGCGCTACGAAGCCATCGCCGGCCCGCATGGTTATACCGTCACCTCCCAGGAAGTGGCGCAGGTCAAAAATCAGGCAGACTTTCTGGCGCTGGTAGAAACCGCCATCGCTCGCACGCCGCGCTAAACCAATCCGGAGAAAATACCCATGCGCCAGAACAAGTTCACCCATCACGCCATTTCTGTTCTCGGCATCATCGAATATATCGGCTTGGCGATCATCACCGTCGCCACCATCATCGCCGGCTATCACGAAGTCGGGGTCATGATCACGGCCGGCACCGTCAACCTGGGCGACCTGCTGTTGCTGTTCCTCTACCTGGAAATTCTCGCCATGGTTGGCTTGTACTTTCAATCCGGTCGTTTACCGGTGCGCTTCCCGATCTACATCGCCATCGTCGCGCTATCCCGCTATCTGGTGCTGGACATGAAGAACCTCGACGAATACCGCATCATGGGCGTTACCGCAGCAATACTGCTGCTGACCTTGGCGGTGCTGGCGATTCGCTACGGACATATTCGTTTCTCCTACGGCGATCACGAATAACCCGACAACCCGACCTACCCCGAAAACGCCCTGCTTGCCAGGGCGTTTTCTATTGTGCTTAAGGCAAAGTGTTAGCCGGACTGCCAAGCTGTGATGCGTGACTTCGACTGCGGAGCAATCTCAGGATTTCAGGCCTGATCATTGGGCCGCCCGTCCAGTCGCTTGATCTCGTCAACCCGCATGCTGTGCACCTGCTGCAACGGTGAATGGGCATCGCTGCTTTGCCTCGGTTGAACGCCGCACCTGCCGCTTCTGCAGCTTCCCGGGGCCGCCGCTTCTATACCGTCTCGCCCCATGCTCCTCAGCAACAGATAGATTGCCACCACACACAGGGCAAGCAATGTGACGGCTACGAGAATCGCTAACATGAATTGGCTCCAGATTTGTTTGGCTTGAAATGTAGTAAATGTAGCTCAAGCGCTGTCGCGCAGTTGATCGGCTGCCGGCATCGCTCGGGTTGGAATTGAACTTCAATTCACATTGATGACTATAATCTGTCACATATATTTCAATAAATGACATAGATATGACAGATTGGATAACGCTGATTCTTGCCTTGCCGAGCGAAAACGCCACTGCGCGCACCCGCATCTGGCGTGCGCTGAAATCGCTTGGCGCAGCCTCGCTGCGTGATGGTGTCTGGCTGCTGCCGCAACGTAGCGAACTTGAATCGCTGTTTGCCGCACAGGTACGTGAAGCGGAAGTCGCCGGCGGCCAGGCCTGGTTGCTTCGGGTGTCCGGTTCGGCGGAGCATGAAAATACGTTCATGGCCTTGTTCGACCGCTCAGCCGAATACGCCGGTCTCGATGCCGAACTGAGCGAACTGAGCGGGCAAACCGATGACGCACTGCTTCGACGTGGCTTGCGTCAGGCGCGCAAGCATCTGGATGGTGTGATCGGCATCGACTATTTCCCCAACCCGGCGCGGGCCGAAACCGAGCGCCGCCTGCACGGCATGGAAGCGGAGTTGCGCCAACGCCAGATGGCCAGCGAACCAGGCTTCATCGAAGGCGAGCCGGAACGGGTCGATAGTGCCCTGTATCAGAACCGGTTATGGGCGACGCGGCACAATCTCTGGGTGGATCGTCTGGCTTCCGCCTGGCTGATCCGCCGTCGCATCGACAAGCAGGCCCACTTCCTCTGGTTGGCACAGCCGCAGGATTGCCCGGACGACGCGCTCGGTTTCGATTACGACGGTGCGCATTTCAGCCACATCGGCCGCCGTGTCACGTTTGAAACGCTGCTGGCGAGTTTCGGCCTGGAAGGCGATGTGGCGCTGAAACGACTCGGCGCACTGGTGCATACGTTGGATGTCGGCGGCACAGCCCCCGAAGCGGCCGGCTTTGAAGCGATGCTGAAAGGCCTGAAAAGCCGCATCAATGATGACGATCAGTTGCTCGCGGAAGGCGGTCAACTGCTGGATGACCTGTATGCGGCATTCAACGCAACCTGATTTTCAGGAGAAGTAAAGTGACCAATGACCAACAACGCCCCGTCCCACCCAGCCTCCGGGAAGCCTTCGTCTACTGGCTGAAACTCGGTTTCATCAGCTTCGGCGGCCCGGCCGGGCAGATTTCGATGATGCATCAGGAGCTGGTGGAAAAACGCCGCTGGATTTCCGAACGCCGTTTTCTGCACGCGCTCAACTACGCCATGGTGCTGCCCGGCCCGGAAGCGCAGCAACTCGCCATCTACATCGGCTGGCTGATGCATCGCACCTGGGGCGGCATCATCGCCGGCACACTGTTCGTGTTGCCGTCGTTGTTCATCCTGTCGGCGCTGACCTACGTCTACATGGCGTTTGGCGACCTGACTTTCGTCCAGGGCGTATTCGCCGGCATCAAACCGGCTGTAGTCGCCATCGTCGTCTTTGCCGCCTGGCGCATCGGCTCGCGGGCGCTGAAAAACAGCGTGTTGTGGGGCTTCGCGGCGGCGTCGTTCATCGCCATCTTCGCGTTGCACATTGCCTTCCCGATCATCGTATTGACCGCTGGCGTGCTCGGCTTCATCGGCAGCAAGATCGCGCCCGACAAATTCAAGGTCGGCGGCGGCCACGGTGCGTCGAACAAGGAATACGGCCCGGCGCTGATCGACGATGACACGCCGACGCCGGAACACGCCAAATTCAAGTTGTCGCGTCTTATTCTGATGACCGTCGCTTTCCTTGCGATCTGGGCGCTCGGTTTCTGGGCGACGCTTGAGGTGCCGGTGCTGAAGGACATGGGCGAGTTCTTCACCAAGGCCGCGCTGGTTACCTTCGGCGGCGCTTACGCGGTGTTGCCCTACGTCTATCAAGGCGGCGTTGAACACTACCAATGGCTGACCGGCCCGCAGATGATGGATGGCCTGGCGCTGGGCGAAACCACGCCGGGGCCGCTGATCATGGTGGTGGCTTTCGTCGGCTTCATCGGTGGCTGGACGAAGGAAATATTCGGCGCAGACTCTTTGCTGCTGGCCGGATTTGCAGGCGCATGCGTCGCCACCTTCTTCACCTTTTTGCCTGGCTACCTGTTCATCCTGGCCGGCGGTCCACTGGTCGAATCCACCCACGGCGATCTCAAGTTCACCGCCCCGCTGACCGGCATCACCGCCGCCGTAGTTGGCGTGATCCTCAACCTGGCGCTGTTCTTCGGCTTCCACGTCCTCTGGCCGACAGGCTTTGAGGGCACGTTCGAATGGTTCTACGCGCTGATGTCGATCGTCGCTTTCATCGCACTGTGGAAATACAAGCAGGACATCATGAAAGTCATCGCCGCCTGCGCGGCGGTGGGGCTGATATATACG